>NZ_PPQR01000008.1 GCF_002902085.1 Staphylococcus simiae
TATTTAGATAATAAAGAGCTAATAACAGTGAAATATAATAATGCTAAAAACAGTATGAAACAAAGCTACAAACAAATTGAGGCTATTAATACAGAGAAAATAGCAATTAATAATCAATTTGAACAACTTAATGCTAAAAAAGAAACTATTAAAAATAAAGAAGATTTTATCAATGCAACTCAATATATAGAACAACACATTGATAAATACAAGAATAGTTATCAAGATATTGAACAAGTTAAACAGCAATTTGAACAAGATTATATTAAGCAAGGCGAATTAAAAGACAATATAAGTCAACTGAATAGTGATATAAAAGACCTTAAACAAGACTATGATATAGTAATTAAGTTAACAACTGAAATAAACAATTTAAACAATAATATTAAAAATATGGAAGATCAATTAGATGCAAAAGCAAAAATGAAAGAACAGCAACAACAGTTGACAGAATTACAATTACAGAAAAGTAATCAATTAGATGTTATGGCTGAATTGAAAAATAAACTTAACAGCTTAGATAAAGATTTATTAGATTTAAATAATAAAGAAGATTTTGTGAATGAAATAAAAGCGGCAGTATCAATTGGAGAAGTATGTCCTATTTGTGGTAATGAAATACAAGACTTAGGAGAACATATTGATTTTAATTCAATCAATAAGAGACGTAATGAAGTGAAACAAATAGAAGCTGATATTGCAACAGTCCAATCAAATATAGCTGTAAAAGATAACGAAATTAAAAATGTTAAGGAGCAAATTTCTAATATATCTATAATTGATATCAATACAAATCATTTACAAGATTTACAGCATGAACTAACTGTAAAACAACAACAGTTAGTGCAACAACAAGAGATAAATAAAAAAGCTGAGAATAAAGTAAAACAAAAAGAAAGTTTCATTCAACAATTACATCAAACAGAACTATCATTAAATAATAATAACAGTAAACTAAATCAACATAGAGAGAATATAACAGAGTTTAAAAAAGTAACAAACTTTGATGATATTTCTGAATTTTTAAATGTATATAAAGAATATGTACAAAGTATTCAGAGGTATCGTGAGCAACGAGACGACTTGACTAAACAATTAAATGAAGTTGAACAGAAAGATAAGATTGAACATAACAATCTTGAACATTACCAACAACAATTAAATGATTATGAGACACAGTTAAATGATATAAACCTTCATATTGAACAAGAGCAACAACGTCTAAATATAACTTCACTGCAAGAAATTGAAAATATTGTTCAATATCGACAACAAAAAGAACAAATACAACATGATATTGATCAATATCATCAACAGTTACATGAATACGAAATAGAAATTAAAAGATTAAAGCAATTAACAGAACATAAAGAATTATATGATCACGATAAGTTAACAAATGACTATGAAATTGCTAAACAACAGCAAGAACATGATATAAGTGAGTTGTCTAAAGTTCAATTTCAATGGCAAGAAATATTTAAGAAAATTAAAGATATTGAACAGCATATAAACTATTTGAATAAAGAATTGAAAGAACAACAACAAATTTTCCAATTATCAGAAATACTAAATGGTAAAAATAACAAAAAATTAAATCTTGAAAATTATGTTTTGATATACTATTTAGATAAGATTATTAGTCAAGCCAATTTACGTTTAGCAAACATGACGGACAATCGTTACCAATTGAAACGGAGAGAAGCGGTATCACAGGGATTAAGTGGTTTAGAAATTGATGTTTTTGATTTGCATTCTAATAAATCAAGACATATAAGTTCTTTATCAGGCGGAGAAACATTCCAGTCATCATTAGCATTAGCATTGGGTCTTAGTGAAATTGTGCAACAACAAGCAGGTGGTATCTCACTTGAATCTATATTTATTGATGAAGGCTTTGGTACTCTAGATCAAGAAACTTTAGAAACTGCATTGGATACTTTATTGAATATTAAGTCGACTGGTAGAATGGTTGGTATTATCTCGCATGTGAGTGAGTTGAAGAATAGGATACCATTAATTTTAGAAGTGAGAGCAAATCAATATCAAAGTACGACTACTTTTAGAAGAAATTAAAATTATTTTAAATATGTAATGTTATCAAGATGGATCTTTTTTTAACTACATTATTAATGATTACTGTTTAATATAAAATTATGATAGTCATTAATAAATGTAGTCTGAAGACAATAGAACGATAATTTTTGATAAATCAACAGTTACTATAATATGACTACAATTTAAAATAAGCGTTGTTATCGTAATGATTATGTAAGTTAAATAGATGAAATAGCGACAATGGTCAAACTTGAATGAAATATATACATTTAATTAAATAGGTAAATAAAAAACGACAATATCGTTAAAAGGCTAGTCTTAAAACAAATTAATAAGTTTGTAAAGACTAACTATAGATATTGTCGTGTATTTTTTTGAAGACTAATTTAGTTTTTTTCTCTTAATAAGTCTCTGATTTCTGTAAGTAAGACAGTATTTTCTTCAAGCACTTCTTCTTCATCTTCTTTTTTCATTAATGTGTTAGCAATTTTTACGAAGATGAATAACGCAAATGCGATAATGATAAAATCGATAATTGATTGGATGAATAGACCATATTTAATACCCCAGAATGACCATTCTTTCGCGAAGTCAACTGAACCGAAAATTTTACCAATTAATGGCATTATAATATATTGAACTAATGCTGTTACAATCTTGTTGAATGCTGCCCCCATAACAACAGCTACAGCTAAATCAAGTACATTCCCTTTTAAAGCGAACTCTTTAAATTCTTTTAACATAATACTACCTCTCTTTTTTAAATGTAAATTACATTATACAACATATAAAAAATTTAGAAAATACTAATTTTAAGAAAATTTGATTATCATGTTGAGCTTTGTTATCCTATATAGGTGCGTTAGTATAAATTAAATTTTTTGGATAAAACTTTAATTTATTTCTATTGAAAACTAAATATTGAATTGAAGGGAGTAATTAATTATGAATTCTTCTTCACCTAATAATGGTAGTGAAAAGAAGTATTCTCCAGTCTTTATTTATAGTGCTATTGTAGTTGCTATAGTTGTGTTGATTGGTGCAATTTTACCTGAACAATTCAACAATGTAACGAATAGTATTAAAATGTGGATTACTGAAAATTTAGGTTGGTATTATTTAATACTAACAACTGTTATAGTTTTCTTTTGTGTATTCCTTATCTTTAGTCCAATTGGTAAACTCAAATTAGGTAAACCTAATGATAAACCAGAATTTAATACTGTTTCTTGGTTTGCAATGTTGTTTAGTGCAGGTATGGGAATTGGATTAGTCTTTTATGGTGCAGCAGAGCCAATGGCGCATTTTGCAACACCACCTACAGCTGATCCTAAAACAACGGAAGCATATACAGAAGCTTTAAGATCAACATTCTTCCATTGGGGATTCCATGCTTGGGCAGTTTACGGTGTAGTAGCTCTGGCATTAGCTTATGCTCAATTCCGTAAAGGTGAGCCAGGATTACTTTCAAGAACTTTACGTCCAATTTTAGGAGATAAAGTAGAAGGACCTATCGGAACGCTGATTGATGTTCTCTCTGTTTTTGCTACTATTGTAGGTGTAGCTGTATCATTAGGTATGGGTGCATTACAAATAAATGGTGGTTTAAACTATCTGTTTGGTATTCCAAATACAACTTGGGTACAAGCAATTATTATTGTCGTAGTAACTATTCTGTTTATAGCTAGTGCATGGTCTGGTTTAAGTAAAGGTATTCAATACCTTAGTAACTTAAATATTGGATTAGGTACTGTACTTATGATAGCTGCATTAATTGTTGGTCCAACAGTTCTAATTTTAAATATGTTAACTAGTTCTACTGGTAGCTTGTTAAATACATTCCTATATAATAGCTTTGACACAGCAGCACTTAATCCTCAAAAACGTGAATGGATGTCATCATGGACACTTTACTATTGGGGTTGGTGGTTAAGCTGGAGCCCATTCGTAGGAGTGTTTATTGCAAGAGTATCTAAAGGACGTTCAATCAGAGAATTTATTTCTGGAGTTCTTTTAGTACCTGCAATTGTAAGTTTCATTTGGTTTAGTGTCTTTGGTGTCTTAGGTATAGAAACTGGTAAAAAATACAAAGAAGTATTTAATATGACTCCAGAAACACAACTCTTTGGAGTGTTCAATCATGTACCATTCGGCGTTGTATTATCATTGGTTGCATTATTATTAATTGCATCATTCTTTATTACTTCAGCCGATTCTGCGACATTTGTCTTAGGAATGCAAACAACATTTGGTTCATTAAATCCATCTAGTATGGTTAAAGTTGTTTGGGGAGTTGCACAAGCACTTATCGCTTTCGTACTATTATTAGCAGGTGGCGGTAATGGTTCTGAAGCACTTAATGCTATTCAAAGTGCAGCAATCATAAGTGCATTCCCATTCTCCTTCGTCGTCATACTCATGATGATAAGTTTCTACAAAGATGCTAACCAAGAACGAAAATTCTTAGGACTTACATTAACGCCTAATAAACATCGTTTACAAGAGTATATTAAGCACCAACAAGAAGATTATGAATCAGATATTCTTGAAAAACGTCAATCACGTAGAAATCAAGAAAAAGAACAATAATATTATGTAATTAGACTTACGAGCAGCCGTTCGTAAGTCTTTTTATGTTGGCTCATTGTCAAATTCGGTTGATGTATAAATTTTGAAGCCGAAAATCATGAAGTAGGGACCCAGCAAAGAAAAATTCTGTAAACAGAATTTTTACAATAATGTGCAAGCTGGGCAAGGGGCCCAACATAGAATTTCACCAAGAAATTCTACAGACAATGCAGGGACCCGTCATAGAAAAATTTTATAACTGAAATTTTTACTTTAATGTACTTGATGAGCAAGGTTGGGCAGGAGCTAGTAAAGATTAAAAATCTAACTAGTTTTAAAGGATTACAATTGATTGCTAGCGCAACAATTGTATAAGAGCTAATAAAGATTAAAAATCTAACTAGCTCTATATGTGAAGGCTGGAGTACGAGGTTTGAAAAAATAATTATGTATCAGTCCAAGTTGAGAGAGAACCTATAAAAAATAGAGGCTTAACAATTAGTTCAGTATTTTGGGAGAAATTTGCTAAATGGTGCATCCGGTAATTTATTATTTAAAATAGCATCATTTTAATATGTGATAGTAATTAAAGCCATATTAATCAATGATAGTATTTAAGAAATCATTAAAGTTAATGAAAAATACTGAATATTCAATTATAGCCTCACAGTTAATTGACATTGATAACTATTCTCAATTAATAATAAATACTTATTACACTTCGTCTTTATGATAAGTTTTACTTATGAATACTGATTAAAAAGTCGAAATGATATTTAAGCGTTTTCTAGTCTAGATGAGTTGTTAAACAATACATATAATTATACAATTTAATTAAGGCATATAAATATAAATTTAACCAAGGGGGATTAATTTATGGCTGCAAATATGAAAGCACAATCAAAAAAGCAATTTTCATTGAATGGTCAAAATTATACTTATTATGATTTAAAGTCTTTAGAAGATAGTGGTTATACAACAATTTCAAAATTACCTTATTCTATTCGTGTATTACTAGAATCTTTACTTCGTCAAGAAGATGATTTTGTTATTACTGATGAGCACATTAAAGCACTGAGTCAATTTGGAAATGAAGGTAACGAAGGGGAGGTTCCATTTAAACCTTCACGTGTTATTTTACAAGACTTTACGGGTGTGCCAGCAGTAGTAGATTTAGCATCTTTACGTAAAGCTATGGATGATGTAGGTGGAGATATTAACAAAATCAACCCTGAAGTACCTGTTGATTTAGTTATCGATCACTCAGTACAAGTTGATAGCTATGCTAATCCAGATGCGCTTGAACGCAATATGAAATTAGAATTTGAACGTAACTATGAACGTTATCAATTTTTAAACTGGGCAACAAAAGCATTTGACAATTATAATGCTGTTCCACCTGCAACAGGTATTGTCCACCAAGTTAACTTAGAATATTTAGCTAATGTAGTTCATGTAAGAGATGTAGATGGTGAACAAACAGCATTCCCTGATACATTGGTAGGTACAGACTCACATACAACTATGATTAATGGTATTGGTGTTCTTGGTTGGGGTGTTGGTGGTATAGAAGCTGAAGCTGGAATGCTTGGTCAACCATCATATTTCCCAATTCCTGAAGTAATTGGTGTTAGATTAACCAATGCATTACCACAAGGTGCTACAGCTACTGACTTAGCATTACGTGTGACTCAAGAGTTACGTAAAAAAGGTGTTGTAGGAAAATTTGTTGAATTCTTTGGTCCTGGTGTACAACATTTACCATTAGCTGACCGTGCTACAATTGCGAACATGGCACCTGAGTATGGTGCAACATGTGGTTTCTTCCCAGTTGATGAAGAATCACTTAAATATATGAAGTTAACTGGTCGTTCTGACGAACATATCGCTGTTGTTAAAGAATATTTACAACAAAATCATATGTTCTTCGATGTTGAAAATGAAGATCCTAATTATACTGATGTGATTGAGTTAGATTTAGCAACAGTTGAAGCATCATTATCAGGTCCAAAGCGTCCTCAAGACTTAATTTTCTTAAGCGATATGAAAACAGCTTTTGAAGATTCAGTTACTGCTCCTGCAGGTAACCAAGGACATGGATTAGATGCTAGCGAGTTTGATAAGACTGCTGAAATTGAATTTGCAGATGGTTCAAAAGCTACAATGACTACTGGAGATATTGCTATTGCAGCAATCACATCATGTACAAATACATCTAACCCATATGTAATGTTAGGTGCTGGATTAGTTGCTAAAAAAGCCGTCGAAAAAGGCTTACAAGTACCAGAATATGTTAAGACATCATTAGCACCAGGTTCAAAAGTTGTTACTGGATACTTAAGAGATTCAGGCTTACAAGAATATCTTGATGATTTAGGATTTAATTTAGTTGGTTATGGTTGTACGACATGTATCGGAAACTCAGGTCCATTGTTACCAGAAATTGAAAAAGCAATTGCTCAAGAAGACTTATTAGTTACATCTGTATTATCAGGTAACCGTAACTTTGAAGGCCGTATTCATCCATTAGTTAAAGCTAACTATTTAGCTTCTCCACAATTAGTAGTGGCATATGCGTTAGCTGGTACAGTTGATATTGATTTAGAACATGAGCCAATTGGTAAAGGTAAAGATGGCAAAGATGTTTATCTTAAAGATATTTGGCCATCAATCAAAGAAGTTTCTGATACAGTCGACAGTGTAGTGACACCAGAACTATTTAAAGAAGAATATGAAAATGTATATAGTAATAATAAATTATGGAATGAAATTGATGTTACTGATAAACCATTGTATGATTTTGATCCTAATTCAACTTATATTCAAAATCCAACATTCTTCCAAGGTTTATCAAAAGAACCTGGTAAGATTGAACCTTTAAATCATTTACGTGTTATGGGTAAATTTGGTGATTCAGTAACAACTGACCATATTTCTCCAGCAGGAGCCATTGGTAAAGATACACCAGCAGGTAAATATTTATTAGACCATGATGTACCAATTCGTGAATTTAACTCTTATGGTTCTCGTCGTGGTAACCATGAAGTAATGGTAAGAGGTACGTTTGCTAATATTCGTATCAAAAACCAATTAGCGCCAGGAACTGAAGGTGGTTTCACAACTTATTGGCCAACAAATGAAATTATGCCAATTTTCGATGCAGCAATGAAATATAAAGAAGATGGTACTGGTTTAGTTGTTCTTGCAGGTAATGACTATGGTATGGGTTCTTCTCGTGACTGGGCTGCCAAAGGTACTAATTTATTAGGTGTTAAAACTGTTATAGCACAAAGTTATGAGCGTATTCACCGTTCAAACTTAGTAATGATGGGTGTACTTCCATTAGAATTTAGAAAAGGTGAATCAGCAGATTCATTAGGTTTAGATGGTACTGAAGAAATTTCAGTTAATATTGATGAATCAGTTCAGCCACATGATTTTGTTAAGGTTACAGCTAAAAAATCTGATGGCGAATTAGTAGAATTTGATGCTATGGCACGCTTTGACTCATTAGTAGAAATGGACTACTATCGTCATGGTGGTATTTTACAAATGGTATTAAGAAATAAATTAGCTCAATAATTGAATTTAAACAAGACTATGTCATGTATTTCACGGCATAGTCTTTTATTATTTATGTTAAACTTAGGAAGGATTATATGTGAAAGAAGGAATAAAATGATATATAGTATTACTGAAATTGAAGCTAGATATGCTGAAACTGATAAGATGGGTGTCATATACCACGGTAATTATGCGACTTGGTTTGAAGTTGCACGTTTAGATTATATTTCAAAATTAGGTTTTAGTTATGCAGCAATGGAAAGAGAGGGTATTATTTCTCCTGTTACTGAATTAAATGTTAATTATAAAAAGTCTCTATTTTATCCTGAAAAAGTTAAAATAAAAACATGGGTAGAAAAATATTCAAGACTTCGCTCATTATATCGTTATGAAATTTATAATGAACAAGGTGAACTAGCGACAACTGGGTCAACTGAGTTAATTTGTATTAAAGAAGATACGTTTAAGCCGATTCGCTTAGATCGTTATTTTCCAGATTGGCATGCTGCGTATAGTAAAGTAGATCAACTGAATAAACAACAACTCGATTTTGAAGTGGTTAATGGTGTAGATGGACTATAAAAAAAGCAGTTGCAAATTAAGATGCATTCTTAATTTAAGCAACTGCTTTTTAAATATTATTTTATTTTCTTTATAAATTAGGTTAATTAGTTAAAGTATAATTATGGAAGAATGGTTACTTAACAGTATATGAAATTTCATCTTCGTGATCAACAACATCAACCACGATTTGGTCATCTTCAAAATACCATAAATCTTTTTCAGCAACGACAATGTCTAGGCCATTATATTGTTGTTCATAGCCAATTTCAATGTCATCTCTATTTTCAACGGTAAATGCTGGACTAAATCCTTGTTTCAATTGAAATTCACCACCATAACGAACAAAGAAGACTAATACTTTATTACCTTCAGGTAATTCTAATTCATCTTTAAACCAGTCTACTGCTTCATTAGTTAATTCTATTTTCATTAAAATGACCTCCATAATCAAGTTAATATTAATCATTTTGACCATTGAATTATAGCATAGACTGATAATTTTTTATATTAATTGCTTTATTGTAAATAAAAAATACTCCATTAGTTGCAAATAATACATTTTGCGAACAGTGGAGTAAAGTATAATGTTATGATGTAATTACATCCATTTAATTTTAGGTTCTTCACCTTTAAAAATTCTTATAATATTAGTTCGGTGTCTTATAATAAGTATAACCGCAACCAAAGCGCTCACAACTAATAAGATATAGTCTTGAATAATCAACGAGCCAATAACACAGCAAATTGCAGCTACTATACTTGATAAAGAAACATATTTAAATATTTTAAGTACTGCAAAGAATATAACTGCTAGAATTAAGAGTAAGATAGGATTAACACCTAAGACTACTCCGGCACTAGTTGCAACTGCTTTGCCCCCTTTAAATTTTAAATATATTGGATAAACATGACCCAGAATAGCAAATAGTCCTACAATAAGTCCGTTAGTAAAAAATGTACTTATCGGACTGTCAGCATGTACAGGTAACCAAATAGGGAAGAATACGGTTATAAATCCTTTAAAAATATCTAGAAATGTTACAATAAACCCTGCTGGTCTTCCAAGTACTCTGAAACTATTCGTTGCGCCAGTGTTGCCACTACCAAATTGTCTAATATCTTTTTTGAAAAACAATTTACCAATTACAAACCCGCTTGGGAATGCACCAATGAGATAACTCAGTAGTAACATGATGATTATCATCATAATTATTACACATCCTTTAATGACTTAGCATCATTTTATCACATTCGTTTTAGTTAGGGCGAATAAATTTTAATACTAATTATTATTATCTATAAAAAGTAGTTGAAATTTAATTGATACTTGCAATTTAAGGCGATTTATATAAGAATAACTATTGTATAGTTTTAAAAACGAACGTACGTTTGCAGGAGGCGAAATCATTGGCAATGAATAAACAAAATAATTATTCAGATGATTCAATACAGGTATTAGAAGGTCTGGAAGCAGTTAGAAAAAGACCAGGTATGTATATTGGATCTACTGATAAGCGTGGACTACATCATCTGGTATATGAAGTTGTCGATAACTCCGTCGATGAAGTATTAAACGGTTACGGAAATGAAATAAATGTAACAATTAATCAAGATGGTAGTATTTCAATAGAAGATAATGGACGTGGGATGCCAACAGGTATACATAAATCAGGGAAACCTACAGTAGAAGTAATATTTACTGTACTACATGCTGGTGGGAAATTTGGTCAAGGCGGCTATAAAACTTCTGGTGGTTTACACGGTGTTGGTGCGTCAGTAGTGAATGCTTTGAGTGAATGGTTAGTGGTTGAAATACATAGAGACGGTAATATTTATCAACAAAGTTTTAAAAATGGTGGCGTACCTACATCAGGATTAATGAAAAAAGGCAAGACTAAAAAAACAGGTACTAAAGTAACATTTAAACCAGATGCAACAATCTTTAAAGCATCTACTTCTTTTAACTTTGATACTTTAAGTGAACGTTTACAAGAGTCAGCTTTCCTACTTAAAAATTTGAAAATTAACTTAGTTGATTTAAGAAATGGCAAAGAACGCCAAGAATTATATCATTATGAAGATGGTATTAAAGAATTTGTAAGTTATATCAATGAAGGAAAAGAAGTTTTACATGATGTAGCTACTTTTTCAGGTGAATCTAACGGCATTGAAGTAGATGTAGCTTTTCAATATAATGATCAATATTCTGAAAGTATTTTAAGCTTTGTGAATAATGTTAGAACAAAAGATGGTGGTACACATGAAGTTGGTTTTAAGACTGCAATGACACGTGTCTTTAATGATTATGCAAGACGTATTAATGAATTGAAAGCTAAAGATAAAAATTTAGATGGTAATGATATACGTGAAGGTTTGACAGCAGTTATTTCTGTTCGTATTCCTGAAGAATTATTACAATTCGAAGGACAAACTAAATCTAAATTAGGTACTTCTGAAGCTAGAAGTGCTGTAGATTCAGTTGTTGCTGATAAACTACCATTTTATTTAGAAGAAAAGGGTCAATTGTCCAAATCATTAGTTAAAAAAGCCATTAAAGCACAACAAGCACGTGAAGCCGCACGTAAAGCGCGTGAAGATGCGCGTTCAGGCAAAAAGAACAAACGTAAAGATACATTATTATCAGGCAAACTAACACCTGCACAAAGTAAAAATACGGAAAAAAATGAATTATATTTGGTCGAAGGTGACTCAGCAGGTGGTTCAGCTAAATTAGGAAGAGATCGTAAATTCCAAGCAATCTTACCTTTAAGAGGTAAAGTCATTAATACTGAAAAGGCTAGACTTGAAGATATATTTAAAAATGAAGAAATCAACACTATTATTCACACTATAGGTGCTGGTGTAGGTACAGATTTTAAACTTGAAGATAGTAATTATAATCGAGTTATTATTATGACAGATGCCGATACTGATGGCGCACATATTCAAGTATTACTATTAACATTCTTCTTTAAATATATGAAACCGTTAGTTCAAGCAGGAAGAGTATTTATCGCTTTACCACCGTTATATAAACTTGAAAAAGGTAAAGGCAAAACAAAACGTATTGAATATGCCTGGACAGATGAAGAATTAGGTAAATTACAACAAGAATTAGGAAAAGGATTTACTTTACAACGTTATAAAGGTCTAGGTGAAATGAATCCTGAACAATTATGGGAAACAACAATGAACCCAGATACCCGTACGTTAATTCGGGTTCAAGTTGAAGATGAAGTTCGATCATCTAAACGCGTGACAACATTAATGGGCGATAAAGTTGCGCCACGTCGTGAATGGATTGAAAACCATGTGGAATTTGGTATGCAAGAAGATCAAAGTATTCTTGATAATTCTGAAGTTCAAGTATTAGAGCAAGAACAGTTTGATGAGGAGGAAACGAAGTGAGTGAAATAATTCAAGATTTATCACTAGAAGATGTTATTGGTGATCGTTTTGGTAGATATAGTAAATATATTATTCAAGAACGTGCACTCCCTGATGTTAGAGATGGCTTAAAACCAGTACAACGTCGTATCTTATATGCTATGTATTCTAGTGGTAATACCTATGATAAAAACTTCCGTAAAAGTGCTAAAACTGTCGGTGACGTTATAGGACAATATCACCCTCATGGTGACTCCTCAGTTTATGAAGCAATGGTACGTCTTAGTCAAGATTGGAAATTAAGACATGTATTAATTGAAATGCACGGTAATAATGGTAGTATCGACAATGATCCACCTGCTGCAATGCGTTATACGGAAGCTAAATTGAGCCAATTGGCAGAAGAGCTACTGAGAGATATTAATAAAGAAACAGTCGCATTTATTCCTAACTATGACGATACAACATTAGAACCTATGGTATTACCATCAAGATTTCCTAATTTATTAGTTAATGGTTCAACAGGTATATCAGCTGGTTATGCAACAGATATACCGCCTCATAATTTAGGTGAGGTAATTCAAGCCACTTTAAAATATATCGATAACCCTGATATTACAGTAAGTCAGCTTATGAAATATATGAAAGGTCCTGATTTTCCAACTGGTGGAATAATTCAAGGTGTTGATGGTATTAAAAAAGCCTATGAATCAGGGAAGGGACGTATTATTGTGCGTTCCAAAGTAGATGAAGAAACTTTACGTAATGGACGTAAACAATTAATTGTTACTGAAATTCCATATGAAGTTAATAAAAGTAGTTTAGTTAAGCGCATTGATGAACTACGTGCTGATAAAAAAGTGGACGGTATTGTTGAAGTTCGCGATGAAACTGATAGAACTGGTTTACGTATTGCTATTGAACTTAAAAAAGATGTCAATAGTGAAGCTATCAAAAACTATCTATATAAAAATTCTGATTTACAAATTTCTTATAACTTTAATATGGTTGCTATTAGTGATGGTAGACCTAAATTAATGGGTATTAGACAAATTATTGATAGTTATTTAAATCATCAAATTGAAGTTGTGGCAAATAGAACTAAATTTGAATTAGATAATGCTGAAAAGCGTATGCATATTGTTGAAGGCTTAATTAAAGCGTTATCCATATTAGATAAAGTGATTGAATTAATTCGTAGTTCTAAAAATAAACGTGATGCTAAGGAAAATTTAATTGCTACCTATGATTTTACAGAAGAACAAGCTGAAGCCATTGTTATGTTGCAATTATATCGTTTAACAAATACAGATATTGTAGCATTACAAGAAGAACATAAAGAACTTGAAGACTTAATAAATTATTTGCGTAATATTTTAGATAATCATGATGCCTTATTAACAGTTATTAAAGATGAATTAACAGAGATTAAGAAGAAATTTAAAACTGATAGGTTATCTACGATTGAAGCAGAGATTTCTGAAATTAAGATTGATAAAGAAGTCATGGTACCTAGTGAAGATGTTGTCTTAAGTTTAACAAGACATGGTTATATTAAACGTACATCAATTAGAAGCTTTAATGCTAGTGGTGTGACAGAAATTGGATTAAAAGATGGCGATAGTTTACTGAAATTCCAAGAAGTAAATACGCAAGACACTGCAATTGTATTTACAAATAAAGGACGTTATCTATTTATTCCTATTCATAAATTGGCAGATATTCGGTGGAAAGAGTTAGGACAACATGTTTCTCAAATTGTTCCAATTGATGAAGATGAAGCAGTTATTGATATCTTTAATGAAAAAGATTTTAACACTAATGCTTTTTATATCTTTGCAACTCGAAATGGCATGGTGAAAAAAAGTACGGTGCCACAGTTTAAGACGAGTAGATTTAACAAACCTTTAATAGCAATAAAACTAAAAGATTCAGATGAAGTAATTAATGTGATGCGTTTCGAAGATGATCAGTTAATTACTGTTATCACACATCGAGGAATGTCGTTAACATATAATACGTCAGAGTTATCAGATATAGGGTTACGTGCTGCAGGTGTTAAATCAATTAATCTTAAAGATGATGATAAAGTTATAATGACTGAGGGTATTCATGACAAAGATTCAATATTAATGGCTACACAACGTGGCTCATTAAAACGTATTGGATTTAAAGTTCTACAAATTGCTAAACGTGCACAACGTGGTATTACACTATTAAAAGAATTGAAGAAAAATCCTCATCGTATTGTGGCTGCTCATGTCGTAACAGCACAACACCAGCAGTATAAAATTTATTCAACAACAAATGAAGAGGTTGGTATGATCACTGATATTCATAAGTCAGAGCAATATACTAATGGATCATTTATTGTTGATGTAGACGAGTTTGGTAATTTGATTGATATGTATGTAGATTAAAAAAATATATGCAATCAACCAATTAAATGATAAAATAAAGTAATGTTTATTTGTAAAAAAACAAGGGATTTATATTAAAACATTGTCAAATCAGTTTTTAAATAACTTAAGCTGAAATGATTAAATTAATATAAATCTCTTGTGCTGTATAAACAAAATGATTATCAATATGATAAATTAAAAAGTGGAGAATTTATTTTATTCATTTTCTAACTGCAATATTTAACATTTGATAAACACAAAACATACATAGAGGATGCGAGGGGTTGTATTTTGAAAGATTTTGATAATTTAATTCCGGGATGGTTTAAAGATTTTGTCCAAATCGGAAATGATTTAATATGGTCGCAGTACTTAATTGGTTTATTATTAACAGCAGGATTCTTTTTCACAATCAGTTCTAA
This sequence comes from Staphylococcus simiae, assembly GCF_002902085.1. Classification (GTDB taxonomy): domain Bacteria; phylum Bacillota; class Bacilli; order Staphylococcales; family Staphylococcaceae; genus Staphylococcus; species Staphylococcus simiae. The sequence continues at coordinate 14,966 of NZ_PPQR01000008.1, forward strand.
ATTTGTGCAATTAAGAATGTTGCCAGAAATGTTTAGAGCATTAGTAGAAAGACCTGAAACATTAGAAGATGGAAAAAAAGGAATCTCACCATTCCAAGCATTTGCAATTAGTGCTGGTTCAAGAGTTGGTACTGGGAATATTGCAGGTGTTGCGACAGCAATTGTTCTTGGTGGTCCTGGTGCAGTATTTTGGATGTGGGTCATTGCTTTTATCGGGGCTGCAAGTGCCTTTATTGAAGCAACGTTAGCTCAAGTTTACAAAGTTCATGATAAAGATGGTGGTTTCCGTGGTGGACCAGCTTATTATATTACTAAAGGTTTAAATCAAAAATGGTTAGGTATTACATTTGCAATTCTAATTACAGTTACATTTGCTTTTGTCTTTAATACAGTACAATCCAACACTATTGCGGAATCATTAAATACACAATATAATGTTAGCCCAGTTATTACTGGTATTATTTTATCAATTATTACAGCAATTATCATTTTTGGTGGTGTACGTAGTATTGCAACGTTATCTTCTTACATCGTTCCAATCATGGCTATCATTTATATTGGTATGGTATTAGCTATTTTAATTTTTAATATCGATCAAATTGTTCCTATGATTGGTACAATTATTAAAAGTGCTTTTGGCTTTGAACAAGTTACTGGTGGTGCTGTAGGTGCTGCTGTGCTACAAGGAATTAAACGTGGTTTATTCTCTAATGAAGCTGGTATGGGTTCAGCACCAAATGCTGCAGCTACTGCGGCTGTTCCACACCCAGTCAAACAAGGTTTAATTCAATCATTAGGTGTATTCTTTGATACTATGTTAGTTTGTACAGCTACAGCGATAATGATTTTATTATATTCTGGTTTGAAATTTGGTGAAAGTGCACCTCAAGGTGTTGCAGTAACACAATCAGCTTTAAATGAACATTTAGGTTCAGCTGGTGGTATATTCCTTACAATTGCAGTGACGTTATTTGCGTTTTCTTCAGTTGTTGGTAATTATTACTATGGTCAATCAAATATCGAATTTTTATCTACTAATAAGATGATTTTATTTGTTTTTAGATGTTTAGTAGTTGTCTTAGTATTTATTGGTGCAGTTGCCAAAACAGAAACTGTATGGAGTACAGCAGATTTATTTATGGGATTAATGGCCATTGTAAATATTATTTCCATTATTGGTTTATCTAACATTGCTTTTGCATTGATGAAAGATTATCAACAGCAGAAAAAAGAAGGCAAGAATCCTGTGTTTAGACCTGAAAACTTAGAAATTAATTTATTTGGTATAAGTGCTTGGGGTATTAACAAATCTAATAAATTAAATAAATAACAAACTACATTATGAATATAATGTGTTTAAACAAAAGCAACTTCTATTTTAGCGAATAGAAGTTGCTTTTTGCTTTCTAACAAATTGGACTGATATTGTTAATAGTCATGTACTCCAATTTTCATATTTAGAGCTAGTTAGATTTATAATCTTTACTAGCTCTTGCCCAACTTGCATTGCACGAAAAAACTGAGAACCAGTTTTTCTGTGTTGGGTCCCAATGCAATTGTTAGAGTTTCTACTATCTTGATAGCTAGAAACTCTTATGCAGTTTATTATGAAGTAATAAACTGTAAACCTTTGTTATAGCAATCAATTGTAATCCTTTAAAATTAGTTAGATTTATAATCTTTACTAGCTCTTGCCCAACTTGCATTGCACGAAAAAACTGAGAACCAGTTTTTCTGTGTTGGGTCCCTATGCAATTGTTAGAGTTTCTACTATCTTGATAGCTAGAAAATCTTATGCAGTTTATTATGAAGTAATAAACTGTAAACCTTTGTTATAGCAATCAATTGTAATCCTTTAAAATTAGTTAGATTTATAATCTTTACTAGATCCTGCCCAACCTGCATTGCACGAAAAAACTGAGAACCAGTTTTTCTGTGTTGGGTCCCTATGCAATTGTTAGAGTTTCTACTATCTTGATAGCTAGAAAATCTTATGCAGTTTATTATGAAGTAATAAACTGTAAACTTTTATTATAGCAATCAATTGTAATCCTTTAAAATTAATTAGATTTATAATCTTTACTAGCTACTGCCTAACTTGCATTTTTGAACTTATCGATAAAATCATGCCAACTATTTCAATTTTAAATACATTATTTTATACTAATAAACTATATTTTGACATTATAGTTATTTTGTATGTGAATAGTTTAGCTTTACAAGGTTTAATACTTTTAACATGTTGCTATACAAGATATAATTTAAAAAGGAAAAATAGGTGATGTTAATGGGAGTATATAAAGTATCAAAAGCTTTAAATAATAATGTCGTTATATGTACGAAAGATAATCAAGAAGTAATATTAATTGGCAAAGGCATTGGTTTCAATAAAAAAGAGGGAATGATCTTGAACAATGACCTTATTACTATAGATAAAATTTATACTTTAGAGAGTGAACAACAAAAAGAACATTATAAAACTTTAGTTGAAATTGCTGATGATGATGTATTACAAGTTATTATTGAATCATTAAATTTTATTTCTAATACATCGATCAATGTAGATGCTAAGCAATTGGTAGTTTCTCTAACTGATCATATTATTTTTGCGTATAAGCGGTTAAAGCAAAATCAAATTATTGCAAATCCATTTGCGATGGAAACCAAACAACTATATAGTGAAGCTTATCAAATAGCGCAACAAGTTATAGATAAGTTGAATGTTGATCTAGATGTTAATTTCCCTGAAGATGAAGTGGGTTTTATCGCTTTACATATTGCATCTAATACTGAAGATTTATCAATGCGAGAAATGACGTTGATGAATGATATTATGAATAGAAGTATTAAAATTATTGAAAGTGATTTAAATACTGTTGTAGATAAGCAATCACTTCAATACCAGCGTTTTATAAGGCATGTACAGTTTTTAATTCGACGCTTAAAAAAACAAGAATATGTACATGCACAAGATGATTTCATAAAAATGATAAAGAATCATTATCCCATTTGCTACAATACAGCATTTAAAATTTTGACTATGATTCAAAAACAATTTGATGTTCATATTAGCGACTCTGAAATAATTTATTTAACTTTGCATATTCATCATTTTGAAGGGAATATAAAGCGGAGTTAATGTTTCATTAAAAGCAAAATTTAAGTGTTTTTAAAACTTAATTATGTGGTATGATAATTATTAGCAAATTTTATATCAATATTTTGAAATATTAAATTAATTATAAACTTTAGTAGTGGTGGTGTTTATATCATTGAATGAAAATGACAAAGTAACAAGAAAAAATTTATTGAAATTTACTGAATCACGATACATGAAATTTATTGGAGGTAATGATTTAGTATTTTCATTAATTGCGTTAGTTTTATTAGGTATTGTGATTTTTATCTTTGATAAAGTTTCTTATGTATTTGAACCTTTTATCATTATTTTTAAAACAATTGCAGCGCCTATTATTGTATCTTTAATTCTCTTTTATCTATTAAATCCTATAGTGAATTTGATGGAACGCTATAGAATTCCAAGAATTGCAGGTATAACAATAATTTATTTAGCAGTTGTTGGTGTTATTACATTAATAGTTAATTTATTGATACCTGTTATTGGTTCTCAAATAGATAGTTTGGTTCAAAATTCACCTCATTATCTTGAAAAAGTAATTAACTCTTTTGATAAAATTATGAATAATACTATGTTTTCAGCATACTATAGTCAAGTTAATGACTGGTTGAATAGCTTGCCTAAAAAATTACCTTCAATGATTTCTGAATATACTGATGGTTTTGGTTCGAAAATAGCGTCATTTGCTGAAACAATTGCAAATATCGGTGTTGTTATTGCAACAACTCCTTTTGTATTATTCTTTATGTTAAAAGATGGGCATCATTTTAAAGACTTTACAACTAAAATCATGCCACCTAAATTTAGAAATGATTTTCATGATTTACTTGAAAAAATGAGTGTACAAGTTGGTTCATATATTCAAGGACAAATTATTGTGTCATTTTGTATAGGTATTTTATTATTTATCGGTTATTCTATTATCGGACTGAAATATAGTCTTGTATTAGCAAGTATTGCTGCCGTAACAAGTGTTGTCCCATATCTTGGACCAACTATTGCTATATCACCAGCAATTATTATTGCTGTGATTACTTCTCCATGGATGTTGTTAAAATTAGCAATAGTATGGACCTTAGTACAATTCTTTGAAGGACATTTTATTTCACCTAATATAATGGGGAAAACACTGAAAATCCACCCATTAACGATTATATTTATCTTGTTATGCGCTGGTAAATTATTAGGTATCGTAGGTGTTATTTTAGGTATACCAGGATATGCTATATTGAAAGTATTAGTTACTCATTTATTCTTATTATTTAAACGTCGTTATAATCGTTATTATGGTAATGATGTTGGTGAGTACGATATTAAAGAAAGTAATAAAATTCTTGAATAATATTAACATAGTCATCAACTGAATGTTTTAGTTGGTGACTTTTTTAGTGTTTGATAACAAAGTTGGGAACTTTTGAGAGTCAGAATTACTAAAGTCTACATATTTATAAAAGCATATTACAAAAATGTTATATAAATCAGAGAGAAATGATGTGATAATGAGGTATATGGTATGATATATTTTGAAATATACTAGAATTTTGTAGAATTGATGTGAAAAGATGAAACAAGAAGTAAAAAATAAACTGTTTTCTATCCTGAAAATTACTTTTGCTACTGCATTATTTATTTTTGTAGTGATTACTTTATATAGAGAATTATCAGGAATAAACTTTAAAGAAACATTATTTGAATTTAGTAAGATTAATAGACTATCTCTAGTCCTTTTATTTATTGCCGGTGGTGCCTCACTAATTTTATTATCTATGTATGATGTTATTTTAGCTAAAGCTTTAAAAATGAACATCCCAATTGGAAAATTACTTAGAGTCAGTTACATTATTAATGCTTTAAATGCAATTGTAGGGTTTGGAGGCTTTATAGGTGCTGGCGTTAGAGCGATGATTTATAAAAACTATACAGAAGATAGAAAGAAATTAGTTCATTACATATCGTTCGTTCTAATATCAATGTTAACAGGACTTAGCTTGCTGTCGTTGTTAGTAGTTTTCCATGTTTTTGATGCGACGATGATCATAGATAAAATTTCATGGGTTAGATGGGTGTTATATATAGTTTCAGCCTTTTTGCCTATATTTATTATTTATACTATGGTTAAGCCACCTGATCGTAATAATAGATTTGTTGGTTTATATTGTACATTAGTATCATGTGTCGAATGGTTAGCTGCGGCAATAGTATTATACTTTAGTGCTGTTATTGTACATACACACGTATCATTTATGGCTTTCATTGCAATCTTTATTATTGCTGCTTTATCCGGTTTAGTTAGTTTTATTCCTGGAGGTTTTGGTGCATTTGATTTAATTATGTTATTAGGTTTCAAAACATTAGGTGTACCAGAAGAAAAAGCGTTATTAATGTTACTATTGTATCGTTTTGCTTATTATTTTGTACCAGTAATTATAGCGTTGATTTTATCATCATTCGAATTTGGTAAGTCTGCTAAAAATTATCTTGAAGGGTCAAAATATTTTATTCCAGCAAAAGATGTTACGTCATTTTTAATGTCATACCAAAAAGATGTTGTTGCTAAGATTCCTGCCTTATCATTAGCAATTTTAGTGTTTTTCACTAGTATGATTTTCTTCGTCAATAATCTAACCATTGTCTATGATGGCTTATATGATGGTGAACATCTCGCCTATTATATTACGTTAGCAATTCATACGAGTGCCTGTTTATTACTTTTAGTTAATGTATATGGGATATATAAACAAAGTAGAAGGGCAATTATTTTTGCGATGATATCTATTTTATTAATTATTGGTGCTACGATATATACTTATGCATCATATATTTTAATTGCTTGGTTAATTATCGTCTTTGCTTTACTTATTTTTGCTTTCAGAAGAACGAGGGTTTTAAAGCGACCATTCAGAATTAGAAAATTAGTTGGTACGGTTATTTTCAGCGCATTCGTGTTATTTATTAACCATGCCTTTATTGCTGGAACTTTGTATGCTTTAGATGTGTATCATATTGAAGTAGCTACATCGTTATTACGCTATTACTTCTGGATAACTATCTTAATAATAGCGATTATTGTTGGTATCATTGCTTGGTTATTTGATTACCAATTTAACAAAGTTGGCATATCTGCTAAAGTGGAAGACTGTGAAACAATTATTGATAATTATGGTGGAAATTACTTAAGTCACTTAATATATAGTGGTGATAAAAAGTATTTTACTAATGAACAAAAGACAGCATTTTTAATGTATCGTTATAAAGCGAGTGCATTAGTTGTTTTAGGTGATCCTATCGGCGATGAAACAGTGTTTGAAGAGTTATTGGAAAGCTTTTACAATTATGCTGAATATCTTGGTTATGATGTTATTTTCTATCAAGTAACCGATCAACACATGCCTTTATATCATAATTTTGGTAATCAATTCTTTAAATTGGGCGAAGAAGCAATCATTGATTTAACTCAATTTTCTACGTCAGGTAAAAAACGTCGTGGCTTTAGAGCAACATTAAATAAATTTGAAGATTTAAATATTACATTTGAAATTATTGAGCCACCATATTCAGCAGAATGTTTAACTGAATTACAACATGTTAGTGATTTATGGTTAGGCAAAAGAAATGAAATGCATTTCTCTGTTGGACAATTTACTGAGGAATATTTGTCAAAAGCACCTGTTGGAGTTATGCGTAATGAAAATCAAGAAATTATTGCTTTTTGTAGTTTAATGCCTACGTATTTCAATGATGCAATTTCAGTAGATCTTATCAGATGGTTGCCAGAATTAGACCTACCATTAATGGATGGTTTATACTTGCACATGCTATTGTGGAGTAAGGAACAAGGGTATAAGAAATTCAATATGGGAATGGCTACTTTATCTAACGTTGGTCAATTACATTATTCTTATTTAAGAGAGCGATTAGCTGGTAGAGTATTTGAACATTTTAATGGTCTCTATAGATTCCAAGGATTACGTAAATATAAAGCGAAATATAATCCGAACTGGGAACCACGTTTCTTAGTTTATCGTAAAGATAGCTCATTATGGCAATCATTATCTAAAGTAATGAGAGTTATTCGACATAAATAATTAATAACCCATATACATGAGGGCGACGACAATCACTATGTCTGAACCAACTTTGTATATGGGTATTTTTATCGCAAATAAGATACCCTTAAAGTTATAGGTAACTGAATTAACTTTAAGGGTAATGTCATATTGTGTGATATTTACATTTAGTTTTGAGATTTATAGTTTTGTCTATCTTGTTGTTCTTGAGCATAACGTTCAGGGTTTTTCTTATAGAAATCTTGATGATATTCTTCAGCTTTATAGAATGTACTAGCTGGTAAAATCTTAGTAGCAATTGCTTTATCTGCGTCTATAGTGTGCTTTAACTTGTCAATATATTGTTCAGCAAGTTCTTTTTGATGTTCATTAGTATAAAAGATAGCAGTTTGATATTGTGGACCACGATCTTGGAATTGACCGTCTGGATCTAAGGGGTCAATAACAGAGAAGAATACTTCTAACAACTTGTTATAAGAAAATAAAGCAACATCGTATTCAATTTCAACTGTTTCATAATGACCACTTGTGCCTGATTTAACGTCTTCATATGAAGGGTTCTCTAGATGACCACCCATATAACCAGATGTGACTTGTTCGATGCCATCAAATGTGTCAAATGGTTTCGTCATACACCAAAAGCATCCTCCGGCAAAATAAGCTGTATTTATATTCATTTTTGACAACCTTTCATTAGACCTTAGTACTATTTGTTAAGAAATCACTTGCATTTTGAATTATTTTTGTATAACGTTTATATATGATAATTATAGTACACACGAATATATTTTTGAAGATATAAGGTAGGTAAATATGGAAAAAGAGAATAATGATAATGAATATAGACGTCAAGATGAACAAAATAATCTAACGTCTAGAAGAACTAAGAAAAAGAAAGTTAGAAAGTTGCCTATCATTATTTTAATTATTGTAGTTATATTAATTGCTTTAATTGTATATGTTATACATAGTTATAACAGTGGTATCGAATACGCAGAAAAACATGCTAAAGATACTAAGGTTCATCAATTTAATGGGCCAGTTAAAAATGATGGTAAGATTTCTATTCTCGTTTTAGGTGCAGATAAAGCACAAGGTGGTCAATCTAGAACAGATTCTATCATGGTTGTTCAATATGATTATATTAATAAAAAAATGAAAATGATGTCTGTCATGAGAGATATCTATGCTGATATACCTGGATATGGTCAACATAAGATTAATTCAGCATATACTTTAGGTGGTCCTGAATTACTTCGTAAAACATTAGATAAAAACTTAGGTATTAATCCAGAATATTATGCTGTAGTTGATTTTACAGGTTTTGAAAAAATGATTGATGAATTAATGCCAAATGGTGTGCCAATTAATGTTGAAAAAGACATGTCTAAAAATATTGGTGTGTCATTAAAAAAAGGACAACATAACTTGAATGGTAAAGAATTATTGGGTTATGCTAGGTTCCGTCATGACCCAGAAGGTGATTTTGGTCGAGTAAGACGTCAACAACAAGTTATGCAGACATTACGAAAAGAATTGGTCAATTTCAGAACAGTTGTTAAATTACCAAAAGTTGCAGGTATTTTAAGAGGTTATGTTAATACTAGTATGCCAAACTCAGCAATTTTCCAAACTGGTTTAAGTTTTGGCGTTCGTGGTGATAAAGATGTTAAATCGTTAACAGTTCCTATTAAAAATTCATATGAAGATCTTAATACCAATACAGATGGTAGTGCGCTAAAAATAGATAAAGATACTAATAAAAAAGCGATTAAAGAATTTTTATCAAAAGAATAACTATAACTACTAAATAAAATAGCCTTCAGATGAAACTTATTACAGTTCATTTGAAGGCTATTTATTATGTTAGTGCACGATAGATTGAGAATGGAACAACAAAAAATTTTTCCAAAAACTATGCGTAGATACTCGTACTGTAATCCTTTAAAATTTTTGATAACAGCTTCTGTCCACTCCGACAAGTCTAAGTAGACTTATAAAACATTGATTTTTAACATTTAATAAGCCGATAGTTGCTGACAGGTGCATAATATTAAGTAAAGTATGCTTTATGTCCCAGGATCAAGTAGATATTACTATTATTGATCAGATTTTCTAACGCCAGCAACACCATAATGATTTGGTTGCATTTCTTCGATTACTACATGGATAGCTTCTCTATTAGCACCTGTAGTTTTTTCTACGGCATTCGTCACTTCACTAACTAAGTTTTTTAATTGGTCATCAGAGCGACCTTCTAATAATTTAACATTGATAATTGGCATATTCCAAACCTCCTAAATTTAATTACTTAGAGTATAACATTTTAATAGTAGAAATACATAAAATAACAAAAACGAACGATTGTTCTTATTAGTATTGAAATAGAACATTTGTTCGTATATAATATTTGTATATGAGGGAGGAATAACGATGTACGATTATCATTTGTTAGAAGATAGAGATATACTTTGTATTGATCAGAAAAGCTTCTTTGCTAGTGTATCTTGCATTGAAAAGGGATTAGATCCATTAACAACAAAGTTAGCTGTTGTCGCTGATACGAAAAGGCAAGGATCAGTTGTGTTAGCTGCAACACCAAAATTAAAAGAATTAGGAGTTAAAACAGGATCTAGACTGTTTGAAATACCACATAGAAATGATATTTATATTATTAATCCTAGTATGCGACAATATCTTAATATTTCTGTTGCAATTTCTAAAATTGCTTTACGTTATATTGCACCTGAAGATTTACATCAATATAGTATTGACGAGTTTTTTATGGATGTTACAGATAGTTACCATAGATTTAATTCAACGGTACAAGCTTTTTGTGAAAGATTAAAATATGAAATTTATGAAGAAACTGGTATTCATTGTACAGTTGGCATTGGGTCTAATATGTTGTTGAGTAAAGTTGCTATGGATATTGATGCTAAACATACAACAAATGGTATTGCAGAATGGAGGTATCAAGATGTACCAACTAAATTATGGCCAATTCAGCCATTAAGTACTTTCTGGGGAATAAATAAAAAAACTGAACGTAAGTTGAATAAAAAAGGCATTTTTAGTATTGGAGACTTAGCCAAGTATCCATATCAATTTCTAAAAAGGGATTTTGGAATTATAGGTATTGATATGCATTTGCATGCAAACGGTATTGACCATAGTAAAGTACGTGATAAATACAAAATTAGCAATCCATCTATTTGTAAGAGTCAAATATTAATGAGAGATTATCAATTTAATGAAGCTAAAATTGTGATGCAGGAATTAATAGAGGATGTTGCTAGTAGAGTTAGAGCAAGAAAAAAATTGGCAAGAACGATTCATTTTTCATTTGGTTATAACGATGAAGGAGGCGTTCATAAACAATATACACTAAAAGATCCGACGAATTTAGAAAGTGATATTATCAAAGTGGTCAATTACTTTGCTGAGCAACTTTGTGATCATAAAGCACTATACCGTACACTAAGTGTGTCCTTAAGCCAGTTTATTAATGAAGACGAACGACAACTAAACTTATTTGAAGATGAATACCAGAGAAAGAGAGAAGAATGTTTAGCCAAAACTATTGATCAGTTACATTTAAAATATGGTAAAGGAATAGTTTCTAAAGCAGTGTCATTTACTGATGCTGGTACTAAACATGGTAGATTAGGGTTAATGGCAGGGCATAAAATGTAGCTATATTATTATGAAAATTCAGGATATAATTTAAAGATTGTAATAAAGACAATAAATATTTAGTAATAACTGTCTGAGTTGTAAGGGGGATAAATTAACATCTTACAACTCTAGTCAGTTTTGGTATGGCATAGTTATATTAGTTGTTCAAGCATGTATTTTTATACTACTAGATACATTTTATTGAATATAACAATCGAAATCATTCAATGCTTCTAAACCACGTTGACGATCATCTGGAGTTTTAAAGCTAATTTGTAAAGCACCATAAATATCTTCACGAACTTCTAATATTTTCAAGTTGCTTATAGATATGTTATGTAAACTTAATGTATGAGTAACTTTACTTATCATACCCGGTTTATCCGGAATATCAACATATAGATCATACCCTGTAGTAAGTCCACCTAGTTGTCTAACAGGTAAAGCGTCTCTATAAGCTTTTGCCTGAGCAAAGAACTCAAATAATTGGTCAGCATTATTACTTTTAATCATTTCTTCAATTGCTGTGAATTGATCTTTTAACTGTTTGAGCATCTCCAAGATGAATTTTTGATTACTTAAAGTGATATCTTTCCACATTTCTGCGTTACTACTAGCTATACGTGTAATATCTCTAAAGCCGCCAGCTGCAAGTTTAGCAACAAGGTCATGTTCATGCCCGTTTTGTTCACTTAAATGCACTAAACTTGAAGCTACGATATGAGGTAAATGACTAATAACACTAGTAACTAGATCGTGTTCTTTAGCATTGGTTAAAATAAACTTAGCTAAAGTAGGACTAAACAATTGTTTTAAGTAATCAGCAGCTTGTTTATTAGCAACATCATCATAAACTAAAATGAAGTATGCATTTTCGAATAAATGTTTTTTTGCATTAAGAACACCAGATTTGTGACTACCAGCCATAGGATGGCCTCCGACAAGATGAATACCATGTTGTAGTAATGTATGTTCTAATTGCTGTATATCAGCTTTAGTACTACCAGTATCTGTAACGATAAGACCAGATTTAGTATTTAAATTAACTAAATTTAATAAGTATTGTTTGGTAATAGTTACAGGAGTAGCATACACAATAATATCAGCTTTAGATACTGCATCTTCATAATTTTGATACTTTTCATCAATAATACCAATTGATATTGCTTTTTCTAGTTGAGATGGGTCTTTATCAAATGCAATAATGTTAATATTTGGATTATGATATTTTAGATTGCTAGCTAAGCTACCACCAATTAATCCTAAACCAACAAATAGTACGGTTGTCATAAAAATCACCTAGTTTCAAAATTTTCAGAATAATAATATTGTAAATGAGCTGATAACTGAGTGCAATAGAAAATAATATAACTATATTTATTAGAATAAATAGCTAAAATAAACTACAATAATATTATCAATTTGATGGAGAGGGATAATGGTATGTCAGAAATTCTAGAAACTATAAAAACACTCACTGAAATAAATAGTCCTTCAGGTGATACAGATGAAGCTATTAATTATGTTAAAGATTATGCACAAGAACTTGGTTATCAAACAACAATTACCAATAAAGGTGCTTTAATTATTCAAGTAGATGGTCAAAATAATGACTTACAACGATGTATCACTGCACATGTCGATACTTTAGGAGCAATGGTCAAAGAGATAAAAGAAGATGGTCGACTTGCAATAGAATTAATAGGTGGATTTACTTACAATGCAATTGAAGGGGAATATTGCGAAATAACAACAGAAAGTGGTCAAATATATACTGGAACAATCTGTTTACATGAAACGAGTGTACATGTATATAGAAATAATTATGAGATCCCACGAGATAAAGAACATATGGAAATCCGAATAGATGAAGTTACAACTTCTGACCAAGAAACAAAACAATTAGGGATTGAAGTAGGGGATTTCATAAATTTTGATCCACGCACAGTCATTACACCATCAGGATTTATTAAATCAAGACATTTAGACGATAAAGCTAGTGTAGCGATGATCTTACATTTATTACAAAAATTAAAAGCTAATCAAATTCAATTGCCTCATACAACACAATTTTATATTTCTAACAATGAAGAAATTGGATATGGAGCTAATGCCTCAATATCTCCTAAAATCAAGGAATTTATTGCTTTAGATATGGGAGCGTTAGGTGATGGTCAAACATCAGATGAATACACTGTATCAATTTGTGCTAAAGATGCATCTGGTCCTTATAATAAACACTTAAAATCACATTTAGTAAACCTATGTAAGATAAACGATATACCATATAAGTTAGATATTTATCCGTATTATACTTCTGATGCATCAGCCGCTTTAAAAGCTGGAGCAGATATTAAGCATGGCCTATTTGGGGCTGGAATTGAATCGTCTCATGCAATGGAACGAACACATATTGACTCTATAAAAGCAACAGAGCAATTATTATATGCATATTGCTTATCTCCAATAGAATAATTTTAAAATAGTTATTGACAAAATAATCTGAAATCTGTATTATACTGCAATATAAGATAACTTAATAAAGTTCTAAAGAAGTTAGTAGCATATATGACTTGTAGCAAGTAGAAAGTTGATGGATGATGCAAATCAACACAACATATATAGTGAATTGGACTTTAGAATACAATAGAATAAAATTTAAAGTGAACATTAATTATGTTAACTAAGGTGGCACCACGGTAACGCGTCCTTATATAAGTCATGCGTTTCTGTGGTGCCTTTTTAATTCAACAAAATGTAGTAATTAATATTATCGTAGCAAAAAGAAAGTTAGTGGGTGATGCAAACTAACACTAATATTAATGAAATTGGGTTTTGTGTAGTAACAAGAAAATAGCTAATAAAGTGAACTGGAAAAAATTTGAATATTCAGTTAATTTAGGTGGTACCACGCGGCAGCGTCCTTTATATTTTATATATAAGGGCGCTTTTTTTATTGGAAGGAGGAAGAATATGAAAATTTGTTATAAAAAAATTAAAGCTAATGTAACACCAGAAGTTCTTGCGCAATTAAAATCGAAGAAAATTATTTTAGAAAGTACAAATCAGCAACAAACAAAAGGTCGTTATTCAATCGTTATATTTGATGTCTATGGCACGATAACGCTAGATAATTATGAATTAAACATTAAAACAAACGAAAAAAATCTAATGATTAGACATAACCCATATAACTACTTAAAAGAATTGATTAATGAAGATTACCATAAAATAATAGATTTAGAATTACAGCAACTGCCTTTTATATCAGGTTATGTTGGAACTTGTAGTTTTGACTTGGTAAGACATGAATTCAAAAAATTGCAAGATATTGAATTACCAGATCATAAACAACATGATGTTAGATTATATATGGTCGAACAAGTGTATGTTTTTGATCATTATAAAGATGAACTATATGTGATAGCTACAAATCAGTTCTCAAAGGTTAATGATTATTCACTTAAGCTAAAGGTTGATCAAGCCATTGAACAACTCAAAGCAATTAAGCCATTTCAAGATTTACCAACTATTATGAACTTTGAAAAAGATGTAAAAGTGAATATACCAGACCAGCAATTCATCAATATTATCAAATACTATAAAGAGAAAATTACACAAGGTGACATGTTTCAAATTGTTCCATCAAGGATTTATAGCTATCAACATCAACAAAAACAACAGTTAGATCAGTTTTCATTTCAACTATATCAAAAATTAAAAAGACAAAATCCGAGTCCTTATATGTATTATATAAACCTTGATCAACCTCATATTGTTGGTAGTTCACCTGAAAGTTTTGTTCGTGTTGACAATAGTATCGTAATGACGAACCCGATTGCTGGAACGATTAAAAGGGGGCTGACACCGGAAGAAGATCAGCAAAATGTAAATCAGTTACTAAATGATCCAAAAGAAATAAGTGAGCATAGTATGTTAGTTGACTTAGGAAGAAATGATATTCACAGAGTCAGTCTAACTGGCACATCAGCAATTACTAAGTTAATGACCATAGAAAAATATCAACATGTGATGCACATCGTTAGTGAAGTTCAAGCAACACTTCAACCAAAACTATCTCCTATGACAGTTATTGCTAATCTACTGCCAACTGGTACAGTATCTGGAGCTCCAAAATTACGAGCTGTTGAACGACTTTATGAACAATTTCCATATAAACGAGGTGTCTATAGTGGTGGTGTTGGTTATATTAATTGCAATCATAATTTAGATTTTGCTTTAGCAATTAGAACAATGATGATTGATGAGCAAACTGTCAATGTAGAAGCAGGATGTGGCGTTGTCTTTGACTCTATACCACAAAAAGAATTAGAAGAGACACAATTAAAAGCAAAAAGTTTATTGGAGGTTGAGCCATGATACTTATTATAGATAATTATGATTCATTTACATATAACTTAGTTGATATCGTTGCTAAAGTGAGCGATGTCACAGTACTTTATCCAGATGATAATGAAGTACTCAATCAACAAGTAGATGGTGTAATTATTTCACCAGGACCAGGTCATCCACTCGATAATGATCAACTAATAAAGATTATCAATACTTACCAACATAAACCTATTTTAGGAATATGTTTAGGCGCACAAGCTTTAACTTGTTTTTATGATGGTGAAGTTATTCAAGGACAAAAAGTAATGCACGGTAAAGTAGATATATTAAATCGACACAAGTTACATCAAAGTGTGCTATATCACAATTTACCACAACAATTTAATATTATGAGGTACCACTCATTGATAAGTAACAAGAATAATTTCCCACAATGTTTAGTTATAACTGGTGAAACACAAGATTGTATACAGTCATACGAACATGAACATTTACCACATTTTGGAATTCAATATCATCCGGAATCATTTGCCACTGAATATGGCGAACAAATTATTACTAATTTTATCAACTTTGTGAAAGAGAGGGACAACTCATGACATTATTAGCAAAAATAAAATCTACTTCAGAACTTCAAGAAGCTGACATTCAAGAACTTATTGACATTTTAATAGATCCTGATATGGAACTAACAATTAAATATAATTATTTAAATGCCTATTCAAATAGAACAATCGATCAACAAGAACTAACTTATATAGTAAAAAGTTTGATTAAAACAATGTATCCTGTACAACCTTACTATGAAGGTGGCATGTGTGTATGTGGTACTGGAGGAGATAAATCAAATAGTTTCAATATATCAACTACAGTAGCATTTATAGTAGCCAGTGCTAGCGTTAAAGTTATTAAACATGGCAATAAAAGTGTGACCTCACATTCAGGAAGTTCTGATTTACTGAACCAAATGAAAATAACAACAACTTCTGTCAAAGATACACCACAACAACTTGATAATACAAACTTATCATTTGTTAGTGCAACTGAATCATATCCCATTATGAAACATATGCAGGAAGTAAGAAAAATGGTTGGTAAACCTACTATATTAAATTTAGTCGGACCATTAATTAATCCATATAAATTAACATATCAAATGGTAGGTATATTTGATCCTTCTAAATTACCACTAGTAGCACAAACTATAAAAGATCTCGGTAGAAAAAGAGCCATTGTTGTTCATGGCGCTAATGGTATGGACGAAGCAACTTTATCTGGAGATAATTTAATTTATGAATTAGATGAACATGGACATATTAAGCATTATAAACTTAATGCTAAAGACTTTGGTATAGCATTCGCACCAAATAGCGCTTTAAAAGGAGGTAGTCCAGAAGAAAATTTAGCTATCACACTTAATATTTTAAATGGAACAGATAAATCTTGTCGCCGTGATGTAGTTGTTTTGAATGCAGCTTTATGTCTTTATGTCGCCGAGAAAGTAACTTCAATTGCCGCAGGTATTACACTTGCACAACAACTTATTGATAATGGTGAAGCATTTAAAAAATATGAACAATTAAGAGGTGAATTTAAATGACCATTTTACAAGAAATTGTTAGCTATAAAAAGAAATTATTAGCAGAAGGTTATTATCAAGAAAAATTTCACAGTTTAAAAAATTTGAAAATTCAGAATAAAAGTTCGCTAATAGCATATATAAAAGACAGTGATGAATTAGCTATTATTGCAGAAATTAAATCAAAAAGTCCCACAGTTAATAATTTACCAACACGAGATTTAAATCAACAAGTACAAGCATATGAAAAATATGGTGCTAATGCCATTTCAGTTTTAACTGATGAACGCTATTTTGCAGGAAGTTTTGAACGATTACAAACTTTAACAACTCAGACGCGCTTACCAGTATTATGTAAAGATTTTATTATTGATCCGCTTCAAATAGATGTAGCTAAAAAAGCAGGGGCATCAATTATTTTACTTATAGTAAATATTTTAACTGATCAACAATTGCTAAATCTTTATCAATATGCACATTCTCTAAATTTAGAAGTACTAGTTGAGGTACATGACCAGTTAGAATTAGAACGAGCTTATGCTATTAATGCACAACTTATAGGTATTAATAATCGTGATTTAAAACATTTTGTGACAGATGTTAATCATACGAATTTAATTCTTGATAATAAACATAAACAAGATAATCACTACTATATTTCAGAAAGTGGTATTCATAGTGTTGATGACGTTAAGCAAATTATCGCTAGTGGTATTGATGGATTATTAATCGGTGAGGCTTTAATGAGATGTGACCATTTAGAACAATTTTTACCTCAATTAAAAATACGAAAGGTAGCAAAATAATGAAATTAAAATTTTGTGGATTTCAATCGTTACAAGATGTTAAAAATGCCTCAACACTACCTATTGATGCCATAGGTTTTATTCATTATGAAAAAAGTAAACGACATCAAACGATTCAACAAATAGCCCAATTAACATCTATCATACCCAAACAAATTGATAAAGCTGTAGTCGTAGTTAATCCAGATTTTTCAACTGTTGAGCAACTTGTCAATGAAACTTATATTAACACAGTACAATTCCACGGTTTAAAATCTTTAGATTTGATAACAAAGGTTAAACATCACTTTCCAACATTAAAAATAATAAAAGCTCTACCTGCTGATAACAATTTAAGTGAACGAATAAAGGAATATAAGCATATTGTTGATTTGTTTATTATAGACACACCTTCAAAGGATTATGGAGGTACTGGCAAAAGTTATGATTGGACAATTTTAAAAACTATACCCACTGATATCCCTTACTTAATAGCTGGCGGAATTGACGCTCAAAGTATCGACGAGATATCAACTTTAAATCTTACACATCAAGGTTATGATATTGCTTCAGGTATAGAAACTAACCATAAAAAAGATTTTATAAAAATGACAAATATCGTTAATAAAGTGAAAGGAGATTTATAAATGAATAAGAATATACAAACAGAAGCAGATGAACTAGGATTTTTCGGCCAATATGGAGGACAATACGTTCCAGAAACATTAATGCCCGCAATTATAGAATTAAAAAAGGCATATCAATTAGCTAAAAATGATGCAGCATTTCAACAAGAATTACAATATTATTTAAAAAATTATGTTGGTAGAGAAACACCACTAACGTATGCCAAGTCTTATAGTGAAAGTCTAGGCGGAGCAAAAATCTATTTGAAGAGAGAAGATTTAAATCATACTGGTGCACATAAAATTAATAATGCTTTAGGTCAGGCATTATTAGCGAAGCGTATGGGAAAAAATAAATTAGTTGCAGAAACTGGAGCAGGACAGCATGGTGTTGCAAGTGCAACTGTTGCAGCATTATTTGATATGGATTTGGTTGTTTTCATGGGTAGTGAAGATATTGCAAGACAACAGTTAAATGTATTCCGAATGGAGCTACTAGGTGCTAAAGTTATCTCAGTCGATGATGGTCAAGGTACATTATCTGATGCTGTAAATAAAGCATTACAATATTGGGTGAGTCATGTTGATGATACGCATTATTTATTAGGATCAGCATTAGGACCTGATCCATTCCCAACAATGGTAAGAGATTTTCAAAGTGTTATAGGAAATGAAATAAAAGAACAAATCGTAGCTATTGAAAATCGATTGCCAGATGCAGTGGTAGCCTGCATTGGCGGAGGATCAAATGCTATTGGTACATTTTATCCATTTATTAAAGACGATGTTGCATTGTTTGGGGTTGAAGCAGCTGGTCAAGGTGAGAATACTAATAAACATGCTTTAGCTATCGGTAAAGGCAAACCTGGTGTATTACATGGTTCGAAAATGTATCTTATTCAGGATGACGATGGTCAAGTACAATTAGCACATTCTATTTCAGCAGGATTGGATTATCCTGGTATAGGTCCAGAGCATTCATACTATAATGATATTGGTCGTGTCAGTTATAAAAATGCTAGCGATCAACAAGCCATGGATGCTTTAATTAACTTTACTAAGCATGAAGGGATAATACCAGCAATCGAAAGCGCACATGCCTTAAGTTATGTTGAAGAATTAGCACCTACATTGTCAAAAGATAAAATAATTGTTGTAACTATTTCTGGACGTGGTGACAAAGATATGGAAACGATTCGTAAATATACTGAACAAAGAGGTGTTCAACATGGCTAAATTATTTATCCCTTACATTATGGCAACTAAAAATTTCATTCATCACGCTAAGCTGTTAAGCGATAATGGTGCAGATATAATCGAAATAGGTGTTCCTTTTTCAGATCCGGTAGCAGATGGTCCTATTATCATGGAAGCTGGTCAACAAGCCATAAAAGAAGGTGTCACAATAAATTATATATTTGAAAAATTAGAGCAACATAAAAAAGAAATTACAGCTAAATACGTTTTAATGACATATTATAATATTATTTGTAATTATGGCGAAGCTGCATTTATGAAAAAATGTCAACAAGCTGGTGTTTATGGACTTATTATTCCTGATTTACCATTTGAATTAACTGAACAATTACGACAGCATTATAGTGATTTAAATATTAAAATCATATCTTTAGTCGCCATGACTACTGATAAAGAACGTATGTCTAACATTATTAATAAAGCTGAAGGATTTATATACACAGTGACAATGAATGCCATAACTGGTTCTGATGGTAAATTCCATCCAAAACTGAAACAAAAAATTAAAAACATCAAAGAACAAGCTAAAGTACCTGTAGTAGCAGGATTTGGAATTAAAACAGTGGAACATGTCAAAGATATTATAGATGTGGCAGACGGTGTAGTCATCGGAAGTGAAATTGTTAAAAGGTTTGAGGAACAGTCGCAGCAAGAAATCATCAACTATTTAAATGATATTGCTAATGTTTTAAATACTAATAATTAGTTTCAAGACGTCTTAAAATGGTAAAATATAAATGTATTATTCAAGTAATATGGGTGAATTGATAGCCTATATTACTTTTTGTCGTTAGCATTTAAAATGTTTGCTATAACTGATAAAACATATGCAATTATATGAGCTAATATTTTAGTTTTGACTTTATCTATTGTATAATAATTTAGATTAGATATATTATCATCTAAGTTATTTTTTAAATAAGAGATAGATATATTTTTGAGTGGAAATGAATATAAATTATGCGAGATAAATATAGGAGTAATGAATATGAAGTTTACAAATTTAACTGCTAAAGAATTTGGCGATTTTACTGATAATATGCCATATAGTCACTTTACCCAAATGGTAGAAAATTATGAATTAAAGGTTGCTGAAGGTAAAGAGACACATTTAGTAGGGATTAAGAACAACAACAATGAAGTCATTGCAGCTTGTATGCTTACTGCTGTACCAGTGTTAAAAATATTTAAATATTTTTATTCAAATCGTGGACCAGTTATTGATTTTGATAATAAAGAATTAGTACATTTCTTTTTTAATGAATTATCAAAATATGTTAAAAATCATCATGGTTTATATTTACACGTTGATCCTTACTTACCTTATCAATACTTAAATCATGATGGTGAACTAATTGCTAATGCAGGAAATGATTGGTTCTTTGATAAAATGAATCAACTTGGTTTCAATCATACAGGATTCCATAAAGGGTTTGATGATGTCTTACAGATTAGATATCATTCAGTACTTGATTTAACAGATAAAACGGCTAATGATGTTTTGAAAGGCATGGATAGTTTAAGAAAGAGAAATACTAAAAAAGTTAAAAAGAACGGTGTAAAAGTTAAATTTTTAACTGAAGACGAATTACCTATTTTCAGATCATTTATGGAAGATACTTCAGAAACTAAAGATTTTGCTGATAGAGCTGATTCGTTCTATTATAATCGACTCAAGTATTATAAAGGTCGTGCATTAGTTCCCTTGGCATATATTGATTTTAATGACTATCTCATTGAACTTAACAATGAACGTGAAACATTAACTAAAGATATTAATAAAGCATTAAAAGATATTGACAAACATCCAGATAATAAAAAAGCTTATAATAAAAGAGATAACTTGCAACAACAACTAGATGCCAACCAACAAAAAATCGATGAAGCTAAACGATTACAGCAAGAGCATGGAAATGAATTACCAATTTCAGCTGGTTTCTTCATTATCAACCCATTTGAAGTTGTGTATTATGCTGGCGGTACTGCAAATGAATTTAGACATTTTGCAGGAAGTTATGCAGTACAATGGGAAATGATAAATTACGCTTTAGACCATGGTATTGATCGCTATAACTTCTATGGTGTCAGTGGTCGTTTTACTGAAGATGCTGAAGACGCAGGGGTAGTTAAATTTAAAAAAGGTTACAATGCTGAAATTATCGAATATGTCGGCGATTTTATTAAACCAATAAACAAACCTATGTATGCTTTATATAATGGACTTAAAAGAATTAAAGATAGAATTTTATAGGAGAGGAATTAACCAAAATGAAATTTACAGAGTTAACCGTTACTGAATTTGACAACTTTGTTCAAAATCCATCATTAGAAAGTCACTATTTTCAAGTGAAGGAAAATATTGCAACGCGTGAAAATGATGGCTTTGAGGTCGTATTATTAGGTATTAAAGATGATAATAACAAAGTAATCGCAGCGAGCCTTTTCTCTAAAATTCCTACAATGGGAAGTTATGTTTATTATTCAAATCGTGGCCCTGTTATGGACTATTCTGATTTAGGTTTGGTGGACTTTTATTTAAAAGAATTAGAAAAATATTTACATCAACATCAATGTTTATATGTCAAAATGGATCCTTATTGGATTTATCAACGATACGATAAAGATGTTGTTCCTTTCCCTGACAGCGAAAAAAATGATGCTTTAGTAAACTTATTTAAGTCTCATGGATATGAACACCATGGATTTACTACTACTTATGATACTTCCAGTCAGGTTAGATGGATGGGCGTATTAAATTTAGAAGGTAAAACACCTGCTACATTGAAGAAAGAATTTGATAGTCAACGTAAGAGAAATATAAATAAAGCGATAAACTACGGGGTTAAAGTAAGATTTTTAGCAAGAGATGAATTTAATATCTTCTTAGACTTATATCGTGAAACTGAAGAACGTACTGGCTTCGTATCAAAAACTGATGATTATTTCTATAATTTTGTTGATACTTATGGTGATAAAATCTTAGTGCCATTAGCATATATTGATTTAGACGATTATGTCTTACAATTACAAAATGATTTAAATGACAAAGAAAATCGTCGAGATGATATGATGGCTAAAGAAAACAAAACGGATAAGCAAATTAAAAAAATTACAGAATTAGATAAGCAAATAGATCATGATAAAAAAGAACTATTGCATGCCAGTGAACTTAGAAAAACTGACGGATCAATTTTAAACCTTGCTTCTGGTGTCTATTTTGCTAATGCCTATGAAGTAAATTACTTCTCAGGTGGTTCTTCAGAAAAATACAATCAATATATGGGACCTTATATGATGCATTGGTTCATGATTAATTATTGCTTTGACAATGGTTATGACCGCTACAATTTTTATGGTTTATCCGGAGATTTCACGGAGAATAGTGAAGATTACGGTGTTTATCGCTTTAAACGTGGTTTCAATGTTCAAATTGAAGAATTAATAGGGGATTTCTATAAACCTATTCATAAAGTTAAATATTGGTTGTTCACGACTTTAAACCGCCTTCGTCAAAAATTGAAAAAATAATTTACGATTTTAAGCACTTATGGTTAATATGCCTTAAGTGCTTTTTGTTTCTAAATTAACAAAGTTGATACTATTATTAATTCATATTGCATCTTACACAATATATATTAGCATATGTTAAACATTTCACAATAAATCAAACATGAGAAATTTTTAATTTAATTATTATAAATTGTTGTCTTAAAAATATGGAGTAAATTTAGATAAGTTGCATTTAATTTACGCATTTTCTATACAATTATATTATTGTTAACACACATATGTTCAACTTAAACTATAGTGAGTTCATTAAATGATAGCAATATAAAATTTGAAATGATAAGTTGTGCATAAATTCTATCTCAGGTGATTAGATTTTCAAATTATGTGACTATAGCAATCTAAACGAAAGTTATGAACAGATCTATAAATATATGTCAAAATGGTATTAATATAATGATAGTAACTATATGTGACTAGACCTTATTTTCAATATTTTAGTTTACATAATATATATTATAGGAAGTTATATATTCAACTAAAAAGGTAGCTTATATGGCTTTCTCTTATTATATATGCTCACCTATTATGGTATAATCATAGTCAAATTAATTTTGGAGTGATTTGATGAAATTTGTTTTTGATATCGATGGTACATTATGTTTCAATGGTCAATGTATTGATGCAACAATTATTAACAGTTTAAAACAATTGCAACAACATGGTCATGAACTTATTTTTGCATCTGCTAGACCAATACGTGATTTGTTACCAGTTTTACCAGCTGAATTTCATAATCATACGTTAATTGGTGCAAATGGCGCTATGTATTCACATCAACAACATATTCAAGTTATCAGACCAATAAGTCATCAAATGTATCAATATCTTATAACTATCATTACAAAATATAACTTAGATTATATCATTGATGATGACTGGAATTATGCAGCACATATAGGCGCTGACAATGCGATTTATGAGCGTTTAGATCCACATAAGCTGGCTCATTGTATCTCAATGTCTCAAATATCAGCACCAATTAAAGTGATTTTATTAAATGTAGAACCAACAGCAATCGCCGCAATTCAAAAAGAATTAACTCAATATCAAAATCATCTAGAAATCATTAACCATAGTAACGAATTAAACATTGATATTACAGCTAAAGATATTAATAAATACACGGCTTTGCAATATATTTATGGACAAAATGTTGATTATATAGCATTTGGTAATGACCATAATGATATAGTTATGTTACAACATGCTAGCCAAGGTTATATTGTAGGCCCATCACCACATGACACGTCGATAATCATTGACATGCCAATAATTCAACATCTAAGTAATGATACACAAGAACTTGCTCATAAAATACTTAGTTTTATATAAAATTTTAATCTCAAAGATATATCATTCAGCGAATTTGATAATAGGCCATTAATCGAATTAGACACGAATAGCGGGATTAAATCGAAATAATAACGATTTGTAGAAGTGTGAATGTTTCTCTACCAAAAATCATCAAATTCTTCCTCTAATCCATATAAATGTGCCATTTCTCGTTGTTCAATTAATGAAATTAAATACGCTTGTCTAACTTCTTGTTCCGACATATTACTTAATTGGTTCCTTACTAAAATACTTCTATCAAATAAAAAACAGCACAAAATAAGAATGCAATGTTCATTCTTATTTTGTGCTGTTTTGCTAATTTGGCTTAAACATTATAAAAGTAAAAATTCTTAACACAAAAATAGTTAAATTATAGTGCTCTAATCTTACAGTTAGTTAATTAAATGTTGCGATTAATTCCTTAGTATATGGATGACGATCGCTGTTAAATAATTGAGCTGTTGTAAAATCATCAACAATGACCCCATCTTTCAAGACTATAATACGTTCTACTGTTCGCTGTAACACAGATAAATCGTGCGAAATAATAATGAGGTTAACTACATTCAAGACATCTTGTTGTTTTAATATATCAATAACATTTTGTTCTGCTATGACATCTAAATTAGACGTAATTTCATCACAAATTAAAATTTCTGGTTGTGCTAATAAAGTTCGCATAACATTAAAACGTTGTAATTGTCCACCACTTAACAAGTCAGGTAACTGCTGTAATAATTGAGCATCTAAGTTTAATTTTGTAATGTAATCATAAATACTTTGCTCTATATCATGGTCGTTTTTCATATTGTTATAGTATTTTAAAGCTTCGTGTAATGATTCATAAATTGTCCAATCTGGATTAAAACTATCATAAGCATGTTGAAATATTGGTAAAATATTAGAACTATTGCATGTTAATTGTCCTTGAACAGGTTGTAATAATCCCAAAATTAGATGTGCTAAAGTACTTTTACCAGAACCACTTTCACCTAAAATACCTACTTTTTCAAAATCATGAATTGTTAAATTTATATCTTTTAAAATAGGTTGCTTTTTATTATAACTAAATGATAATTGTTTAATGTCAATCATATGAATCCCTCTTTAATTTAGTTCGATAATTAATTAGTTGTTGCGTATATGAGTTTAAGTGATTACTATTAAAGTGTTCTATAGAGCCTTTTTCTACGATATGACCATCTTTTAACACATTGATATAATCACTATATTTTAAGACGTGACTCATATTATGTGTAATAATTAATAATGTATTATGATGATCGCGAACGACATGTTCTAACAATTCCATTACTTTATAACCATTTAAAATATCTAACGATGCTACAGGTTCATCAGCAATGATTAATTGCGGGTCCAACATGAGTACACTAGCAATGTAAATTCGTTCTAATTGACCTCCGGAAAGTTGAAAACTATAGCGATTTAATAATGAGGCGTCCTTTAAATTTACCCATGTTAAAGCCTCAGTTACTTTAGCTAACGCAGCTTTCTTTGACACATTGAAATGTGTACGATAAATCGCTATTAATTGTTTTCCTAATTTAGTATGATTATTAAAACTTTGAGCATAATTTTGTGAAATATAGCCTATTTTACGACCGAAATATCTATGAATATCTTTTATTGGATGACTTTCAAAAAGATATTGATCATAATGACAGCTAATATTTGAAGGTAAAAAGTCTAATAATGCTTTAGCAGTTAAACTTTTACCTGCCCCACTTTCACCTATCAACGCATTAACCTTATGAGGATATATAGTTAAGTCGATACCATCAATAATATTTTGACCATTTTGGCTTGTAATACATAGATTTTGTATATCAATGAGACCCATGATTATCACCTCTTCTAGTTAATAAACGATCTCGCAGTGCATCACCTGTTAAGTTAAACAATAAAATAGTTATAGCAATGATTGTAGCAGGTGCAATAATCATTACAGGATGTGATGCAATGAAATCTCGACCCAATTGCAACATCGCTCCCCATTCTGGTGAAGGTGGTTGAGCACCTAACCCTAAAAATGATAACGAACTTATATATAATATAATTTTGCCAAAATCAACAATCATCAAGACAATAATTGAAGGTACTATTTTAGGAACTAAATGTTTTATCAAAATAACTATTGTTGGAACTTTAAATAGTTGCGCCATTTGAATATATGATTTACTAACTTCACTACTCACAATACTACGAGTAACGCGTGTATAATTCATCCATTTAATTACTGTTATTGCTAGTACTAAATTCCATATACTTGGTTGAAAGAAACTAGCTAACGCGATCATAATAACAAATTCTGGAATACTCAGCCCAATATCTATTAATCTTAATATTACACTTTCTATCCATCCTTTTTTATAACCAGCAATTAAACCCAATGGTACGCCAATCATCACTGTAGCTAGTAGTGTAAGGATAGTGACAAATAAAGTCGTTCTTGCTCCCACAACTACTCTAGTAAATAAATCACGACCATAATCATCTGTACCAAGTAAATGATGCCAACTTATAGGTTCAAAAGTTTGAGCTAAGTTAACTTTTACTGCATCGTCACTATTAACAACAAACTGCAAAATGATGAAAAGTAATATATAGATAGCAAATAAATAATATATGATATGCTGTTTTTTTATATTAAAGTGCACTTTGATCCCCACTTTCCATTAAAGATGACTTTGTTTTAGATACTTGTCGTTGTAATAGACGTTGTTTAGGGTCAACAATAATCGTCACTATATCACCTAAGGTATTAATGAGTACGACAAAGAATCCAATAAACAGTACACACCCTTGAATAACTGGGTAATCTCTTGATTTAATACTATCCATTAACAAATAACCAAGACCAGGTATGTCAAATAAATTTTCAATGACTACAGTACCACCAATTAAACTACCTAATGATATAGCTAATAATGGAATAATCGGAAGTAATGTTGGTTTAAGTAGATCATGTAATAAAATATAACGTTCAGACATACCTCGTAATCTAGATGCTTCTACAACTGGACTTTGATACAAGTCTAATAAATTCGAACGTATAAGGCGTATTATGTATGCGCACATGCCGAGAGACAAGGTGAAAATTGGTAATATATATTGAGTGAATAAACTATTATCAATGTGCAACAGACGGTTAAATATGTAAATTAACATAATACCAATAAAAAATGATGGCAAACTAACTGATAAAGACGTCAAAATACGAATGATTTTATCAGTTTTACCATGATATGTTTTCGCTGCAATGACACCTAAAGGTATTGAAATGACTAATGACATTATCAATGTTAACAATGAAATCAATAATGTTGGTGGAGCATAATTAACGATTGCATTTGTCACAGGTTCGTTCGTTTCATAACTTGTCCCTAAATCTAAATGCAATATTTGATTAAACCAATGCCACCATTGAGAAAAAATTGAATCATTCAAGCCAAGTTTATCTTCAGTAGCTTTAATTTGTTCTGACGAAACTTGAGCAACATCTAGATGTAATATTTTATCAACAGGATTACCTGGTGATAATTTCATTAAGATAAAGGTCAACAGTGAAATGATAAATAATACGACCATCATTTGAAGTAACCTTTTTATCAGTGCTTTGATAAGTGTCATGATGTGACCTCCTCTTTATTAAATAATATTGCAATTTTAATTATATATTTAATTATTATGAAAAAAGCACAGTACAAAATATTATAGTATTAATAGCAACAAAATAATAGTCGTTTGCTTTGTATTGAAAATTGTCAGAAAGTTATACAGTAGTATGACAGCAATAATTATTCCCAGACAACAATGTCGTAGCAACTTAATTTGTACATTAATTTAACATTCTCACGTCCGTTTTCGAGGATGAGTCGAACAACTATAGCAAGATTTACTATGACTACAAACTATTGAATCTCAGCATTTTATATTTCAGATCATTACTACCAGTTGACCATCTTAATTGTATAGTTCTTATTACCCACAACGCTTTGTCAAACTTTTAACACATTTGACCCTCCATTACCTTTCAATAATGAAACATGTTGTTTAATATTAATACATCATTTACACATCAAAATGATTGATACCAATTTAAAAAAGCATCAATATCACATGATTAATGTGACATTAATGCTTACAATATTATTACTTTCTATCTTTACGACGTAATTCTACGCCTTCTACGCCATATTTTTCAATTTGTTTTTGTAATTTACGACTTTTACGCTCTTTACGCCAATTTCTAGTGAAGTACCATATTAAAAAGCTTACTAATAAACTCATAATGGCTAGAAAAGCCGCATAACCCAATAATGGTTGATATTTAATTTGTTCAAAATTTGGAATGAAAAAAGCTAATACTCCTAAAATAACGAATGTTATTACAGCAGAGACAAACCATTTATTTAATACTAAACAACAAAATACTGTTAATAATATCATTAATAAAGTTGTTATCCATAAATAATTAGGCATATCAAATAATGTCATATTTTTTCTCCTTAAATAAATTCTTACGTCTATTTTATAACATAAAGGGTCAAATAGAAACTAAGTCAAACTGAAATAACAAAAGTAAGAAAATGCCGAATAACTAACATAGCTCTTTTTTCAACATGTAAAGTGATTAAAATCTTTTACTCTATGAGTTTGAGACAAAAACTGCTCTATAATAGTTTTTGGCTATTGACAGTAAATGTCATATTTATAAAATGTTGATAAATCAACGTCTAGTCAGTCTTGTCGAGGGTGGATTACGAAATAATTTTTTTGAAACAATTACTTCTGTACCAGTCTTAAATGTTAACTCATAAGGAGATATTATACGTTGTCTTATAATCATTTAGCTACAATTTCTGTTATCATGATTATATAGTATTTTCAAAAGAATGGAGTGATTACATGTCTCAAGGTTTACCATTAAGAAGTAATATTCCTACATCAGAAAAATGGGATATCACTGACTTATTTAACAACGATGAACAATATTATGACACGATTGATCAATTACTTAAACAAGCGCAAGCTTTTAATCAACAATTTAAGGGGCAATTAACAAATCATAAGATAATTGAACAAGCTTTACATGATTATGAGCATATATTGATTTTATTAGATAGCTTAGCAAATTATGCAGAACTACGTTTAAGCGTTGATACACAAGATGATACAGCCCAAACGGTCAGTGCTAAATTATCAACAACTTATGGCAAAATTGTCAGTCAGTTATCATTTGTAGAATCAGAAATATTAGCATTGTCTCAAAATGAACTAACTACATTAGCAGAACATACAACATATCCACATTATATTAAACAACTGATTCAGCAAAAACCACATCAATTATCTTCAGATGTCGAACAGGTATTAGCAAGTCTATCACCAACATTAAACAGTCCATATGATTTATATGGCACAACTAAAATGTTAGATATCGATTTCGAATCTTTTGAGCATCAAGGTACAACATATCCAATGGACTATGCTACATTCGAAAATGAATATGAAGATAATGCAGATGCACAATTTAGACAAAAAGCATTTCAAAACTTCAGTAATGCGCTTAAAAAATACCAACATACAACAGCAGCTACTTACAATATGCAAGTACAGCAAGAAAAAATTGAAGCAGATTTACGTGGTTATGATTCTGTCATTGATTACTTATTGCACGATCAAGAAGTCACACGAGATATGTTTGATCGTCAAATTGATATCATAATGAGTGACTTAGCACCCGTTATGCAAAAATATGTTAAATTATTGCAACGTGTTCATGGATTAGAAAAAATGCGATTTGAAGATTTGAAAATCTCTATAGATCCTCATTATGAGCCTGACATTACAATTGAATCATCTAAAGAATATATATTTGGCGCGCTTAGTGTGCTTGGAGATGACTATGTCGACATGTTACATCAAGCGTATGATCAACGATGGATAGATTTTGCACAAAATAAAGGCAAAGAAACGGGTGCTTATTGTGCAAGTCCCTATGCTACACATTCCTTCGTCTTTATTTCATGGACGGGCAAAATGGCTGAAACATTTGTCTTAGCACATGAGCTTGGACATGCAGGTCATTTTAACTTAGCGCAGCAACATCAACCATTTTTAGAATCCGAAGCATCGATGTACTTTGTTGAAGCACCATCAACGATGAATGAAATGTTGATGGCAAATTATTTATTATCACATAGTAAAGATTTACGATTTAAACGTTGGGTTATCGCATCTATTTTATCTAGAACTTATTATCATAATATGGTAACCCACTTACTTGAAGCAGCTTATCAACGCGAAGTTTATAAACTTGTAGATAACGGCGAATCTTTAACTGCTAATAAATTAAATCATATTATGTTAACTGTTTATCAACAGTTCTTTGGTGATGCAGTTGAATTCACTGATGGAGCAGAATTAACTTGGATGAGACAACCACATTACTATATGGGATTATATTCTTATACGTATTCTGCCGGATTAACAATTGGTACAGTGGTAGCTAATAAGATAAACAATGAAGGTCAATCTGCAGTCACAGCATGGCTAGAAACACTTAAAAAAGGTGGAAGTGCTAATCCGATTGAATTAGCTAAAACTGCTGGCGTCGATATTACAACTGATGAACCATTAAAAGCAACAATACATCATATTTCAAAATTAGTTGATGAAGTTGAATCCTTAACAAATCAAATTGAACAACAGTTTTAAAAAATGCCAAGGTTATGAAGTTTTGCCATTATCATGATGGTACTTGATAACCTTGGTTTTCTTATTGTTCATAATGTGAACCTGTTAAATAAAAATAAACGCTTTCAGCAATATTAATAATATGATCACCTATTCTTTCTAAATG
Source organism: Staphylococcus simiae (assembly GCF_002902085.1). Lineage (GTDB taxonomy): Bacteria > Bacillota > Bacilli > Staphylococcales > Staphylococcaceae > Staphylococcus > Staphylococcus simiae. The sequence continues at coordinate 46,241 of NZ_PPQR01000008.1, forward strand.
TTTAGCAGCTAGGTGTGCTTGTCCTGCTATAAAAGGGTCATTATCAATTAAGTACGTTGTATTAATAATATGACTGTATAAATCATCAATATCTTCGTCGCGTTGTATAATTTCTTTTAATAAGATGATATCGTTATTTTTAAAAGCAACATCTAAATCTTTCAACATTAACATAGCTAAATTCCCCATCGTTACTAATCTTGTTAAGACATAATCATCTGTAATTTTAGTACGTAATCTGATTTTTGCTATACTAGCAGCGTTATCTCCTATTCGCTCTAAATCAGAAGCAATTTTCAAAGAAGACATCATCATTCTTAAATCTTTAGCAATGGGTTGTTGCTTAGTGATTAACATAATCACCTTTTCATTTATATCATAATTTTGTGCATTAATTTTTTTATCGTTATTAACCGTTTGTCGTGCAAATTGACGATCATTGATACTTAGCGATGTTAAAGCGTTATCTATACTAAAATACACATGGGTACCTAATCTTTGTATATCTCTAATCAAACTGTCTAACTGATCTTGAAAACGTTGTCTAATAATAGTCATCATCATTAACCAAACCTTCCAGAAATGTAATCTTCCGTTTGTTTATCAGCAGGATTCGAGAAAATTTTATCAGTATCATCATATTCATTGACGTAACCATTTAAGAAGAATGCTGTTTTATCAGAGACACGAGCAGCTTGTTGCATATTATGCGTGACCATAACAATGGTATAATGTTCTTTCAACTCTTGTACCAATTCTTCAACACGTAATGTAGATATTGGATCAAGTGCTGATGTAGGTTCATCCATTAAGATAACTTCTGGTTCAATTGCTAAGCATCTAGCAATACATAGACGTTGTTGTTGCCCTCCAGATAAACTGTAAGCATTTGTATGCAGTCTATCTTTCAATTCATCCCAAATTGCAGCGCCACGTAATGATTTTTCTACAATGTCGTCCAGTATTTTTTTATTTTTAATACCATGAATTTTTGGTCCGTAAGTAATATTGTCATAAATTGACTTTGGAAAAGGATTAGGCTGTTGGAAGACCATACCCACATTTGTTCTTAATTGTTCTTTTGAATATGTTGAGTCAAAAATATCTTGGTCTCTATATAATATTTTACCTGCTGTTTTGACAGATGGTACAAGCTCAACCATACGATTTAATGTTTTGATATATGTTGATTTACCGCAACCAGATGGTCCGATAATAGCTGTGATTTGATTTTCTAAAATATCTAAATTAATATTTTGCAAGGCATGATTGTTACCGTACCATAAATCAAGATTTTGTGTAGAATAAATTACCTTCTTTTTATTATCATCTTTAATCTTTTGATGGCTTTGAAATTCAACATTTTTATTTAGTTGAGAAATGTTTTTTGCTTGAGCTAATGTCTGAGTCATATTATTCTCTCCTTTTTACTAATCAATAATGTAAAAAAATCTATTTTTATTAGAATTTTTTACTAAATTTGTTACGTAATAAGATAGCTATACCATTCATTAATACTAAAATGACTAACAATACAATAATGCCTGCCGATGCAACATTTTGGAATTCTTCTTGAGGCATTTTAGCCCATGTAAATATTTGGATTGGTAATGCTGAGAATTCATCTAAAATACTATGTGGTAGGACAAGAAGTATCGTTGGTACACCGATTAATACAAGTGGAGCTGTTTCTCCTAAAGCTCGGGATAATGATAAAATAAATCCGGTTAATATACTTGGTAAAGCAGCCGGTAAGACGATACGACGAATCGTTTGCCATTTATTAGCACCTAAGCCATATGACGCATGTCTAACTGAATTTGGTACTGCTCTTATAGCTTCTTGACTTGAAACAATAATAATAGGCAAAATAAGTAACGTCATCGTTAAAGCTGCTGCCAAAATACTGTTACCCATTTTTAAACCTTCAATTCCTGCCCCACCTACAAACAATGTATAGCCTAGTAAACCAAAGACAACAGAAGGGACACCTGCTAAATTTGAAATACTTATTTTTATAAATTGCGTGAATTTATTATGCGTGGCATATTCTTCTAAATAGATAGCAGTTCCAATTCCTAAAATAATTGATAATGGAATAATGCTTAACATTAACCATAATGAACCGATTAATGCGCCTTTAATGCCAGCCATTGATGGTGTAGAAGATGAAAAATTTGTAAAAAAATCTAACGATAAATGCCCTGCACCTTTCATAATAGTTTGTGTAAGTAATGCTATTAAGACAACTAAGCCTAGTAACGTACATGCTAAAGAAACATATTTAAAAATTGTGTTAATTATCGTTCGTTTTGTCATCTGACTATGAACCATTTGTTGATCTACTAAATGCTTATGCTCATTATTTGTTAATTCCATATTAGTACTCCTCTCTGAAACGTTTCGCTATCCATTGAGAAAGTAAATTCATCACTAACGTAAATATAAATAGTGTGAATCCAACAGCATAAATACTGTAATAAATATCTGAACCAAATGTTGCGTCACCTGTAGCAATTTCAACGATATAGCCCGTCATTGTTTGTATAGAAGTTGTTAGACTAAATGATGAAGTTGGCGAACTACCTGCTGCTAATGACACAATCATTGTTTCACCGATAGCTCTCGAAATAGCCAGGACAATAGAAGCGACGATGCCAGATGTTGCAGCCGGTAAGACAACTTTTGTAGCAACTTCAAATTTTGTTGCACCTAAGCCATACGCACCTTCACGAATTTTATTAGGGACGGATGCCATAGCATCTTCACTGAGACTTGTAATTAATGGAATAATCATAACACCCACAACTAATCCAGGACTTAGTGCGTTGAATTCACCTAAATTTGGAATAATTGCTCTTAATATAGGTGTTACAAATGTTAAGGCAAAGAAACCAAAGACAATAGTTGGAATACCTGCCAATATTTCTAAAATGGGTTTTATAATACGTCTCGCTTTATCACTAGCATATTCACTTAAATAAATTGCAGCACCCAGTCCAATGGGTACAGCAAAAATAGTGGCAACTAATGTAATTTTTAATGTTCCAATGATCAGTTCCCAAATACCAAATTGAGGATTAGAGCCAGTTGGATTCCATGTTGTAGAAAATAAAAACTCACTGATAGGTACTCTTGTGAAGAACGTAATGGTTTCAGTTAATAACGTAAATAAAATTCCTAATGTCGTTAATATTGCAACTCCTGAAATCAAAGCTAAAATAATAGGTACAATTTTATCGCTATACTTTCTGTTTTTGTTATTATGTTCATTAATTAAAGTTTTAATATTTGTAGATGAAGTCATATTCAAACCTCTTTCTCTAACTCCCAATTGAATTAATATATATATGAAGATGAATCATTATTTAATACGCACATTTAAAAGTCTATTGATATCAATAATGTTTAAATTGTGGGTTATCGAAACTAAATAACGATTTATCATTTTATTTTGGTTCTCTCCCAAATTGGACTGATACTTAATTATTTTTTATCTTTTGATGTTTGTTCTTTATCTAAAAATTTATTTAAATCGTCTAATTGCGTTTGGTAATCTTTACTTGGAGCGGCTACATATCCTGCTTCTTCAGCTGACTTTCCTTTATCTTCTAGAATAAATTTCATGAAGTTTGACATTACTTTATTATCTTTTAAGGCTTTTTCATTTACATAAATATATAACGGTCTACTTAAGGCATAACTACTATCTTGAATTGATTTTTTAGTTGGTTCAGTTAATTGTCCTTTTGCGTCTTTAATTTTAACTTCTTTTAATTTATCTTTATTCTGTTCGTAGAAATTATAGCCGAAGTATCCAATACCTTCTTTGTTTTTTGTTACTGATGATACAATCGCGTTGGTATCTGCATTTTTCTCAGCTTTAATATCTTCTTTATTCATTACTTCATCTTCAAAGAAATCATAAGTACCATGACTAGAGTTCGGAGATACTGCATTAATTTTCTTATCCGGCCATTTATTATCTACATCTTTCCAAGTTTTAGCTTCACCTGAGTAAATTTCTTTTAATTGTTTCTTATCAAGCTCTGTAACAAAATCATTGTCTTTATTTACTGCTACTGTTACACCATCTTGTGCTACCTTAAATTCTTTATATTTGATATTTTTTGCTGCTAATTTTTGTTTCTCTTCATCTTTGATCGGTCTTGAAGCATCTGCAAAGTCAATATCTCCTGATATGATTTTTTGGAAACCTGCACCAGTTCCTGCTTGCCCCGCTGAAATTTTTGCTTCTGGATGTTGTTGTGCCCATTTTTCATTCAATTTTTCAACTATGGGCGCAACTGTTGATGAACCATCACCTTTTGCTTGTCCTTTAAGGTCACTTTTATTACTATTTCCTCCTCCGCATGCGCCAAGTAAAAGCGTAGCTCCGATAACTGTTGATCCAACCATTTGCCATTTTTTCATTGAAAAATCCTCCTGTTATGTAACTCGAATAATAACTATGTTTTGCTTACAATCTCATGATAACTGACAAATGTTAACGACGTTTTTAGATATTGTAAAAATTCAGCAAAGGATTGTTAAGGAATTGTAAAAAGATGAATGACTATTAATAAGTCATTTATGTTATTTAAAAATAGTATTTATAATAGAAGAAATAAAAAAAGACTCTCACTATAATCAATGAGAGTCTTAAGCTATTTAATTATTAAATTTAGAAAGAAATGTTATTTTTCCTCAGAGTCTACGTGGCTCCAACCTTTTTTAGTTAAAGTGATTTTACCAGTTTCAATATTAATCATTTTTTGTTTATAAAGATGACCAATTGCGCGTTTAAATGACCCTTTACTCATGTTAAAGACTTCTTTAATAGCCTCGGGACTAGATTTATCCCAAAATGGTAATTCGCCATCATATTCTACTAATAAATCAAACACTACCTGACCATCATCGTCTAAACGTTCATGTGCTAATGGCAAGAATGAACCATTTAATTCACCTTTGTCATTATGTCCAATTATACGAACAGATACCAGTTCACCTAAACGAGGTTCAGCTTTACGTTCTGATTCATGAACAAATATTTTATAGCCATCATTACTTAATAAGAAACTACCAATTCTTAATACACGATATGGTCTAGCTTCTATAATTTCATTTTGTAAATGATCATCATTTATTGGTGAATACATTTTATCAACAATTGATTCACTCGCTAATCGTCCAAACATTTGATTTTCACGGTCTATTCTTAGTGTTACTAATATTTGATCACCAGCTACCGGCCATAATGATTTAATTTTAGGTAAATCTTCCCATGGTACTAATACTTCACGTGGTAACCCTACATCAATACGTGCACCATCACGATCTGTTTTTAAAACTTTAGCAAAATCATATTTATCTTTAGTAATCTCAGGCATGTTTTGTGTCGCAAATAATTCTCCTGAACGGTTAGGATAAATGAAGAAACTATATTCTTCGCCTACTTCTAATTCATCGTCATCATTTATTTCAGATTGATTTAATTTAACTTGTTCGCCATGTGGTCCTTTTAATAGATAAGTTGAACCTTGCAAACCAGTAACTTCTAAAAACTCAATTGAGCCTACTATATCTTTATCTAATGCCATGTTATTCTCCTTCTGGTCTTATATTCTTTATAATTATAACATGACTAAGTCAATCTATCATTACAACTTATATGAGGTCGAAACTATATCGAATTTATGATATAATTCATCCGTTAGAATATCGATAGTAAAAAGGAGAAAATGCATGTTACAAGTAACTGATGTAAGTTTACGCTTTGGTGATCGTAAACTATTTGAAGATGTAAATATTAAATTTACAGAAGGTAATTGTTATGGATTAATTGGTGCTAATGGTGCAGGTAAATCTACATTTTTAAAAATCTTATCTGGAGAATTAGATTCACAAACTGGCCACGTATCACTTGGTAAAGATGAACGTCTAGCTGTTTTAAAACAGGACCATTTCGCATATGAAGATGAACGTGTATTAGATGTCGTTATTAAAGGTCATGAGCGATTATACCAAGTCATGAAAGAAAAAGACGAGATTTATATGAAACCTGATTTCAGTGATGAAGATGGTATTCGTGCTGCTGAACTTGAAGGCGAATTTGCTGAAATGAATGGATGGAATGCTGAAGCTGATGCAGCTAACCTACTTTCAGGTCTTGGTATCGATCCATCATTACATGATAAAAAAATGTCTGAATTAGAAAACAACCAAAAAATTAAAGTTCTTTTAGCACAAAGTTTATTTGGCGATCCAGACGTATTACTACTTGATGAACCGACAAACGGTTTGGATATTCCTGCAATAAGTTGGTTAGAAGACTTCTTAATTAATTTTGATAATACAGTTATTGTTGTTTCTCATGACCGTCATTTTTTAAACAATGTATGTACACATATTGCTGACCTTGATTTTGGTAAAATCAAAGTATACGTGGGTAACTATGACTTCTGGTATCAATCAAGTCAATTAGCACAAAAAATGGCTCAAGAACAAAATAAGAAAAAAGAAGAAAAAATGAAAGAGTTACAAGACTTTATCGCTCGTTTCTCTGCCAATGCTTCTAAATCTAAACAAGCAACAAGCCGTAAGAAACAATTAGAAAAAATAGAATTAGATGATATTCAACCATCATCTAGAAGATATCCATACGTTAAATTTACACCTGAGCGTGAAATTGGTAACGATTTATTAACTGTACAAAATTTATCTAAAACAATTGATGGTGAAAAAGTTTTAGATAATATTTCATTTACTATGAATCCAAATGACAAAGCAATTTTGGTTGGAGATAGTGAAATTGCTAAGACGACTTTACTTAAAATTTTAGCTGGAGAAATGGAACCCGATGAAGGATCATATAAATGGGGTGTAACAACATCATTAAGTTACTTCCCTAAAGACAACTCTGAATTCTTTGAAGGTGTCGATATGAACTTAGTCGATTGGTTAAGACAATATGCGCCTGAAGATGAACAAACTGAAACTTTCTTACGCGGTTTCTTAGGACGTATGCTATTTAGTGGCGAAGAAGTTAAGAAAAAAGCAAGTGTCTTATCTGGTGGAGAAAAAGTCCGTTGTATGTTAAGTAAAATGATGCTTTCTAGTGCCAATGTTTTACTATTAGATGAACCAACAAATCACTTAGATTTAGAAAGTATTACAGCTGTTAATGATGGCTTAAAATCTTTCAAAGGATCAATTATATTTACTTCATATGACTTTGAATTTATTAATACAATAGCTAATAGAGTCATTGATTTAAATAAACCAGGTAGTGTATCTAAAGAAGTTCCATATGAAGAATACTTACAAGAAATCGGCGTCTTGAAATAATATTTTAAAATTATTATATTTATAAATTGCACAATCAAGAATTATGGTGTAAAATAACATTATAACCATTGACATGGCAAACACAAATCCCCTCACTACTGCCATAGTGAGGGGATTTAACTGTGTGGCTTTAGCACCTGCTATTTTTTACTTTTTTCATTAAGCCAATAAGTGAAAAAAGCAATGGCACAACCTGAAATAATCGTGCCTAAAACGTTAATAATTACCATTGACATGGTAAACAACCTCCTTCCGTGTCAATTTGACACCTAGGGAACAGGTGTTCTTTCATTATAACATCATCTTATTAATATATAAATATTTTATATGATAAAATAGCGATGTAATTTAATGTGGTTATATAGTAGTGACTAGGTTTGTAAAATGTTGATAAATCAACATTTACAAACCAGATAGTCACTGCCAAATACTTAAATTTAAGTATGAAATAATTTGTGACAGTTTTTATTCGTACGATTAGTCAGGTACTTATAAATAAAATAAGCATTACTGAATTAAACTTTTCAATTTAAACTTTGAATTAAGATCTTAAATTGTACTTGATTGTACGTTTGCCTAATGTGAGGATATTTGATAATCGTACAATTTCTGGTTCATTACCAAATAATGAATTGTTTTTAACAGTTGATTAATACAAGCGATGACAGCAGTCTTATGAGATTTCTCATTAGTCTGCTTTCTTAGTTTGTAATAATAATCTTCGACATGATTATCTTTATGATGTTGCCTCTTTATTGTTTACATTTGATTCATCAAATGCATAAGAGCCACTAAGCCTCTACTTCGTAGTGACTATTTTATTGTTTACATTTGATTGCATCAAATGCATAAGAGCCACTAAGCCTCTACTTCGTAGTGACTATCTTTTGTTTACATTTGATTGCATCAAATGCATAAG
>NZ_PPQR01000079.1 GCF_002902085.1 Staphylococcus simiae
AGATGTGTATAAGAGACAGATTATAAAACTATGTTGAGGAGAATTAGATTTTTATGTTCTCTCAAATTGGACTGATACATAATTATTTTTTAAGCCTTTCACCCTAGCTTCATATTATTGTAAAAATTCTATTTAAAGAATTTTTCTGTATTGGATCCTTTGCCCAACTTGCATGGCATGAAAAAACTGGATAGCCAGTTTCTCTATGTTGGGGCCCTACCTCTGCAGTGTCAGCTTCAAAATATTTTTATTTTTAATGATTCACTTTTTATTTATCAGTCTTAAAAAGTAGAGAACCGATTTTTACAACTTATTAATTATGATACAACAATATATTTTTTAACGACAAATAGCCCAATCCTGTATTATTAAAAACACAGTTTGGGCTATGATTAATTTTCTAAATTTTATTTATTAATTGTTAATAGTTCTTCGTAAATACCTGCTTCTTTGGCAGCTTCAATTAAAGTAGTACCAATTTCTGAAGGTGTCGCCGCAGTTTTTACGCCACAACTATTCAGTGTTTTAATTTTCTCTTCTGCTGTACCTTTACCACCAGAAATGATTGCACCTGCATGTCCCATACGTTTTCCTGGAGGAGCAGTTTGTCCACCTATAAATCCAACTACTGGTTTAGTCATATTGGCTTTAATCCATTCCGCAGCTTCTTCTTCTGCAGTACCACCGATCTCACCAATCATTACAACAGCTTTAGTGTCATCATCTTCATTAAACGCTTTTAACACGTCAATAAAGTTTGTCCCGTTAACCGGGTCGCCACCTATACCAACTGCAGTAGTTTGACCTATGCCTTCTTCAGTTAGCTGATGTACTGCTTCATAAGTCAATGTACCTGAACGAGACACTACACCTACGTGGCCTTTTTTATGAATATATCCTGGCATAATACCAATTTTACATTCATCAGCAGTGATAACACCTGGACAGTTTGGTCCAACTAAACGTGTTTTTCTACCTTCTAAATAACGTTTAACTTTAACCATATCCAATACAGGAATATGTTCAGTAATACAAATTACCATATCTAAATCTGCATCAGCTGCTTCTAAAATTGAATCAGCTGCAAATGGTGCAGGAACATAAATGACAGAAACAGTTGCTCCAGTTTCATTTTTAGCTTCTTCAACTGTATTGAAAACTGGAACGCCTTCAACTACTTGACCGCCTTTACCTGGTGTTACACCAGCAACAATCTGAGTTCCATAGTCAAGCATTTGTTTTGTATGGAAAAGGGCAGTAGACCCTGTAATACCTTGTACCATTACTTTAGTATTCTTATCTATAAATACACTCATCTTAGTGCTCCCATCCTTTCCTTACGCTTCTTTTACAAGCTTAACAATTTTTTGAGCGCCTTCAGCCATTGTAGCTGCCGGTTCAATTGCTAAACCTGAATCTTTTAAGATTTGTTTACCAAGTTCAACGTTGGTACCTTCTAAACGAACTACAAGTGGTAATGTTAAATCTACTTCTTTAACTGCTTCAACGATACCTTCTGCAATAACATCACACTTCATAATACCGCCGAAAATGTTAACAAAAATACCTTTAACATTTTCATCACCTAAGATGATTTTAAATGCTTCAGTTACTTTTTCTCTTGTAGCACTACCACCTGCATCTAAGAAGTTAGCTGGGTTGCCACCGAAGTGATTAATAGTATCCATAGTTGCCATAGCCAAACCTGCACCATTTACCATACAACCGATGTCTCCGTCTAAAGCAATATATGATAAATCATGTTTTGATGCTTCGATTTCTTTTGGATCTTCTTCTTCTAAATCTCTCATGTCAACAACATCTTTATGTCTAAATAAAGCATTATCATCAAAATTAATTTTTGCATCTAATGCCAATACTTCACCGTCACCAGTCGTAACTAATGGGTTGATTTCAACAATAGAACAATCTTTTTCGATAAAGACGTTATAAAGTGATAATAAAAATTTAGCTGCTTTATTGACAGATTCTTTTGGAATATTAATATTAAATGCAATTCTACGTGCTTGATATGGTGATAAACCAACTACTGGATCAATTGATTCTTTGAAAATCTTTTCAGGTGATTTTGCTGCAACCTCCTCGATCTCAGTACCCCCTTCTTCTGATGCCATTAAAGTAACTTGATCAGTTGCACGATCAATAACGAAGCCGACATAATATTCTTTTTGAATATCGCATCCTTCTTCGATATATAAACGTTTAACTTCTTTACCTTCTGGACCTGTTTGGTGTGTCACCAAAGTTTTACCTAATAATTCATTTGCATATGTTTCAACTTCTGATAAAGACTTAGCAATTTTAACACCGCCTGCTTTACCTCTTCCACCAGCATGTATTTGTGCTTTAACTACATATACATCTGAATTTAATTCTTTCGCTTTCTCCACCGCTTCTTCAGCAGTAAATGCTACTCGTCCTTCTGGTACTGGTACGCCCATAGAACGAAATATTTCTTTACCTTGATACTCGTGGATATTCATCTTCCATCCTCCTGTTTCTTAGGTTAAGTTCCCTTACAATTATAAGAAATGTAAGCGCTATTGTAAACTTAAAAGGTATATTTTCATGCCTTTTTTACAAATTATTTGTTAAAATAATTATTTTGAAGATACAAAAATTCATAAATACAATATTATTCGTCTATATTATTAGAGACTATTGATTTAATTGGTTCAAAACTTTTCCTATGCTCATCCATGATACCAACTTTATCTATCGCAGTAAGATGTTGTTTAGTCCCATAGCCAGCATTTTTATCAAACCCGTAATCGGGATATTGTTGCGCTAAATCTGTCATATAGTGATCACGATATACTTTCGCCATTACACTCGCAGCAGCTATCGAGACACTTTTAGCATCACCTTTTATAATTGCTTGTTGAGGAATATTATTGTTTAATTCCATAGCATCAATTAATAAATGTGTAGGTTTAACGGTCAAATTATCGATTGCACGTTGCATTGCCACTTTTGTCGCTTGATAAATATTCAATTCATCAATCTCTTGCGCTGTAGCAATCCCAAATGCATAGTCTCTAACATTTGATTTTAATGCTTCATTAAGTTGTTCACGCTTCGTTGCAGTCATTTTTTTAGAATCATCTAGTCCTAAATAATGATGTTCCGAATTTAATATCGTCGCACATGCAACAACAGGACCTGCTAATGGTCCACGACCTACCTCATCAATGCCACAAATTAATGCATTTGGTTGCTGGTTTAAAATAGTTTGTTCGTACTTCGACATCGTTTTATATTTTTGTTGTAATTGTTTATGAGCTAAAAGTTGCTTACGGCGTCTATCAATTGCTAATTGGACACCTTTTCGTCTATCTGCATTTACGGTATGAGCTGCCAACGCTTCCAATGAATTAATATTATTAATGACTGCTGTCAATTCTTTAATTGTTTGAGTCATGCGATAATTCCTCAGACATGTCTTGTACTATATCAAAACAGTATGTACCTATTTTGGCATTTCTCATATCGTTAATTAATAATTCAATAACTGCTTCATAATCTACTTCATTACCTTTTCTCAGTAAACCTCGTTTACGTCCAATTGCATCGAACCATTCTAAAGTTTCTGCATCTGCATTTACATCAATTTTATAATGTTGTTGTAATCTCTCTAGATCATGTGCAATCAAGAAATTAAGCCCATAAATAGCTACTTCATCTAAATGTACAATACTATCTTTAATCGCACCTGTTAGACTTAATTTTTTTCCTACTTCTTCATCTTCGAATTTAGGCCACAATATACCCGGTGTGTCTAGTAGTTGTAACAACTTACCAACTTTAATCCATTGTTGCTGTTTTGTTACACCTGGCTTGTTACCTGTTTGGGCAATAGTGCGATTAGCTAATTTATTTATTAAGGTAGATTTACCAACATTAGGAATTCCAACAATCATTGCTCTAATCGCTCTAGGCTTTAATCCTTTAGCTTTTTCACGCTCGAATTTTTCTTTTGTTGCTTTGATTGCTGCTGCTTCAACTTGTTTTAAATTCTTACCATGTTTAGCATCAACAGCTACTGGATAATAGCCTTTTTCTACAAAAAAATCTTTCCATTTTTCCATTTCTTTTAGATTAGACATATCTTTTTTATTCAAAATAACAACTCGGGGTTTTTGCTTAATAACATCATCTATCATTGGATTTCTAGAACTATAAGGGATGCGTGCATCTACTAATTCAAATACAACATCTACTTTTTTTAATTGTTCACTGACTTCTCTTTTTGCTTTCGCCATATGTCCTGGATACCATTGAATTACCATATGATTCACCTTGCTTTCTTTAAATCTATTCAACTCATCTATTATAGAACACTTTTCTGCATTCAACTATCTTTATAGTAACATTTACTTTGAAAATGCTTAAAGGACATTTAATTTTAAAATCATTGTATAAAGTATTGCGTCTTTATGTCAGTTTTATGAGTTTGTCCTTAGTTTGATCACTTTTAAATTAGCATTTTAACTCAACATTTTTTAATTTTATATTTAATTACTAACCTAACCTTCCATATTCACATTTGCGTTATTCACTTTGACAATTTTAGCGCAAGTAACTTAATTTTACTTAGTCATACTTTTAATATCTATCGCAATATTTTAATGATAAAATAATAAAGATTATATTAATTTTAAAGTTATGTAGTTAAATAGTTAACATCCAATTTATTAAAGAGAAAGATGAGGATATGTAGTGATTAAAAATTTAATTTCTAATAAAATCTGGCATTTTGTGCTAGTTGTTTTACTTAGTATTGGTATGACAATCGTTTTATTTACCCCGTACCTTTACGGTTATTTTGTTGACGATCTTGTATTTAGTGGGTCTGGTGATGGCTTTCGACAAATGATGCCTTTTCAAATGTATCTTTGTGAACATTTTACATCATTAAGTAGTTTTTATGATCCTTCATTTGGATTAGGTGGAGATTATGTTAATGGTTTATCATATTATTATTCATTGTCACCATTGATGTGGTTAAATTTCTTTACAATATGGGTGTTTGGATTATTTAAACATATTAATCCATCTGATATTAGTTTCTGGCTAAATAATCAACTTATTATGGCAATGGTTAGAACTATTTTAACGTTTATGTGTTCGTATTATTTATTTAAATATTTAAAAATGAAACCACTAAGTATTATTGTCGCATTAATCTTGTATGGCATGTCGACAGTAATCATTTATTTTAATTTTACTTGGTCATTTTATGGCAACATTTTGTACTTATTACCCTTAGCTATTTTAGGTTTCGAACATTTTTACCAACAGCGAAAAATTGGCATATTTATTATCAGTATTACTATAACGCTATTCAGTAGTTTTTACTTTAGTTATTATCAAGCTATTATCCTCGGTTGTTATTTTATTTATCGCTTAATTTTTCAATATAAAAATGACATTGTGTCTCGCTGGCAAAAATTTTACATATTAGTTATTGCTACTTTTTTAAGTATATTATCTAGTAGTTTCGGTTTATACACTGGTATTTCTGCTTTTTTACAAAATGATCGTAAGCAAAATCCCAATTTAGATATACCGTTATTAACACCAATAGAAAGTCGTTTTTTACTATTTTCAGATGGTTTTTATATTACAATTTCTATTATTACTATTGTTGCATTATTATCATTTAAACTTTATCATCATTATTTCTATCGTATGTTTGCGGTTATTACATGGCTACTCATTTTAGGTTCAGCTTCTCAATATTTTGATAGTGCCTTTAATGGTTTTTCTATGCCTCAAAGACGATGGGTTTATGCATTAGCTTTATCAAGTAGTATTCTTATTGGATTGTTTATACAATATATTAGTGAACTAGAGCTAAAACGTTATTTAATCATTGCTATACCTACAGCCTTATTTTGGTTAACGTATTATGTTATTTTTCATACTAAACCTAAATCTTTGTTAGTAGCTATCATTGTCATGGTAGTAATTGCAATATTAATTCAATACCATCATTCTAAATTGAAATCTATATTATATATATCATTAGTATTACTCATATTAGGTCAACAAATGTTAATTTTACAAGAAAATAAAGTAAGAGCTATTG
>NZ_PPQR01000080.1 GCF_002902085.1 Staphylococcus simiae
CTTCCATCAATGACGATATTATCAATTGGTGTGTTCACTTCTTTTGTTTGATCATCGATCGCTTTTACTGTTGGAGCTGTCGTATCCACCACTGTAATTGTGAATTTCGTCTCTGTTGTGTTTCCTTCGCCATCTGTTGTTGTCACAGTCACTGGATATGTGCCTACAGTCGTTGGACTGCCACTAATTGTGTTCGTTGCTTCATCAAACGTTACACCTTCTGGTAAGCCACTCACACTATTTGTCACTGGCTGACCACTGTTGTCACTACCGTCAATAACGATATTATCAATCGGTGTGTTGACCTCTTTCGTTTGATCATCAATATCTTTCACCGTTGGTGCTGTCGTATCTACCACTGTAATAGTAAATTTCGTCGTTGTTGTGTTGCCTTCAGCGTCTGTTGTTGTCACTGTGACTGGGTATGTGCCTACCATTGTTGGACTGCCACTAATTGTGTTAGTTGCTTCATCAAAAGTTACACCTTCTGGTAAGCCACTTACACTATTTGTCACTGGTTGACCACTGTTATCTTGACTATCGATAACGATATTGTCGAT
>NZ_PPQR01000081.1 GCF_002902085.1 Staphylococcus simiae
GTATCCACCACTGTAATCGTGAATTTCGTCTCTGTTGTGTTTCCTTCAGCGTCTGTTGTTGTCACGGTCACTGGATAAGTTCCCACAGTCGTTGGGCTTCCACTAATTGTGTTTGTCGCTTCATCAAACGTCACACCTACTGGTAAACCACTCACACTGTTCGTTACTGGCTGGCCACTATTATCTTGGCCGTCAATAACGATATTATCAATCGGTGTGTTGACCTCTTTCGTTTGATCATCGATAGCTTTCACCGTTGGCGCAGTTGTGTCTACGACTGTAATCGTGAATTTTGTTGTTGTTGTATTACCTTCGGCGTCTGTTGTTGTCACAGTCACTGGATATGTGCCTACTGTTGTTGGACTGCCACTAATTATGTTTGTCTCTGAATCAAATGTGACACCGTCTGGTAAGCCACTCACACTATTTGTCACTGGTTGACCACTATTATCGCTTCCATCAATGACGATATTATCAATTGGTGTGTTCACTTCTTTTGTTTGATCATCGATCGCTTTCACCGTTGGTGCTGTCGTATCCACCACTGTAATTGTGAATTTCGTCTCTGTTGCGTTTCCTTCGGCATCTGTTGTCGTTACAGTCACTGGATATGTGCCTACAATCGTTGGGCTTCCACTAATTGTATTTGTATTTTCATCAAATGTTACACCTGCTGGCAAGCCACTTACACTATTCGTTACAGTATGCCCAGCACCATCATCTGCTTCAATTTTAATTTCGTCTATTGGAGTGTTAACCTCTTTAGTTTGATCATTGATTTCTTTAACTATTGGTGCTGTCGTATCTGTCACTACTGTACTTGACGGTTGTGATTCATTTCCTGCTTCATCTGTCGCTGTTACTGGTAATGTCTCGCCACCTTTTAAGTCAACATTAGTTGGAATATCTACGACATAGTTACCATCTTCATCTGCTGTGCCTGTCGCTGTTGTTCCATCTGGGAACGTTACGGTCACTGTTGAGTTGGGTTCGGCTTTACCTGTAATGGTCTTATCTTCACTTGTCACTGGATTCACCGTTGGTGTTGTCGGTGCTGTTGCATCTGTGACAACTGTGCTTGCTGGATCCGATACGTTACCTGCTTCATCGGTTGATGTTACTGGTAATGTTTCGCCGCCTTTTAAGTCAACATTGGTTGGAATATCTACGACATAATTTCCATCTTCGTCCGCTGTTCCCGTTGCTGTTGTGCCATCTGGGAATGTTACAGTTACTGTTGAATTTGGTTCCGCTTTACCCGTAATCGTTGTATCTTCACTTGTTACTGGGTTCACCGTTGGTGCTGTTGGCGCTGTTGTATCTGTTACCACAGTATTCGCTGGATTTGATTCATTTCCTGCTTCATCCGTTGATGTTACTGGTAATGTCTCGCCGCCTTTTAAATCAACACTTGTTGGTATATCTACGACATAGTTACCATCTTCATCTGCTATTCCTGTCGCTGTCGTTCCATCCGGGAACGTTACAGTTACGGTTGAGTTTGGCTCGGCTTTACCCGTAATCGTTGTATCTTCACTTGTCACTGGATTCACCGTTGGTGCTGTTGGCGCTGTTGTATCTGTGACAACTGTGCTTGCTGGAGATGATTCATTGCCTGCTTCATCGGTTGATGTTACTGGTAATGTCTCGCCGCCTTTTAAGTCAACATTGGTTGGAATATCTACGACATAGTTACCATCTTCATCTGCTGTTCCTGTCGCTGTTGTACCGTCTGGGAACGTTACAGTTAC
>NZ_PPQR01000082.1 GCF_002902085.1 Staphylococcus simiae
GGATAAATAAAGTTAGATAAATAAATAAAAAGTTTTAAAGTATTGTACTTTATTTAAAAATGTACTATCATGTATTTACACATTCAAAAAGAAAAGTTGTTTTAACAATTTTTATTTTTAAAAGGAGTATTTTATGAAAAAAAAGACTAATTTAACACAACAAGGATTTATCACAAATCGATTGAACAAATTTTCAATTAGAAAGTATTCAGTAGGTACTGCATCTATTTTGGTTGGTACAACTTTACTTTTTGGTTTGGGAAACCAAGAAGTTAAAGCAGCTGAAACGAGTAATACAAATACCACTGCTGAAGCAGGAAACAGTAATGATGATTTAAAATCAGCAGACAGTAAAAAAGTAATCTCTAATAATGAAGTTAATAATCAACAACAAAATGTTGAAACTTCAAATGTAGAATCGACAAATCAAACAGCTACAGAAAAAAACAATCAATCAACTACTGAAGAAAAAACAAATCAACAAGAAGAACCAAAAGTAGAAGATACTAAAGAAGTGACAACTAATGTTGACTCATCAAAACAAGATACTAAAGAAGAAGTAGCAAAAATAGAAGAATCAAAACAAGATAATGAACAAACATCAACAAATGAAGATAAAGAAGTAACAAATGAAATTCAAAAAACTGCAAACACAACAAATCAACCTCAAGAAACAGTTACTTCAAAAGAAACGACTGAGTCTCCAGAACAAACTACAGTTAATGAACCTTCAAACATTGATACAAATAAAGACATAACTTCACCGCAATCAACAACACAAACTTCAAATCAAGGTGATAACAAAGAAACAACAGAAACTCAAGTTTCACCAGAGAAATCACCAGATCAAAATAAAGTAATAGATGCAAATAACACAGAAAATGTAGTTAATGTATCAAAAGAAGAACTTCAAAATAATCCAACTAAATTGAAAACATTAGTGAGATATTATGAAGATAAACAAGATTCACAACAACCTAAAGCAACACCTGTTACTAATGATACACCAAAACGTTTGAATTTTAGACGTCTAGCTGCAGTTTCAGATTCAGGAACAAACAATGTGAATAATTTAATTAAAGTTATTGATCAATCTATTATTGAAGGTCAAGATAATGATGGTGTGATTAAAGCGCATGATGGAGAAAATATTGAATATAATACAGAATTTACTATTGATAATGCTGT
Organism: Staphylococcus simiae; assembly: GCF_002902085.1. Classification (GTDB taxonomy): domain Bacteria; phylum Bacillota; class Bacilli; order Staphylococcales; family Staphylococcaceae; genus Staphylococcus; species Staphylococcus simiae. The sequence goes on from NZ_PPQR01000082.1 coordinate 1,189, forward strand.
TAAAAAAGGCGATACAATGACTGTAGGATATGATTCTCACGTAGTACCATCTGACTTAACAGATAAAGATGATGCTATTAATATTACTGATCCTTCAGGTGAGGTCATTGCTACAGGTGTTTATGATAAAGCGAATAAACAAATTACTTATACATTTACAGATTATGTAGATAAATATGAAGATGTTAAAGCACGATTGTCTTTAAATTCATATATTGATAAAAAAGCTGTGCCAAACGAAACAGATTTAACGTTAGATTTTAATACAGCAGGTCAAAACACAACTAAAGATGTGTCAGTTGAATACCAAAGACCTATGGTTAAAGGTGATTCCAATATTCAATCAATCTTTTCTGGATTAGATGAAGACAACAATACAGTTGAACAAACGATTTATGTTAATCCATTAAGTAAAGATGCTAGAAACACAGAAGTGCAAATTCTTGGTACTGGCTTAGATGATGCAGGTAATACTGTAGGTGGTACAGGTAAAACAATTATTGATAAAGACACAGTTATAAAAGTGTATAAAGTAGGGCCAAATCAAGAATTACCACAAAGTAATAGAATTTATGATTACAGTCAGTACGAAGATGTGACCGATCAATTAGCTATAGATAAAACATATGCAAACAACTTGGCTAATATAAATTTTGGAGACATTGACTCTCCATACATTATTCAAGTGGTAAGTAAATATACACCAGGTGCAAATGGTGCACTTAATGTTGAGCAAGGAACAAGAATGATTACTGCTGATGATTTTGGTTATGATGATACTGCTGCATACTCAAATCGTATAACTAGTAGCGATGATTCTGGTGGTGGAGACGGCACTGTCGCACCAGAAGAAAAATTATATAAAATTGGTGACTATGTTTGGGAAGATGTAGATAAAGATGGTAAACAAGGTACAGATAGTAATGAAAAACCTATTAAAGATGTGCTTGTAACATTAACATACCCAGATGGTACAACTAAATCAGTGAGAACAGATGAAAATGGTCACTATGAATTTGGCGGGTTAAAAGACGGTGAAACATACACTGTAACGTTTGAAACGCCAGAAGGTTATACACCTACATTGAAAAATATTGGTGAAGGTGATAAAGATTCAGATGGTTCTTCAGTCACTGTTAAAATTCAAGGTCATGATGATATGACGTTAGATAGCGGTTTCTATAAAGAAATTCCAGATAGTGACTCCGATTCAGACAGTGATTCAGATTCAGACAGTGATTCAGATTCAGATAGCGACTCAGATTCAGACAGTGATTCAGACTCAGATAGTGACTCCGACTCAGACAGTGATTCAGACACAGACAGCGATTCCGACTCAGACAGTGATTCAGACTCAGACAGTGACTCAGATTCAGATAGTGACTCAGATTCAGATAGTGACTCAGATAGCGACTCAGACTCAGATAGCGATTCTGACTCAGATAGCGATTCCGATTCAGATAGCGACTCAGATTCCGATAGCGACTCAGACTCAGATAGCGATTCTGACTCAGACAGCGATTCAGACTCAGACAGTGACTCAGACTCAGATAGCGATTCCGACTCAGATAGCGACTCAGATTCCGACAGTGACTCAGACTCAGATAGCGATTCCGATTCCGATAGCGATTCCGATTCAGACAGTGATTCCGACTCAGATAGCGATTCTGACTCAGATAGCGATTCCGATTCAGATAGTGACTCAGATTCAGATAGCGACTCAGATTCCGACAGCGATTCTGACTCAGACAGCGATTCTGACTCAGACAGCGATTCCGATTCAGACAGCGACTCAGATTCAGACAGTGACACAGATTCCGACAGCGATTCTGACTCAGATAGCGACACAGATTCAGATAGCGATTCCGATTCCGACAGTGACTCAGACTCAGATAGCGATTCTGACTCAGATAGTGATTCTGATTCCGACTCAGATAGTGACTCAGATTCCGACAGTGATTCAGATTCCGACAGTGACTCAGACTCAGATAGTGATTCAGATTCCGACAGTGACTCAGATTCCGATAGCGATTCAGACTCAGATAGCGATTCAGATTCCGACAGCGACTCAGACTCAGATAGCGATTCCGACTCAGATAGCGACTCCGATTCCGATAGCGATTCAGACTCAGATAGTGACTCAGACTCAGACAGTGACTCAGATTCCGACAGTGATTCCGATTCAGACAATGACTCAGACTCAGACAGCGATTCTGATTCCGACAGCGACTCAGATTCAGATAGCGACTCAGATTCAGACAGTGACTCCGATTCCGATAGTGACTCCGATTCAGACAGTGATTCTGATTCAGACAGCGACTCAGACTCAGATAGCGACTCAGACTCAGACAGTGACTCCGACTCAGATAGCGATTCAGATTCAGACAGCGACTCAGACTCAGACAGTGACTCAGATTCCGATAGTGACTCCGACTCAGATAGCGATTCCGATTCCGACAATGATTCAGACTCTGATCATCATGAAGGAACACCAGAACATGGTCATGACGTTGGACATGGAGAACCTAAACATGACGAGGGTAAAGCTTTACCAGAAACTGGTAATGATGATACTACTTCTAATAATGGAACATTATTCGGTGGTTTACTTGCAGCATTAGGATCATTGTTCTTACTTGGAAGACGTAAAAACAAAGAAAATAAATAATAAATTATCAAACCAGGTCAAATGACCTGGTTTTATTAACATATAATAATATAAGTATTTTTAAATTATAAATATACGATGTATAATATTATTAAATATTTATCAGTTCCCGGAGGTAATAAATGAGTATAGAGACAAAAATCAGCCACCTCGTAAATACGATTCAGCAACAAGAAGACGTGAAAGATTATAGCTTCTTAAGTTTAGGTAAAAGAAATATTAAAGCAGTAGTTAAATTGTTAAAAAATCCGAAGAGATTAGAGCGAGATATTATTAAACAATGTCAAAATTTTAAAAAGAAAACTGGGGAATACCCTGAGTGGATTAAAGTCGATATTGTTACTGATATATTAGAAACTAGTTTTATTGATATTCAGCAACAATTAGTGGAAACTAGAAGGAATTATATTGATTTTGGCATAGCTTTTGATCAATTTTGGAATTTGACTTTCTTGCCAGAAGAAATTAATGCAAATGCATTTATCATTCCTGATAGAGAAACAAATCAATTATATTTGTCAGAGCGTAATATCAATAATTATCTGCGAAAGTATACGAATCATAGTAAAGCATTTTCAATTGATTTTTATCAAAATAAAAAAGTATATCAGTTCTTTACGAAAGGATATATTTTAGATCAAGATCAAATTTATGAATTAGATAGTAAAGGAGTAACAAAAGGGTTACGACATGTAGAAAATTTATCTCAAGAAATAGACAAAATGATTGGTTCAAGTGTTGATGTCTTAGAACATATGAGCCAAGACAATGGTCGCTTTATTTACGGCTATTTTGGTCACTTTGATAAAGAAATTAATTTTTATAATATTTTGAGACATTCATCATCAACGTATGCATTAATAGAAGGATTGACTTATCTTGGTAAAGACTTGACACCAGCAGCAAAAGCTATCGATTATATCATAGATAATTATCTTTATGACACTGGTGAAGTAGGTTATATTTTTGATGATACGGAAGGTATTAATGAAATTAAGTTGGGTCAAAACGCTTCATTCATATTTGCAGTGTGTGAATATTTGAAAGTTAATCCAGACAATACGAAATATTTAAAAGCAGCTCAAAAAGTTGCTCATGGAATTTTATTAATGATAAATTCTGACACATATAAAACGACGCATGTGCTTAATTATCCTGATTTGACAGTGAAAGAAGACTTTAGAATCGTTTATTATGATGGTGAAGCAGCTTTAGCATTACTCAGATTGTATCAAGTTGATCAAAACCCATTATGGTTAAACACTACTAAAAATTTATTTAGTTACTTCATAGAGCATGATTATTGGAAATATCATGATCATTGGCTTGGTTATTGCTCTAATGAGCTCGTCCAAATTGAACCTAAAGATGAATATGTCATTTTTGGTATTAAAAATGTCTATATGTATTTAGACTTTATTAAGACAAGAGATACAACATTTCCAACATTTTTAGAAATGTTAATGGCATCTTATCGTTTAGTTCAAAAAGCTAAGGAGACTGGACGACAACATTTAGTTGATGAATTAATCGATGAACAACAATTAATAGATATTATACAGTTAAGAGCTAATTATCAACGTGTTGGTTATTATTATCCAGAAGTCGCTATGTATTTCAAAAATCCTGCCAGATTGTTAGGTGGCTTCTTTATAAAACACCATGCATATCGTATGAGAATAGACGATTTAGAGCATTATATTTCTGGCTATGTACAATATCAAAAAGCTTTTAAAAATGATTAACACAAATTATTCATATAATTAACAGTTATTACTAACTTTGTAACTTCCAATATTCAAAATCTAAAAATCGGAATAAGAAAAAATAACCTGAAAATTTCTATCAGCCGATTTTTAGAGAGTCAAAAAGCCCCAATACATCGTGTATTGGGGTTTAAACTATTTTCTATATTTAAGTCGTGCAAATGCATCATGCTGGTGGATAGATTCTTCATTACGACACTCAATGTCGAAACCGTCAATCCAATCAAATTCTACTAAGTCAGCAGCAATCAGACGAATTAAGTCCTCGACAAATCTTGGGTTCTCATAAGCACGTTCAGTCACACGCTTTTCATCAGGTCTTTTTAAAATTGGGTATAACATGGAGCTAGCATTAGCTTCCATAGCATCTAATACTTTGTTTTTATAGTCATCAACAATATTTTGTTCTTTATCAATATACACTTTTACTGTAACAACACCACGTTGATTGTGAGCAGAATATTCACTAATTTCTTTAGAACATGGACATAAAGTCGTCACGGTTGCTTGTATAGTTAATTCTTTACGAGTAATACGATCTCCTTCAATGGCTAAACCGTATGATACATCAGCGTTACCCACAGATTTAATATGTGTTACAGGACTAAAGCGATCAAAGAACCATTTACCTGATACATCTACACCAGCTGCGTTTTGTTTCATATTATGTTGTAATGTACGCAACAATTGGTAAAGCGTATTAAATTCTAACTCGATACCATTATCATAGTGCTTTTCAACACTTTCAATAATACGACTCATATTAATACCTTTTTCGTTTTGATTCAAACTAGTTGAAAAACTGAATTTACCAGCTGTTTGGTATTGATCAATTAAAACTGGGTAAGTTAAATTTTTAATACCAACTTCTTCGATTTCAAACAAAAAATTCTTATGTGTGCTTTGTAAATCAGTCATTTCTTCTTTAGTTGTTGGTTTAGTGCCTTGAATAGGATCTACGGAACCAAAGTGTTTCCAACGACCTTCTCGTGTTGATAAATCAAATTCAGTCATCGTTTACCTCCGATTAAGATTTAAAGTGATATGTCCAAAATGGCTCTACAGATAAGAAACTATGCTGCTGCCCATTAAATTCAGGACTTGCTAATTGTTTTAAGAATGTTCCAGTTTGTGACGCATGAGCTTCAAAAGCCTTAATTTTCATATCTTTATATTGTGAAATATCATTTTGAATATCCGGTTCACCTAAGTGTTCAGCGGCATCATTACTAAATGCAACCAGTGTCAATCTTGGACGTTTTTCTTGTGGCATTCGTTCTACAGTACGTATAACGGCATCAGCTGTTGCTTCATGATCAGGATGAACGGCATAACCAGGATAAAATGAAATGATTAATGATGGGTTAGTCTCTTCAATTAAAGATTTTACCATATTATCTATATAATCATGTGGTTCGAATTCAACAGTTTTATCTCGCATACCCATTTTTCTTAGGTCAGTGATACCTATAACTTTGCATGCATCTTCAAGTTCTTTTTCACGAACTTCAGGTAATGATTCACGCGTAGCAAAAGGTGGATTGCCTAAATTTCTTCCCATTTGTCCAAGTGTTAGACAAGCGTATGTCACAGGGACACCTTGATTAATATAGTTTGCAATTGTACCTGCAGATGAGAAGGTTTCATCATCAGGATGTGGGAAAATTACTAATACATGTCTTTCTTCAGTCATGTTGATGCCTCCTCTATAAATTGAATGGTCGTTCACTGATTTCTAATGTTGCAGCAAGTTGACCTTCATAATTGAATCCTGCAATTAAAAATTCGTTGTTATGGTTTACTTCATAATGTGTTAGGCCTTGAACATATACCCAGCCACCATTAGTTAATTTAAGGCCGATACGATAGGGGTCTTTATTTCCCCCTTTTAATTGTGCATGTTCAAATGTCACTTGAATATTTCTTAAAAAAGTTCCGGCATTAAAAACACGTTGGTCAAAATGATTAGCATATGCACCATTTGTTGTTTCAACATGAAGATAAACTGGTTTATTTTCATAAGAAGTTAATAAATTTAATACTTCTTGTTCTTGTATTGGTTCCAACACGTTCACTCCTTACACCTTCAATGTGTTTATCTATCTATTTTACTAAAAAGTGTTCAATAATTGTACACGATTGCTCATATATTTAGAAATTATTTTAAATGAAACAACTATTTGATAAATTGTAGCTGTTATATATACTTTAAATAATAATAAATAACTTAGTGCAAAAGCTAAAAATGTGTTTAATCAAATTATTGATGATATATTGTTGTTGTATGAATAAACGTTAAAATTTTATTCAATGATTGTTGTTTGGGAGGTAATTAAATGAAAGTAATTAATATGGGAACAAAAGCACAAGCGTCATTTTATGTTGCTTGCGAATTATACAAAGAAATGGCATTCAACGCTAAATGCAATCTTGGTTTAGCTACTGGCGGTACAATGACAGATTTATATCAACAACTGTCACAATTATTAAATGATAATCACTTAAATGTTAATCACGTTACAACATTTAATTTAGATGAATATATTGGTTTAGCTAAAGATCATAATCAAAGTTATCACTATTATATGAATAAAGTTCTATTTGAAAATTATCCCCACTTTAATGAAGAACAAATTTTTATTCCTAATGGTGTTGCACAAAATGAACAACAAGAAGCCAATCATTATGAACAATTATTAAAGCAAAATGGTCCTAGAGATATACAAATTTTAGGTATTGGTGAAAATGGACATATTGGTTTTAATGAACCAGGCACTGCTTTTGATAGCCAAACAGGAATAGTCAATTTAACTGAAAGTACAATCGAAGCAAATAGTCGATATTTTGATCAACCAGATGATGTACCTAGACAAGCAATTTCAATGGGTTTATCTTCAATTTTACAAGCTAAAAGAATTATATTATTAGCATTTGGTGCTAAGAAAAAACAAGCCATTAGTAATATGTTGAAACTAGATCCAACGACTGACGTACCAGCAACTATTTTACAAACACACCCTAATGTTGAAATTTATTTAGATACAGAGGCCACACCAGACCATTTGTTAAATAAGACAGTAAAGTAATTTAAAAAACACCATGTTTAATGAAGAAACGTCTCGGGAATGACTGTTATTAGTAAGAAAAAACACTTTTCTGGAAGGATGATTTTTTCATGGAATTACAATTAGCAATTGACTTATTAAATAAAGAACAAGCAGCAGAGCTTGCAAATAAAGTAAAAGATTATGTAGATATAGTAGAAATTGGTACACCAATTATTTATAACGAAGGTTTACCAGCTGTTAAACATATGGCTGATCATATTAATGACGTCAAAGTATTAGCTGACATGAAGATTATGGATGCAGCAGATTATGAAGTGAGCCAAGCAGTCAAATTTGGTGCAGATGTTGTTACAATCCTAGGTGTTGCTGAAGATGCTTCAATTAAAGCAGCTATCGAAGAAGCACATAAAAATAATAAACAATTACTTGTAGATATGATTGCAGTTCAAGATTTAGAAACTCGTGCACAACAACTAGATGAACTTGGTGCAGATTATATTTCAGTACACACAGGTTATGATTTACAAGCTGAAGGAGAAACACCTTTAGAAAGTTTACGTACTGTTAAATCAGTAATTAAAAATTCTAAAGTTGCTGTAGCGGGTGGTATTAAACCAGATACGATTAAAGAAATTGTAGCGGAAGAACCTGACTTAGTCATTGTCGGTGGTGGCATTGCAAACGCTGATAATCCAGTTGCAGCTGCAAAACTATGTCGTGATGCAGTAGATGGTAAATAATATGCCACAATACAATAATTACCAATTAATTTTGACAGAATTGGAACATACGTTAGAGCGAGTAAGTGATTTACAATTTAATCAATTTGCTGATCGAATTGTCACAGCAAATCGTATATTTGTGGCAGGTAAAGGTCGTTCAGGATTTGTTGCTAACGGTTTTGCCATGCGTTTGAATCAACTTGGTAAAGAGGCATATGTTGTTGGAGAATCAACAACACCTTCGATTCATGACAATGACTTATTTTTAGTGATTTCGGGTTCGGGATCTACAGAGCATTTACGTTTATTAGCAGAAAAATCTAAATCAGTAAAAGCTCAAGTTGTGTTGTTAACAACAAATCTAGACTCACCAATCGCTAGTCTGGTAGATAACGCAATAGAACTACCAGCAGGTACAAAATATGAGGCTGAAGGTTCAGAACAACCACTAGGAAGTTTATTTGAACAGGCTTCACAATTATTTTTAGACAGCGTCGTTATTGGATTAATGTCAGCACTTAAAATTGATGAAGCAACAATGCAACAAAACCATGCTAATTTAGAATAATAAGCGCTCTATTTTTTAGGACTGATAAATAAAGAGTAATTATGTATCAGTCCAATTTGAGGGAGAAATGAATAAATAAGTGTATCGTTAATTTCAATTTAGAGAAATTAACGATATTTTTTTATAAAAATTTAATAATATAGTATGATAAAGTTAATGAAACGAAAGAGGTGTTGAGTAAGTGAAATTTGATAATTTCATCTTCGATTTTGACGGTACATTAGCAGATACGAAAAAATGTGGAGAAATAGCTACACGACAAGCATTTGAGGATATGAATTTAAAAATTCCTGATGCACCAGAAATAACATATTATATGGGAATACCAATTGAAGAATCCTTTGTAAAAATGGCACATCGTAGTTTAAGTAATGAAGAATTAAATCAATTAATGACTGTCTTCCGACAAAAATATAGAGAGCTTGAACAACATTATATTTGTGAATTTGCTGGAATCAATGAAGCGCTTACAGCGTTATGTCATAAACATAAAAAGATATTTGTCGTATCTAGCAAAAAAAGTGAAGTATTAGACAGAAATTTATCTGCAATAGGCGTGCAACATTTAATAACAGAAGCTATTGGTTCTGATCAAGTGACAAACTATAAACCAGATCCTGAAGGATTAAATTATATTGTTCAGCAATATAATTTGAAAAATTGTCATACAATATACATAGGAGATGCCATTTTTGATATAAAAATGGCACAAAATGCAGGTATTAGTTCTGCTGCTGTTACTTGGGGTTCTCACCAAGCAAAAGATTTACTACATGCCAACCCAGATTATATTATTAATGACCCTTCAGAAATTTTAACAGTATTAACATAAATGAAGCATATATTACAATGGAAGAAGTTAATATTACTCACTACACAAAACTAGTTAAACAAACATTGTGAAATAAATATCCATACAGATTTATGAATATTAAATCAAAATATTTTAATGGTGTAAAATGTTAAACTACTAAAATTTCAATGATTAATCATACTGAAATGACATGAATAATAGAATCATTGCTAATCGTGTAAATATTCAGAAAGTTGATGATATTGCACTTTTTAACTTTTGCTAGCTTATCATATGTTATTTGAAGTGATAGCTTTTATCTTTAATGAGATAAGGGCTATCACTTGTTTTTATAGCTGGAAAAATTTAGGGAAAATAATTGTATGCACTTACTATTCATGTTTGAAATTAATTTCTGTTGTTTCAATACTTGCAGAAAGGGTATAAATTTCCATGAATTAATAATTAAAGAGTGAAGTTTTCATTGAAAAATAATTTTGTATTTTTATAAAAAATACACTTTTTATAAATTTGACAAAATTAATTAACTCCGTATAATTATGAAACATACCAAGAGGGAGTGTACAAATTCATGGATTTTAACAAAAATAATATCAACATGGTAGATGCACAAAAAGCAAAGAAAACAGTAATTGCTACCGGTATTGGTAATGCAATGGAATGGTTTGATTTTGGTGTGTATGCATATACAACAGCTTATATTGGAGCGAATTTCTTTTCTCCAGTTGAAAGTGCGCAGATTCAACAAATTTTAACATTCGCTGCATTGGCAATTGCCTTTTTATTAAGACCTATTGGTGGTATCTTCTTCGGTATCATCGGTGATAAATATGGTCGTAAGGTTGTATTAACATCAACGATTATTTTGATGGCATTTTCAACATTAACTATTGGCTTATTACCTAGTTATGATCAAATAGGATTATGGGCGCCAATACTATTATTACTAGCAAGGGTATTACAAGGATTTTCAACCGGTGGAGAATATGCTGGTGCTATGACTTATGTAGCTGAATCATCTCCAGATAAAAAGCGTAATAGTTTAGGTAGTGGTCTAGAAATAGGTACATTATCAGGTTATATTGCAGCATCAATTATGATTGCTTTATTAACATTCTTTTTATCTGATGAACAGATGGCTAGCTTTGGTTGGAGAATTCCATTCTTATTAGGTTTATTCTTAGGATTATTTGGTTTATATTTAAGACGTAAACTTGAAGAGTCTCCAGTGTTTGAGAATGATGTAGCAGAACAACCAGAACGAGATGATGTTGGTTTCTTCTCAATAATTAGATTCTATTACAAAGATATATTTGTATGTTTTATAGCAGTAGTATTCTTTAATGTAACCAACTATATGGTAACAGCATACTTACCAACTTATTTAGAACAAGTTATTAAATTAGATGGTACAACAACAAGTGTGTTAATTACTTGTGTCATGGCTGTTATGATTCCATTGGCATTAATGTTCGGTAAATTAGCGGATAAAATTGGCGAGAAAAAAGTATTCTTAATTGGTACTGGTGGTTTAACCATCTTTAGTATAATTGCATTTTCAATGTTACATTCGCAGTCATTTATCGTTATTATTATTGGTATATTCATTCTAGGTTTCTTCTTATCAACATATGAAGCGACAATGCCTGGATCATTACCAACAATGTTTTATAGTCATATTAGATATAGAACGCTATCTGTAACATTTAATGTGTCTGTATCAATTTTCGGTGGAACAACACCATTAATTGCATCATGGTTAGTAGCTGCAACAGGAAATCCATTATCACCAGCTTATTATTTAGCTGCAATTAGTTTAATTGGTTTCTTAGTGATTGCTTTCTTACACATAAGTACAGCAGGTAAGTCTCTTAAAGGTTCATATCCAAACGTAGATAATGAGCAAGACAGAGAATATTATGCTAATCATCCAAAAGAAGCTTTATGGTGGGTAAAAGAACGTAAAAGTTAATATTTGAAAAAAGTTTAACTCCTTGTAATGAGCACATAAAGTGTTTATTATGAGGAGTTTTTTGTCTGCTAATTTAATGATTCTCTAATAAATTGGGCTAATCGTTTTGATAATTTTAATTTACATTTAATTAATTAGCCCTAAAAAATAAAGCATCATTAGAATTAAACTGATTGGGAGTGGGACAGAAATAAATTTTATATAAAATTTATTTCGTAGATGCCCGCTTGCACATTAATGTAAAATCCACACATGGATTTTTGATGACGGGTTCCTTGCCCAACTATGCCCGTCTTGCACATAAAAGAAAAAATTTTATTTTTAAAATTTTTCTATGACGGGTCCCTGCATTGTCTGAAAAAACTGACTAACCAGTTTTTTTGTGTTGGGTCCCTTCCACCCCGGCAAGACTGACTAGGTTTGCAAAACGTTGATACATCAACATTTTACAAACCAGACAGTTACTGCCAAATGCTTAAATTTAAGTGTAAAATACATTTTGTCCCAGGCTCTGCATAAGTGAGGAAATCGCGAGCATATATTTAAATCTCCTTAAACAGTCACGACGAAACAAAGGAACGCATGCCCAAGTGCATGCATAAAAGCCCCTAGACAATCAGAGATTGTAGGGGCTTTAAAAGGGGGACTTAAAACTATATTCAAGCTTTTGAAAAACTTAAACGGTTTTGTTACTTAAATGTTAGGATGTAAATATGTTTAGAGTGTTTGTCCAACGCAATTAATATTGAACCTCTTATCTTCAATATTAATCAATATAGAGAAACTTCGTTTATAACTTAAGATTATTATCTTGAGTTATAACGTAGCGAATAGGGTTTGTTTCTCTATATATACATCATAACGCGATTTATAGCTAAATACATGGTACTTCAGTATCAACTTTAACTCAGACGAAAGTTTGATTTTGATAGTAAAAATGAAGTGGAAGCTGATGTAAATTTAGTAGTGGATAATAATATAATTCATAAAAATATAGTGACAGAACAAATGGTATATCAATATGTCTTACTTAAATATCATGTTGAGTGGATAAACAATCATATTAAGTATCTAAACTCCAGTGTACTCGATGAAATGATAGAATCAAATTTTATTACAAACCATATCATTCAAATTATCAAAAAGTCAAAGTAGTTAAAATACATATAAGTAGATATTAAATGCTAATGTAAAAAAGCTAGCTGTTGTAGTAAATTTACAACAGCCAGCTTATATTTGTATAAATACAGTATATGTTTACACTTCTGTTACTTCTACATCAATATGTTCAATGCGATTATGTGCACCGTGATCTACAGGTCCAACAAAATCATTCATTTTCCAACCATTTTTAATAGCTGAAGCTACAAAAGCTTTAGCAGCGATAACTGCTTCTTTTGGAGATTTGCCATTTGCTAAATATGCTGTTGTTGCTGCAGCAAATGTACAACCTGCACCATGATTATAGCTTTGTTGGAACATATCCGTAGTTAATTGGTAAAATTTTTCGCCATCAAAGTATAAATCATATGATTTATCTTGATCTAATGCTTTACCACCTTTAATCACAACGTGTTGGGCACCTTCGTCATAAATGATTTTAGCAGCTTTTTTCATATCTTCAATAGATGTTAATTTACCTAAACCTGATAGTTGGCCTGCTTCAAATAAGTTAGGCGTCACAACAGTTGCTTTTGGTAATAAATAGTTAATCATAGCATCAGTATTTCCTGGGTTAAGTACTTCATCTTCACCTTTACAAACCATAACAGGATCAACTACAAAATAATGTGCGCCTGATTCAACAAACACTTCACCAGCACGTTTGATAATGTCTTCAGTGCCTAACATACCAGTTTTAATTGCATCAGGTCCAATTGAAATAGCAGTTGCAAGTTGCTTATTTAATAAGTCCATTGGTAAAGGTGTAACATCATGGGACCATGTATCTTTGTCCATTGTTACTACAGCTGTTAAAGCGACCATACCGTATGTGTCTAACTCTTGAAATGTTTTTAAATCAGCTTGCATGCCGGCACCAGCGCTTGTATCTGATCCAGCAATTGTTAATACTTTTTTCAAAGCCATGTAGACTCACTCCCAAATATAATTTTTAATTGTTTATATCATATCACGTTTAGCATCGTAGAAAAATATAAACGCTAGTTAATTCATATATTTAGTATCATTATTAAACTAATTACGTAAATAGGGTTAGATAGGTAAAAAGTCAATATGAATGACATATTAATCGTTATTTATTACATAGATATTTTCGCAATTGTTGTCATAACTATATTTTCTGATTTATAACCTTTCATTTTACATACAACATTACTTAAGCAATGTGTTAAAATATGTTCTGAGGTGAACTTGAATGGAATGGTCTCAAGTATTTCATGAAATAACATCACGACATGATTTTAAAGACATGCACGATTTTCTTGAACAACAGTATACAACTGAAATTGTTTATCCAGAAAGAAAAAATATCTATCAAGCCTTCGATTTGACACCGTTTGAAGATGTTAAAGTAGTTATATTGGGGCAAGACCCTTATCATGGTCCAAATCAGGCACATGGATTAGCATTTTCAGTACAACCCAATGCGAAATTTCCACCGTCATTACGCAATATGTATAAAGAATTAGCTGATGATATTGGTTGTACTAGACAGTCACCGCATCTTCAAGATTGGGCTAAAGAAGGTGTGTTATTGCTTAACACGGTGCTAACAGTTAGAAAAGGTGAGGCACATTCCCATCGAAATATAGGTTGGGAAACCTTCACAGATGAAGTGATTCAAGCGGTATCGAACTATCATGAGCATATTGTTTTTATTTTATGGGGGAAACCAGCTCAGCAGAAAATTAAATTAATTGATACAACAAAACATTGTATCATTAAGTCAGTCCATCCCAGTCCTTTATCTGCTTACAGAGGTTTCTTTGGTTCAAAACCGTATTCAAAAGCAAATGATTATTTAATATCAGTAGGTAAAACACCTGTCAATTGGTGCGAAAATGAAAGTGCGGGTGATGAGAATGGATAGAGATAAAATTGTTAGCCTTATAGAACAAGAATTAATACAAGCTGACCAAGCAAGTAATCATCATGACTTTGAAAAACATATGTATGCTATTCATACACTAACTTCAATATTTTTGACATCAGATGATGATAAACAAAAATCAGACAGTGTTGTTAGCCATAGTAAAAATCAAGTAGCAGAAACAACACAATACCAAGATGTATCAGCTGCAGAAATTAAAGCTATGGGTGGAACTGTACCATCCAATTATTCAACAACTAGCCAGTCAAGCAATCAGAGTAATTTAATGATTACTGACGATGAAATAGGCAATGGAGAATCTATTTTTGATTTTTAATAAAGGAGTGTATTAGACAATGAAATTATTTATTATTTTAGGAGCCTTAAATGCGATGATGGCTGTAGGAACTGGCGCATTTGGAGCGCATGGTTTAGAAGGAAAAGTATCCGATCATTATTTATCAGTATGGCAAAAGGCAACGACGTATCAAATGTATCACGGCTTAGCTATTGTCATCTTAGGCGTTATTAGTGGTACAACAGCGATTAATATTAACTGGGCAGGTTGGTTAATGTTCTTTGGTATTGTCTTCTTTAGTGGTTCACTATATATTTTAGTATTAACACAAATTAAAATTTTAGGTGCGATTACACCAATCGGTGGCGTGCTGTTTATTATTGGTTGGATTATGTTAATCATTGCGACGTTTAAAGTTACAGGCTAGTTGTAATTTTATTTACAAATTACACTTTATTTTTGTGAAAATTAATATTTATATAGAGTGATAAACTCACCTTTTGGGTATAGTATACCTTCGAGGTGAGTTTTTAATTATGGAAAAAGAGACAAAAAAGATAGATAGAGGAGATTTAAAACAAAACCTATCTGAAAAATTTGTATGGGCAATTGCCTATGGATCGTGTATAGGATGGGGTGCATTCATTTTACCAGGAGATTGGATTAAACAATCAGGTCCAATTGCTGCATCGATAGGTATAGTTATTGGTGCTATATTAATGATTTTAATTGCAGTTAGTTATGGTGCCTTAGTTGAAAGATTCCCAGTATCGGGTGGCGCTTTTGCATTTAGTTTTTTAAGCTTTGGTAGATATGTAAGCTTTTTCTCATCATGGTTTTTAACATTTGGTTATGTTTGTGTTGTAGCACTAAACGCTACAGCATTTAGTTTATTAGTTAAGTTTTTGCTCCCTAATATATTAAATAATGGGAAATTGTATACGATTGCAGGTTGGGATGTATACATAACAGAGATTATTATCGCAACTGTATTATTATTAGTGTTTATGTATGTTTCAATTAGGGGTGCTAGTGTTTCTGGCTCATTACAATATTACTTCTGCGTGGCAATGGTTATTGTAGTGTTATTGATGTTCTTTGGTTCATTTTTCGGAAATAATTTTTCATTACAAAATTTACAACCATTAGCATCGCATGACAAAGGTTGGTTTGTTTCTATCATTATGATTGTGGCAGTTGCACCATGGGCATATGTTGGCTTTGATAATATCCCTCAAACAGCTGAAGAGTTTAACTTTTCACCTAATAAAACGTTCAAACTTATTGTTTATAGTTTATTAGCAGCCGCATTAACCTATGTCATTATGATTTTATATACGGGTTGGTTAAGTACATCAACTGCAAGTATTCATGGTCAATTATGGATTACAGGTGCTGAAACTAAAACAGCATTTGGTTATCTAGGGTTAGGTGTCTTAGCAATTGCAATCATGATGGGTATTTTTACTGGACTAAATGGTTTCTTAATGAGTTCAAGTCGTTTATTGTTCTCGATGGGACGTTCAGGAATAATGCCCACTGTATTTAGTAAATTGCATAGTAAATATAAAACACCTTATGTAGCTATAATATTCCTTGTAGGAGTGTCATTAATAGCACCATGGTTAGGTAGAACAGCGTTAACTTGGATAGTTAATATGTCATCAACAGGTGTATCTATTGCTTATTTCATTACTTGTTTATCAGCTGCTAAATTATTTAGTTATAATAAACAAAGTAATACTTATGCACCAGTTTATAAGACATTTGCCATTATAGGTTCCGTCGTGTCATTTATCTTTTTAGGTTTATTATTAATCCCAGGTTCTCCTGCAGCACTAACTGCGCCTTCATATATAGCTTTAATAGGGTGGCTGGTTATTGGATTGATTTTCTTTATCATTAGATATCCAAAACTTAAAAAAATGGATAATGATGAATTAAGTCGTTTAATATTAAATAGAAGTGAGCATGAAGTAGAAAATATGATAGATGAACCAGACAAAGTTAAATAAATGTAACGCAAAAAAGCATGTTGGTTGTTGTTAAAACAATAATCAACATGCTTTTTTGGTTCTCTCCCAAATTGGACTGATACATAATTATTTTTTAAGCCTCGCTATGCCCAACCTGCATTGCATGAAAAAACTGGATAACCAGTTTTTCTGTGTTGGGTCCCTTCCGAGGGTGCTGTCTCAGCCTATAGTCTTCGACTAGCACTGCTCCCTCAGGAGTCTCGGCTTCAAAATAATTTGCGTTTTAAATTATTCTTTTTTTATTTATCAGTCCTAAAAAATAAAGAACCGCTTTTTTAAAATTGTTGTGTTGTCAATTTAAGTGCAACAGTTCGTCGCATAAAATTTCATAAGGTGAATTCCAATTTAAACACTTTCTTGGTCGATGATTAATAGCACCT
>NZ_PPQR01000083.1 GCF_002902085.1 Staphylococcus simiae
AATGGTGTTCTATTAAAATCATCTATAATAGCCATGTAATTTTGTTCACTACCATAACCAGCATCAGCGACAATATACTCAGGTAAATAACCGTAGGTTTCTTTAATCAAAGTTAAAAACGGTATTAAAGTTCTAGTATCTGTTGGATTTTGGTAAACATCATATGATAAAACAAATTGTGAATTTGTCGCTATTTGTAAATTGTATCCTGGTTTAAGTTGTCCATTTTTCATATGATCTTCTTTCATTCTCATAAAGGTAGCGTCATGATCTGTTTTAGAATAACTATTACGGTCTTGAAGAATTGCTTTTTGCTCTTCGTACTTCGACTTTCGTTCAGAATAATCATCAAATTTCTTTTTAACTTTTT
>NZ_PPQR01000084.1 GCF_002902085.1 Staphylococcus simiae
AACAGTGTGAGTGGCTTACCAGAAGGCGTAACGTTTGATGAAAATACAAACACAATTAGTGGTAGTCCAACGACTGTGGGAACTTATCCAGTCACAGTGACAACAACAGATGCCGAAGGAAATACAACAACAACACAATTCACAATTACAGTGGTAGACACAACAGCACCAACGGTGAAAGCGATTGACGATCAAACGAAAGAAGTTAATACACC
>NZ_PPQR01000085.1 GCF_002902085.1 Staphylococcus simiae
AGCCCAACGACTGTGGGAACTTATCCAGTGACCGTGACAACAACAGACGCTGAAGGAAACACAACAGAGACGAAATTCACGATTACAGTGGTGGATACAACAGCACCAACGGTGAAAGCCATTGATGATCAAACTAAAGAGGTCAATACGCCAATCGATAACATTGTCATTGATGGAAGCGATAATAGTGATCAACCAGTAACGAACAGTGTGAGTGGCTTACCAGCTGGTGTGACGTTTGATGAAACAACGAACACGATTAGTGGCAGCCCAACAACAGTAGGTACTTACCCAGTGACCGTGACAACAACAGACGCTGAAGGAAACACAACAGAGACGAAATTCACGATTACAGTGGTGGATACAACAGCACCAACAGTAAAAGCGATTGACGATCAAACGAAAGAAGTTAATACACCAATTGACTCAATAACAATCGATGGTCAAGATAACAGTGGTCAGCCAGTGACAAATAGTGTAAGTGGTTTACCGAATGGCGTAACGTTTGATGAAGCGACGAACACAATTAGTGGCAGTCCAACGACTGTAGGTACGTATCCAGTCACAGTGACAACAACAGACGCCGAAGGTAATACAACAACAACACAATTCACAATTACAGTAGTGGATACAACAGCACCAACGGTGAAAGCTATTGATGATCAAACAAGAGAAGTGAACACACCAATCGACAATATCGTTATCGATAGTCAAGATAACAGTGGTCAACCAGTGACAAATAGTGT
>NZ_PPQR01000086.1:0-43875 GCF_002902085.1 Staphylococcus simiae
AGATGTGTATAAGAGACAGCTGTTAGATGGTGATGGTTCCAAAGTTCAAACAACCAACTCTAAAGGAGGTAATCAATTAGATAAAGAAAGTGATAAATATGGTTCAGTGCACGACATGATTAAAAATGTATCACCTGCCATAGTAGGTGTAATTAATATGCAAAAGTCATCTAGCATTGATGACTTATTAAAAGGCAAATCATCAAAGCCTGAAGAAGCTGGTGTCGGTTCCGGTGTTATTTATCAAATCAATGGTAACTCTGCTTACATTGTGACAAATAACCACGTTATAGATGGCGCAAATGAAATTAAAGTCCAACTTCATAACTCTAAACAAGTAAAAGCAAAATTAATTGGTAAAGATGCAGTAACTG
This sequence comes from Staphylococcus simiae, assembly GCF_002902085.1. GTDB lineage: Bacteria > Bacillota > Bacilli > Staphylococcales > Staphylococcaceae > Staphylococcus > Staphylococcus simiae. Next base: position 375 of record NZ_PPQR01000086.1, read on the forward strand.
ATATTGCAGTATTAAAAATAAATAATACTAAAGGTATCAAAGCAATTAAATTTGCTAACTCATCTAAGGTACAAACTGGTGACAGTGTATTTGCAATGGGTAATCCACTTGGTTTAGAATTTGCCAATTCTGTAACATCAGGAATTATTTCAGCTAATGAGCGTACAATTGGAGCTGATACTACTGGTGGCGATACAAAAGTTAGTGTCTTACAAACTGATGCTGCTATCAACCCAGGAAACTCTGGTGGTGCTCTTGTCGATATTAATGGTAATTTAGTTGGTATTAATTCTATGAAAATTGCAGCAGCCCAAGTTGAAGGTATTGGTTTTGCTATTCCAAGTAATGAAGTCAAGGTGACAATAGAACAACTCGTTAAACATGGTAAAATAGAACGCCCTTCTATTGGTATCAGTCTCATTAACTTGTCTGATATCCCAGATTTAGATCGTCAAGAATTAGATACAAATAGAGATAGTGGCGTTTATATAGCTAAAGCCCCTAAAGATAGTGATCTAAAAAAAGGTGATATCATTACTAAAATAGATAATACAGAGGTTAAAGATGATGTTGATCTTAGAAGTTATTTATATGAACATAAAAAGCCTGGTGAATTAGTAACGTTATCTATTATCCGAGATGGTAAGAAAAAAGATGTTAAAGTAACTTTAAAAGAACAAAAAAATGTAGCGTCAAAACATCATGACCAAAAGCAACAACTACCAAATGACAATGATAGTGATTTTATTAGATAATTAACTTTAAATCAAAAATTAATAGTTCTCTTCCAAATTCGACTGATATACAATTATTTATTTTTTGTTTATTAGCCTAACATTTAGAGAACCTAAATTAATCCCCACATACGACATTATTAAGTCCTATGTGGGGATAATTTTAATTTAGCGCCTTATTGTTATGTGACGTTAACATGAGTGCAGGAATAATAATTAATAATATTGCTATAACTGCAACTAAGAACCCTGCATGATAAGCAGTTAATGTATGCGAAACCGTTGTATGTGTAGCCGGCATTATAATTGCTATAACTGTAGCAATTATTGCAGTGCCCACACTTGAACCAACATTTTCAATTATATTGATCCCTATACCTGCTTCAGCAAGATTTGATTCAGCAACACCTAAATATGCATCGGTAGTTAATCCTAAATTAATTCCACCAACACTGCATCCTCTGATAAATAAAATAAGTGAAATAATCCAAATACTCGTATGATCCGTTATAAATAACAATGGGATTGAACCAAACATAGCAATAATAATACTGTATATGATAACAGACTTAGCCCCAATTTGATCAATCATTTTACCGATATATGGTCTTGTTAAAAGCATTCCTACACCTTGTGGAATTAATGCAATTGCAGTTTCAATCGTTGAATAGCCTTTAAACACTTGGAAATATAATGGAATAATTAACATAGGTCCCATAATTCCAATATTTGCCAATAATAATCCAATCGATGCTGCACTATAACTCTTACTTTTAAATAGTGTTATAGGTAATATTGTATTGTAATTCATCCTGATATTATAAAGAATATATATTCCAGCAAAAATGATAGCTAAACTTATAAGTACAAGTGACATCATATCAATGGCGTGTGTAGCATTTGATAAACGTGTCACTCCTAAAATAAGCAATGTACTAATTAAGCCAAGTAATACAATACCAATAGCATCTAATTTGCTATTACTGTTAAAAGGTTCAAATTGTGGAATGTATTTCATCATCAATGGAATTGCAATAATTAAAATAATAATATTAATGAAAAATATCCATCTCCAGCTAAGTAAATGAATAATAACACCACCTAATACTGGTCCAAGTATAGGACCAAATATCATTGGTGTACTAACTATAGCCATGACTTTACCAGTATGTTCACGACCAGCAATTTTTACAATTAATGTAAACATCAGTGTTGTGATTAATCCTGCACTAAATCCTTGGGCAACTCTAAATATAATCAATGCTGTCATATTCCAACTGAGACCAGCTAAAAGTGACGTTATACCGAAAAGTAACATAGCATTAATGAATACTTTCTTACCATTGAAGTGATTGATTAACCAGCCGGCTATTGGTACAGCAATTGCTAAAGCTAATACATAACCAGTGATGGTCCACTGAGTTACTTCTATTTGTGAATGAAATGTTTCATTTAATTGTTTTATAGCAATATTAATCATTGTTGCATCAAGCATTGGTGCAATTGCACCTAATGTAATTGCCCATGCTGCAATCATAATATGTTTGGGTACTTTATTCTGTTGACGTTGTGACATAATGCGCTCCTTTTTGTTTCTTTAGAAACAAAATATACACCTTTTATTGTTTCCTTGTCAACAAAAATTTCAAAAAATAAAAAATATCCTGTGCCAAAACATTTCACACTTCAATTCAAGCATTTGGCAGTAATTGTTTGGTTTGTAAAATATTGATAAATCAACGTTTACAAACTTAGTCAGTCTCGCCGGAATGGGATTACGACATAAATTTTATTAAAATTCATTTCTGCATCACTCACTTAATATCTTTTTCAATCCAAGTTAACAATGCTTTTTTACTTTTTGATGTTTTCTTTTTCGATAATTTCTTTGTCTAGATGGTGATTATATTTTTCAATAAATGTCATCATATGTCGATATTCATCCTCTGTCATTTGGTTGAATACGTCACGATCACGTTCTTCAAATTCTTGATGTAACTGTTCGTGTAATTGATAAACATCTTTACCCGCCGGAGTTAATTTAAAGTAAATTTCTTTCTTATTATCTTGAGATTGATAAGTTTCAATTAAACCTTTAGCTATCAAACGCTTCGTTAATTTACTGATTGCGCCTCTAGTCATATATAATGCTCTCGTTAATTTAGTGACATTAGGTGCTTCTATTTCTTCTATTGCCTCTAGACAATGAATTTCACTCGACTTATAACCTTTTAAAGCTTCTTCCATACGGTCTTTATTTAAATAAGCAATTTTATTAAAAATTTCACGTAATTGTGACATTAATTGTTGCTCTTTATTCATCGCTAGACCTCCTGAACCTTTTAAAAAACTTATTAACTATATATAAAGAGGTTGAGACATCAAAAAGCCTCGACCTCTTTGTAAGTAAATCTTCTTATTTATAATTTACCATGAAATATTTTTTCTTACCACGACGAATAATAGTAAATTCATTATCAATTTTATCTTCTGGTGATAATTCATAATTTACATCTTGCTGTCTTTCACCATTAATATAAATAGCACCATTATTGACGTCTTCTCTTGCTTGTCTTTTTGAGGAAGAAATTCCTGTTTCAACTATAACGTCAATGATATTTGATGTTGCATTAGCAACTTCAACTTGAGGTACATCTTTAAATCCTTCTTTTAGCTCTTTAGCAGATAATGATTTTAAATCACCACTAAACAATGCTTGGGAAATACGAATAGCATCATTCAATGCGTCCTCGCCATGAATTAATTTTGTAACATTTTCAGCAAGTGCTTTTTGAGCTTCTCTTAAGTGTGGTGCTTCATTTTTAGATTGCTCTAATTTTTCAATGTCATCTTTATCTAAGAAAGTGAAATATTTTAGGAATTTAATAACATCTTCGTCTGATTGGTTGATCCAGAATTGATAAAATTCATACGGACTTGTCTTGTCGGCATCTAACCATACTGCACCAGATTCTGATTTACCAAATTTCTTACCATCAGATTTAGTAACTAATGGAATCGTTAAACCGTAAGCATCCGTTTGACCATACATACGACGCATTAATTCAATACCACTAGTAATATTACCCCATTGATCAGATCCACCTACTTGAATTTTACAATTAAGCTCTTTGTTTAAATGACCAAAATCAATTGCTTGTAAAATAGTATACGTAAATTCAGTATAAGAAATACCATGTTCTAAACGTGACTGGATAGAATCTTTCCCTAACATATAATTGACGCCAACATGCTTACCATAATCACGTAAAAAACTGATTAATGATATTTGACCTAACCAGTCTTTATTGTTAACTAATATTGCCCCTCTATCATTACCAAATTCAAAGATTTTATGCATTTGTTTACTAATTCCTTGAACATTGTGTTCTACTTGTTCTTCTGTTTGTAGCACTCTTTCTTCAGATTTACCTGATGGGTCTCCAATCATACCAGTTCCTCCACCGATTAATACAATTGGACGATGTCCATGTTGTTGGAAACGTCTTAACGTTAAAAATGGTAGTAAATGTCCAATATGTAAACTATCTGCAGTCGGATCTGCGCCACAATATAATGTCACTTGTTCTTTATTTAGTAATTCTTCAATTCCTTGTTCATCAGTTTGTTGATAAATTAAACCTCTCCATTGTAAATCTTCTAATAGTTGATTTGTCATTATGGTTCCTCCTATAAAATTAAAATATGTAAGTTATATTATAAAGTTGGTTGATAATTATCATAAAAAATAAAAATACACCCTCACAAATAATGTAAGGGTGCATTGCGCACGTTACCACCAAACTCAAACATAACATTAATGTATGTTCACTCTATTAATGATACGTTCATTAATTAAACGTAGGATATCTTATTATGAGAGGTGTATTCGTATGACAAACATTACTAGTTTGCAGCGACCACTAGCTCTCTTTAAATGCAAATCATATTACTTGTCCTCATACCCTATTTCATTATACATTTTCTCTAATTATAATTAAGGCAAATTTAAAAGTCAACTTGTCTGATGTGGTATACTATACCTAATTTAGGAGGTTAAAGATGGTAAAGTCAGATAACAATCATCAATTGAATCATCGTTTATATCGCTTTGAAAAAATATATAAATCAATTAAACATACTTTGGTTATAATTAGTATGATATTAATCGCATTGATATCTATTTTGTTGATTATCATGTCTATTTATTTTCATCATTTAACTAAAATGTCTGATTCATTGTCAGATCATTCTCTCATTAAACAAGTTACCCATTTACCAGGTGATGAAATGATAAATCATCACAATAAAAATATTTTATATGAATACAATCATTCGCAAAACTCATTAATCATTGGTCCTAAAACTTTAAATCATAGTGCTATAAAAGCATTAACTTCATCAGAAGATACTTTATTTTATAAGCATGATGGTATTTTACCTAAAGCTATTTTTAGAGCAATGTTTCAAGATATATTGAATAGTCATCAAAGTTCTGGTGGTAGTACGATTACACAGCAACTCGTAAAAAATCAAGTGTTATCAAATGAAAAAACATATAGTAGAAAAGCGAATGAACTTAGATTAGCCATTCGCTTAGAACATTTAATGTCTAAAGATGAAATTATTTATACTTATTTAAACATTGTCCCTTTCGGAAGAGATTATAACGGTAACAACATTTCAGGAATAGCTTCAGCATCTTATAGTTTGTTTGGTATAGCACCTCAAGATTTAAATATCGCACAATCTGCATACTTAATCGGTTTATTACAAAGTCCTTATGGTTACACACCATACAACGAAGACGGTAGCTTAAAAGCAAACGATGATATTCAGCATAGTATTCATCGACAACATTATGTATTAAAAAGGATGTTAGTAGAACAACAAATTTCACAAAACGAATATAACAGTGCATTAAAGTATGACATAAAGAGTCATTTATTAAGTAAACCGACTAAATAATTATTATGTTAGCTGACTTTGTATTTATGTAAATTACCCATTTTAATCTACTTATAGAGAGATATGAACGTTACCTTTGGTCTAAAATTAAATGCTCTTTTTCTCATTAAATATCATTGCAAAAATAAGAGTGGGACAGATATAAATTTTATTTAAAATTTATGTCGTAATCCCACCCCGGCAAGACTGACTAGGTTTGTAAAACTTTGACTTATCAACATTTCACAAACCAGATGCATACAGTCAATTGCTTGAATTGATTTGTGAAATGTTGTTGTCCATGCTTCACTTTATTTATAACTAAATTTAATATTTACTGTATTATCGTATTTTTTAGAATAAACCAATCGCATGACCATCATCGGTAACATCCATATTTAAAGCTGCTGGTTTTTTCGGTAATCCCGGCATTGTCATTATTGCACCTGTTAATGCAACAATAAATCCTGCACCTGTTTTAGCTTCAAGTTCACGGATTGTGATTTCAAAATCACTTGGTGCACCAAGTAATGTTTGATCATCTGAGAATGAATATTGTGTTTTAGCCATACATATTGGATAATTATCCCAGCCATTATCTTTAAATTGTTTTAATTGCTTTTGAGCTTTACTACTGAATGTAACTTTAGATCCACCATAAATGTCTTTAACAATTGTTTCTATTTTTTCTTCTAACGGTAGTTCTAAATCGTATAATGGTTTAAATGAATTAGGTTGAGCTATAACTTCTAATACTTCTTTAGCTAAATCAACGCCACCTTTACCACCTTTTTCCCATACTTCAGTTAAAGCAATACGTACATTATTTTCTTTAGCCCACTGTTTTACATATTCTACTTCAGCATCAGTATCATGGATGAAAGCATTAATCGCAACGATAGGTTCTACACCAAATTTTTTAATATTTTTTACATGGCGCTCTAGATTAACAATACCAGCTTTAACGGCATCAACATTTTCTTCTTTAAGATTATCTTTAGCAACGCCACCATGCATTTTCAAAGCACGAATCGTAGCTACAACGACTACAGCAGATGGATCAAATCCCGCTTCTCTAGCTTTAATATCCATGAATTTTTCCGCTCCTAAGTCAGAACCAAAACCAGCTTCTGTAACAACGATATCCGCTAACTCACGTGCTGTTTCAGTAGCTAAAATAGAGTTACAACCATGTGCAATATTAGCAAATGGACCACCATGTACTAATGCAGGTGTACCTTCAATTGATTGAACTAAGTTAGGTTTAATAGCATCTTTAAGAATCATTGCCAGAGCACCTTGTACTTTTAAATCTGCAACTGTCACAGGTTTACGATCTCTAGTATAACCAATTGTAATGCGACTAATTTTATCTTTAAGATCACTAATATTACGACTTAAACATAAAATAGCCATTATTTCTGAAGCCACTGTAATATTAAAGCCATCTTCACGAGGAACACCATTTGTCGGTCCACCTAAACCTACATTAACATGACGCAAAGCGCGATCGTTCATATCAAGAACGCGTTTCCATTCAATTCGACGCTGATCAATACCTAATTCATTACCTTGATGGATATGATTATCTATAAATGCAGATAAAGCGTTATTGGCTGTTGTAATCGCATGAAAATCTCCATTAAAGTGTAAATTGATATCTTCCATAGGTAGTACTTGCGCATAGCCACCACCAGTTGCGCCACCTTTAATACCAAATGTAGGTCCCAATGCTGGTTCACGTAAAGCTACCATGACACTTTCACCTAATTCATGAAAGGCATCTGCTAAACCAACTGTTACTGTTGATTTCCCTTCTCCTGCAGGTGTTGGACTCATAGCAGTAACTAAGACAACTTTACCTTTATTATCCTTTTTGTCGATTTTATTAATGTCTATTTTGGCTTTATAATGTCCATATGGTTCCAATGCATCTTCTGAAATACCAACTGTTGCTGCAATATCCTTGATTGGTTGTAATGTAGCTTGATTTGCAATTTCTAAATCTGATAAGTGAGTCAACGTTATTCGCCCCTTTTTGTTTATTAAAATTACTGCAAATAAAATATGTAAGTTGAAACTAAGAAAACTTACCTTATATTCATATAATAACGAACTGTTATCCAGTTGTCGACTATATAGAGTTAGCGCTTTCATTTTTTCAAATATTTATTTTTATTAACTATTGTTATATCAAATAGCTATTAAAGTTGAACTTTTTTACTATTATACAATGATAAAAACAGAAACCGACGAACGATTTCTGCTGTCCTAGAGTTCAATTATTGTAGCTAACTCTATGATATTATCTATATTATTCCATAGTACTTAAATCACCTGCATCTAAATCTAATTCCCAAGCTTTTAATACGCGTCTCATAATTTTACCTGAACGTGTTTTTGGTAATTTATCTTTAAACTCAATTTCTCTTGGTGCTGCATGAGCAGACAAGCCTTCTTTAACAAATTTTCTAATATCTTCTTTCAATTCATCAGTTGGCTCATAACCTTGTCTTAAAGCAACAAAAGCTTTAATAATTTCGCCTCTTACAGGATCTGGTTTGCCAATAATGCCCGCTTCAGCAACAGCTTCATGTTCTACTAATTTTGACTCTACCTCAAATGGACCAACGCGTTCACCTGCTGTCATAATGACATCATCTACACGCCCTTGGAACCAATAGTAGCCGTCTTCATCTTTATAAGCAGAATCACCAGACACATACCAATCACCAATGAAGTAAGATTGATATTTGTCAGGATTATTCCAAATTTCATACATCATTGATGGCCATCCTTTTTTAATAGCTAAATTACCCATACGATTTGCTGGTAATTCATTACCTTCATCATCAATAATAGCTGCTTCTATACCTGGTAGTGGTTTCCCCATTGATCCTAATTTAACATCCATAGCGGGATAATTCACTATCATATGGCCACCAGTTTCAGTCATCCACCAAGTATCTAATACAGTTAAACCGTATACTTGTTTAGCCCATTTAATTACTTCAGGATTGAGTGGCTCACCTACAGATAAAATTGAGCGTAATGAAGATAAATCATATTTTTCAACTATATCGTCACCAGCACTCATTAACATACGTAAGGCAGTTGGTGCTGTATACCAAATCGTTACATCAAATGTTTCGATCATACTATACCATTGTTCTGGTGAAAATCTACCACCTGCAATACAATTTGTGACACCATTTAACCAAGGTGCAAAAATACCATATGACGTTCCAGTCACCCAACCTGGGTCTGCCGTACACCAGTAAATATCATCTTCTTTTAAATCAAGAACATATTTTCCTGAAATATAATGGACTAACATTGCTTGTTGAATATGAAGCACACCTTTAGGTTGTCCAGTTGATCCAGAAGTATAATGTAAAATAAGACCATCATCTGGTTTCAACCATTCGATATCAAAGTCTTCACTAGCTTCTTGTAGGCGTGCATTAAAATCAATAAACTCTTCATCTACCTTATCATCTACAATCACAATTTTTTCAAGATGTGGTAATTTATCTATTGGCACACGTGGTAATAATGCTTTATTTGTAATTAATACTTTAGCTTCACTATTTAGTAAGCGATCTGAAACTGCTTTTTCCATAAATGCTTCAAATAGAGGTCCGACAATTGCACCAATTTTTAAGACACCCATTAATGCAAAATATAGTTCAGGCGTTCTGGACATAAAAATAAATACGCGATCCCCTTTTCGTACATGCGCTTCATTTTTTAGAATATTGGCTGCTTTATTGGAATATTTTTGCATATCACGATAAGTATAAGATTCTTGACGTTTTTCATCTTTATAGTTAAGCGCAATTTTATCTCCTAAACCATTATCAACATGACGATCAATACATTCGTATGCCATATTCATTTTTTCAGAATTATACCAAGAAAACGCTTTTTCTACATCTTTCCAATCAAAGTTGTCGTAAGTAGTGTCATAATCCTTTAAATTATAATCCCCTTGCAGACTTTTATATACTTCAACTTTCATATGTAACTCCCCCTTGACTTGTATGAAATCGCTTTCTTGTTTCTTATTATACATATAATTTCAAATTATTCAAAATTTTTACAATTATCATTATTTGTATATTCATAAATGTAATTTTTCTATATAATGTAACTAATACATTTATTGCGTCATCTAAGGAGCTGAAGATATGAATCATGTTAAGACGTATAAAAAAGAAATTTATGACGTTAATGATCAGCAATTTATTATTGAGGGGCCAGTTTCTAAGACTTATTTAAAATCATTCAATTTTGATTCTAATTTAACTGCTTTCAGAAATGCAGATGATCAATTTGAAGCACTATTAGACATCACGACTTTATCTGAAGGTCGAATCTATATCATTCATATTGATAACTTAATTATTGGCTATGTAACATATCATTACCCTGATGATATTGAACGTTGGTCAACAGGTCATCTCCCATACTTAATTGAGCTAGGTGCAATTGAAGTAAGTATTAATTTTAGACAACGACAACTTGCTGAAAAATTAATCATGCTTAGTTTATCTGCACCAGAATTTGAAGATTATATCGTCATAACAACAGAATATTATTGGCATTGGGATTTGAAAAATTCTAACTTGGACGTATTCGAATATAAAAAAATTATGCAACGTTTAATGGCTACAGGTGGTTTAGAAATATTTGCTACTGACGATCCAGAAATTACTAGTCACCCTGCAAATTGCTTAATGGCAAGAATTGGACAAAACATTACACTAGACCAACAACAAGCGTTTGATGATATACGCTATATGAATAGATTTTTCTTTTGATGACTAGTGGGAAAATGAAGGTGATGATATGACAAATACTAAGCATTTAACAACTGGTTATGTTTATTCTGATAAATTATTAAATTATCGTTTTCATGATAAGCATCCATTTAATCAGATGAGGTTAAAATTGACCACTGAATTGTTATTAGATACAGGTTTATTATTACCCGAACAAATTATTAAACCTAGATTGGCAACCGATGATGAATTACTACTTGTTCATCAATTTGACTATATTCAAGCAATTAAGCATGCGTCTCATGGAATTATCAGTGAAGAAGAGGCTGAAAAATATGGATTAAATCAAGAGGATAATCGTCAATTTAGACATATGCATCAACATAGTGCCAGAATCGTTGGTGGCGCCTTAACATTAGCTGATAAAATAATGTCTGGTGAACTGATTAATGGTTGTCATCTTGGTGGTGGCCTACATCATGCTCAACCTGGGCGCGCTAGTGGCTTTTGTATTTATAACGACATTGCCGTAACTGCACAATACTTAGTCACTAAATATCATCAACGTGTCCTTGTTATTGATACCGATGCCCATCATGGTGACGGCACACAGTGGAGTTTTTATACTGACGAACATGTCTTCACTTATTCTATACATGAAACTGGTAAATTTTTATTCCCCGGTTCTGGTCATTATACTGAACGAGGCGAAAATATTGGATATGGACATACTGTTAATGTACCATTAGAACCATTTACCGAAGATGAGGCATTTATTAAGACATTTAATAAGACAGTAGTACCAGTGGTAAAGGCATTTAAACCAGATATTATTTTAAGTGTTAACGGTGTAGATATTCATTATCGAGATCCGCTAACTCATATGAATTGTACGCTACAATCTCTCTATCAAATTCCATATATTGTTAAATCTTTAGCTGATACATATACAAATGGTAAGTTAATGATGTTTGGTGGAGGTGGGTATAATATTTGGCGCGTGGTACCTAGAGCGTGGAGCCATGTTTACTTTAGTTTAATCGACCAACCGATTCAAAGTGGTTATTTACCTTTACATTGGGTTAATAAATGGAAAAATTATGCGCCAGTTCAGTTACCAAAACGCTGGGAAGATAAACTGAATGATTATACTTATGTTGCGAGAACTAAAGAAATTACTGCTAAAAATTATAAACTAGCACAGTTAATTACTAGTTGGTATGATAATAGAGAAAATTAATAGACACATTATAGCACATTAAACTAACAATTTAAGGTTCTCTATTTTTAGGACTGATAAATAAAAAAAAGAATAATTTAAAACGCAAATTATTTTGAAGCCGAGACTCCTGAGGTAGGGACCCAACATAGAGAAACTGTGCAACAGTTTCAACAAGAAATGCAGGTTGGGCAACAGAGCTAGTCGAAGACCGGGGACCCAACAGAGAGAAACTGATTTAATCAGTTTCTACAAGTATTGCCAGTTGGGGTAGGCTGAGACAGCACCCTAGGAAGGGACCCAACACAGAAAAACTGGTTATCCAGAAATAGGTTTACAGTTTATTAATTCATAATAAACTGCATAAGATTTTCTAGCTATAAAGATAGCAGAAATTCTAACAAGCAATGCAGGGACCCGTCATAGAAAAATTTTATAACTAAAATTTTTACTTTAATGTGCAAGCTGAGGTGCGAGGCTAAAAAAATAATTATGTATCAACCCAATTTAACTTGCGAGTCTCTTACATCGAATAATAAAAAAATGGACTTATGCTCGTTATAAAAAACGTGCATAAGCCCATACTGTTATGAAGAAATATTATCTTTCTTAACATTTACCTTACTTCATTTAATTCATTAAAGGATACAAAGTAAAGTTGATGTTTATTTAGTAGTACCTCTATACTCAATTCTGTGAGGAAGAATAACATTTGGCTCTTCAATTGGTTCATCATTCATATATTTAGTTAATAAACGCATACCTACTGCACCAATATCATAAAGAGGCTGAATTACGCTTGATAATTGTGGTCTAACCATTTCAACTAATCGTGTATTATTAAAGCTAATAATTTGTAGCTGTTCTGGTACTTTTATGCCGGCATCCATAGCACTGTGCATAATTCCAATCGCTTCTTCATCACTAATACATAATACTGCATCAGGTAAATTATCTTTCATCATTTCGAAAGCTTTAACACCTTCTTTATAACTTTCGGTACCAGTTGCATTAAGTGCATCATCTAATTCTAAATTATGTTTATTAAGTACTTTTGTTAATCCACTTAAAACATCTTCTTGAGCTTTTCTAGAATAATGTCCACCAACAAGTGCAAATGATTTAGCTCCATTTTCAATAAGGTGTTGCGTAATTTCTTCTGCCGCTGCTGTGAAATCAATATTAACAGAAGCGATATCTACATCTTTACCATTTGTACCTGATACAACGACAGGAACAGAAGATTGATTAATCATTTCTTTCATGTCATCAGAAATTGTTCCACCTAAGAAGATAATACCATCAACTTGCTTACTTAATAAATTATTGAAAATTTCTTTTTCTTTATTTGGATCATTATCAGAATTGGAAATGATTGAATGATATTTATACATTGTTGCTATATCCTCAAGTCCTCTAGCTAATTGAGAATAATAAATGTTTGAAATATCTGGAATAATTACACCAACAGTTGTTGTTTTCTTACTAGCTAAACCACGTGCCACTGCATTGGGACGATAATTCAAACGTTTGATTACTTCATTTACTTTATTTTTTGTTTCAGCTTTAACATTTTGGTTACCATTTACAACGCGTGATACAGTAGCCATTGAGACTCTTGCTTCTCTAGCTACATCATATATAGTTACAGTCATTATTGTCCTCCTTGTAAACGCTTTATTTATTATAATAACATGTTTTCATATCATTTTCATAGTTTACCACAATTTATAAATCAGTAAAATTAATTTGTTTGGGTTTTTGACTACTTTTCATTAATAAACAATAACGTTTATTTTGTATTGCTTTGTTATTAAAGTTTTATACATATTAATTTTATAATTTTCAGAAAGCCTTTTCAATTAATTTTTGGATTGTGTTGAAAAACAGTCACAAATTTACATTTATATTGTTATTAATTTAGGTTCTTTAACAACTGGCACTGATATGCAATCTTTACTAGCTATAGTCAAATAGGTCCATCTTGCATATTTAGAGCTAAGTAGATTTACAATCTTTACCCGCTTTGTCCATCTTGCACATTTAGAGCTAAGTAGATTTACAATCTTTAGTAGCTTTTGCCCAACCTTGCCCTTCTGGCACATTTAAAGCTACTTAGACTTTAATCTTTACTAGCTCTTGCCCAACCAGCATTGTTTTTTGTAGAAACTGTAAGTACAGTTTCTCTGTGTTGGGTCCCTATGCAGTTGTACGATTAGTGTCAACTGTAATCCTTAAATTTTTCTATGACGGGTCCCTTGCCCAACTTGCATGGCATGAAAAAACTGGATAACCAGTTTTTCTATGTTGGGTCCCTAAATCACTGTTTTGTTTTTAATGTATTTCTATTATTTTTGTTTTCATTCACTTAGTCATTCTATAAAAATAAATGACTTTAATTTGGCGATTATAAACACAATAAACGACAATTCCTATTATTGTTAATAAGAATTGTCGTTATTTAATTCTTTGATACTTTATTTTAAAACAATTGATTACAGTTTATTTTGATTATATAAATCTGCTAATGGTTTGATTTCATCATAGAATGCTTGGAATTCATTTAAATCCATTTGTTGTCCTGCATCACTTAAAGCAACAGAAGGATCTGGATGTACTTCTGCCATTACACCATCTGCTCCAACAGCTAAAGCTGCTTTGGCTGTTGGTAACATGATGTCTTTACGACCTGTACTATGAGTTACATCTACCATTACTGGTAAGTGTGTACCTTGTTTCAAAATAGGTACAGCAGAAATATCTAAAGTATTACGTGTTGCTTTTTCATATGTACGGATTCCACGTTCACATAATATAATATTTTGATTTCCTTGAGCTGCAATATATTCAGCAGCAAAAACAAATTCTTCAATAGTTGCAGATAGTCCTCGTTTTAATAAAATAGGTTTGTTTGTTCTTCCAGCTTCTTTTAATAATTCAAAGTTTTGCATGTTACGTGCACCAATTTGGAACACATCTAAATACTCGTCTGCAATTTCAAAGTCCTTAGGATTAACTATTTCACTAACTACATTTAGATTATATTTATCTTTAACATTTTTTAAAATTTTAAGACCTTCTACACCTAAACCTTGGAAATCATATGGTGATGTACGTGGTTTAAATGCACCACCTCTAATAAACTTCTCACCTTTTGCTTGTAAATTTGCAGCCACAGCATCAACTTGTTCTTGTGATTCTACAGAACATGGACCAAAAACAAATGATTTATTACCATCACCAATAATGCCACCATTATCAAATTTAACAATTGTATCTTCTGGTTTTAATTTACGAGAAACATATAAATGTTTTTCGTTCTCAGATTTTTGTAAATCTGTAGAGGCTTTAAATATTTCTTTAAATAATTGCTTAATAGTATTGTCATTAAATGGACCTTGATTTTTATCAATCAAATCATTTAGCATTTCTTTTTCACGCTGCGGGTCATAAATACGCGTACCTTGTTTCAATTTTTCTTCACCAATTTTTTGAGCTAATTCACCACGTTTAGATAATAAATCTAAAATTTGATGATTTAGCTTAACGACTTCATCTCTGTATCCTTCTAATTTACTAGTCATCCTATTCACCTCTACGAATTATTACTGTTACTTGTACTTTAACGCAATAAAATAATATGTTAAAAAATATTCTAACAATTCTAATACTATTGTTCAACCCTGAATTGACAGAAAATACAAAATCTTCGTACTACTATATTGATTTTAACGTTATCAAACAATTATAAATTATGTAATATTAATCAAATAAGTAAACCATATTATGTTAATAATAAAAATATTTAAAACTTTAGGACAAAATCATTCTATAATTAATATGATGGTATTTGACCATAATCATTTGCATTTTAAATTATTTATTGTTTGTTTATCCGTCCTAAAATATAGAGAACTACAATTAAATAATATATCATAACCAAACATCGTTAAGACTCATCTTTATACTCTTTTAAAACAAATTTAGTATAGAAATATCTAATCTAACAGACATTTCTATACTAAATTCTAAAAACTCACATATGATATTTATTTACATAGTTGCTTTTTTAAATATGATTATTAATCATTAAACGTACGTTTTTCTATTTTACTTTTAGCTGTCTCTACTTTTGTTGAGTCATCTTTGTTTTGTTTTGTTGATGATGTTGTTGCTTTATTATTTGTTTGCTTAGTTTTTTTAGGCTTAGCACTTGCTTTAGTTGTTTTTTCTGTTTCAGCTTTTTTAGAATTTGCTACTTTTGTTGTTTTAGGTTTAGTATTAGTAGACGTTTTTTTAGTTGTTGTCGACTTTTTAGTTGTTGATTTTTGCTTAGTCGTTGATTTCTTGTTAGTCGTATTTTGATTATTTGTTTGTGTTTGCTTTGTTGTTGTAGTATCAGTTGTTACTACACCATTGTCAAATGTTGTTTCTTTTTGTTGTACTTTTTTTTGTGCTTTTGGTGATATAGTTGTTTGCTTACTATTTTTTGATACATTCTTTTTAGTTACTAAATTTGGTACTTCTTTCATTTGTGACTTAGCAACTGGTTGTTCTTTTAATAGTTTGTCAGTTAATTGACTTTCTTTTGAACCTTTCGTTAATTTAGCACGTTTATTTTTTGCTGCATTAGCTAATTTTTCTGCTGAAGAAACTTCAGTTATAGGTTGTTCTTGGTTATTATATTGCTTTTCTTGTGCTTTTTTTGAAGTATCGCTCAAGTTATTTGCTGTTACTTCTTCTTTGATTGCTCGTTGTTGTGCTGCTGTTTCGTCTGTTGTTACTTCTTTTGATGTTGCTTCTTTTTTCGCTTGTTGGATTTCTTGTGCTTGTTCTGAAGTATCGCTCAAGTTATTAGTTGCTACTTCTTCTTTGATTGCTCGTTGTTGTGCTGCTGTTTCGTCTGCAGTTTTATCCTCTTTTGATGTTGCTTCTTTTTTCGCTTGTTGGATTTCTTGTGCTTGTTCTGAAGTGTCGCTCAAGTTATTAGTTGCTACTTCTTCTTTAATTGCTCGTTGTTGTGCTGTCAATTCAGCTTGTTCATTTTGTTTTTTATGTAGAATAGTTTCAAACTTATCTTTTGCAGATTCTACACTACTTTCAAATTGTGTTTTTGTTTCTTTAACTTTTTTTGCAATTTCTTGTTCTTTTGCAATAAGTTCATCTGTTTTTTGATAAACTTTATTTTTATAAAATAAACCTAATGCCGAACCTATAATTGCACCGGTGATAAAGCTTACTACAAAATCTTTTCGATTTGGTAACTGTATATTTTGATAGCCATGTTTATTTTTTAATACTCTGTTATTATACTTCTCTTCAGCCATAATATATCCTCCTACAACAAATGCACTTAAATAAGTAACAACCTTATTTAAGTGCATTTGTTTAATTATTAATTATTTATCTACACGAGTAGTGTAACTATGATCAGCGTCACTAGCTACATTATTTGCTTTGTAGTTTGCACTTCCACGACGGTAGTGTCTGTTTTGCCATTTGTCAGCAATTTCCATTGCTACATTTGACCATTGAACAACTTGTGATATTTTTTCTTCATTTTGAGAGATATTATGTGTAATTGAATTAGTTACACGATCAACTGAGCTGTTTAATGTTTGAACTGAATCACCGATACCTTTAACAGCATCTACAACTGAGTTCAAACGATCAAGTTTACCTTGGATATCTTCAGTTAAACGATTGACTTTATGTAATAAGTCAGTAGTTTCACGAGTAATACCTTGTACTTGTCCTTCAACACCATCAAGTGTTTTTGCAACATAATCTAAGTTTTTCTTAACAGAAATCAATACAACTACGATACCGATACATAAAATTAAGAATGCTATCGCAGCGATAATTCCAGCAATTGGTAAAATCCAATCCATTAAAAACGCCTCCTAATTAACATATAATGAATGTCATTAATTATAAATACCCATGCAAATCTATTATAAACATATTAAAACTCATTTTTCATACCTAATTTATCTAAATATGCTTTTAGTAATTTTTGAATATCACCAGCACCCATAAATAAAATAACGGCATTATCAAATTGTTCTAATACATCAATAGTATTTTCATCAATTAATGAAGATCCTTCAATCTTATTAATTAAATCTTGTATTGTTAAATCACCTGTATTTTCTCTAATTGAACCAAAAATTTCACATAAAAAGACTTGATCTGCTTTACTTAAACTTGAAGCAAATTCATCTAAAAATGCTTGAGTTCTAGAAAAAGTATGAGGTTGGAAAACAGCCACAACTTCTTTTTGTGGATATTTTTTTCTTGCGCTTTCTATTGTAGCACTAATTTCTCTAGGATGGTGTGCATAATCATCAACAATAACTTGATTTAATATTTTTGTTTCATTAAAACGACGTTTAACACCACCAAATGTTTCTAAAGCTTCTTTAATATTTTTAACATCTAATTTTTCAAGATAGCTTATAGCAATTACAGCTAAAGTATTTAAAATTGTATGATCACCAAATTGTGGTGATAAGAAATGATCATAATATTCACCATTAATATACACATCAAATGATGTACCTTTTTCTGTGATTTCTATATTATCAGCATAAATATCATCAGATTTATTAAAGCCGTAATAATAAATTGGAACATCCGCTTGTATTTTTCTTAAATACGCATCATCACCCCAAGCAATAATGCCTTTTTTCACATTATGTGCCATTTCTTGGAAAGCTTCAAAAACATCGTCAATATCTTTGAAATAATCAGGATGATCAAAATCAATATTAGTCATAATCGCATAGTCTGGTTTATAACTTAGGAAATGTCTACGGTATTCACATGCTTCAAATGCAAAATAATCGCTTTCTGGTAAGCCCATTCCAGTACCATCACCGATTAAAAATGATGTTTTTTTGTCTCCATTCATAACATGAGAAAGTAAACCTGTTGTAGATGTTTTACCATGAGCTCCTGTTACTGCAACAGATGTATATTGATCAATAATATGTCCTAAAAAGTCGTTATAGCTAATCACATCTAGTTTTAGTTGATGTGCACGCACTACTTCTTCATGATTATTTGGGAATGCATTCCCTTGGATAACAACCATATCTTCTTTTATATTATCAGCATCAAATGGTAGTATTTTAATCCCTTTATTTTTAAGAGCCACTTCTGTAAAAACATAATTTTCAATGTCTGATCCCTGAACATCGTGCCCTAAATCATGCATAATTTGTGCTAATGAACTCATGCCAGAACCTTTAATTCCGACAAAATGATAATGTGTCATTATATAAAACTCCTTACTAAAATTATTCGTTATTTAAATCTGCTTCTGTAATATAAACATCTCTAGGTTTTGATCCATTAGCGCCTGAAACATAACCAAGCTGTTCTAATTGGTCTATGATTCTTGCTGCTCTGTTATAGCCTATTTGGAAATGTCTTTGAATTAACGATGTTGAAATATGTCCTTCTCTAACTATAAACTCACAAACATCATCAAATAACTCATCTTGTGCTTGTGTTTCTGTTTTTTTCAATAATTCTTTTTCTTCAAATAAATAATCTGGTTCTCTTTGTTGTTTAATAAAGTCAACCACATCATCAATTTCGTCATCAGAAACAAACGTTCCCTGAACTCTAATTGGTTTATTCATACCGCTTCCAAGATATAACATATCACCATATCCTAACAAGCGTTCTGCTCCGCCACTATCTAAAATAGTCCTTGAGTCTACACTAGATGATACCATAAATGCAATTCTAGTAGGAATATTGGCTTTTATCAATCCAGTAATTACATTTACAGATGGTCTTTGTGTTGCAACTAACATATGAATACCACAAGCACGTGCTTTTTGAGCAATTCTTGCAATAGATTGTTCAACTTCTTGTGGTGCCATCATCATTAAATCAGCTAACTCATCAATAACTATAACAATTTTTGGCATTCTTTCATCATATGGCGCTTTCTTATTAAAAGCAGTGATGTTTCTCACATGATAATGTGCAAATAATTTATAACGTCTTTCCATTTCTTCAACTGCCCATTTTAAACTTTGAGTTGCCGCTTTGACATCTGTTATAACTGGAGATACCAAATGAGGCAAACCATTATACGGAGCTAATTCTACCATTTTAGGATCAATCAATAATAAACGTAATTCTTCAGGATGATTTTTATATAATAATGACATCAAAATACTATTTATACACACAGATTTACCTGATCCAGTCGCACCAGCAATGAGTGCATGTGGTGTTTTAGCAATATCCATCAACAATGGCTCATTATTAATTCTATAGCCCATTGCAACTGTCAATTTAGATTCTGCATTTTTAAAACTAGGCGTTTCAATTATTGAACGTAAATTAACTTTAGTTGGATTTTGGTTTGGAACTTCTATACCTACTCTACTTGTACCTGGAATGGGTGCTTCAATACGTATATCTTTAGCAGCTAATGCCATTTTTATATCATCTTGCAATGCTGTAATTCTAGATACTTTCACACCTTTTTCAACTGATAATTCGAAACGCGTAACACTTGGCCCTTCAGTAACTTCTTGTACTTCTGCAGGAACATTAAAATAGTATAAGGCGTCATTTAACTCTTGTTTTTTTTCATCTATCCATGCTTCATTAGGTTCTAATACTTTTGGTTCTTCAAGTAAATCTACACTCGGTAATTTAATATTAGGACCTTTTCGAATCGTTACTTTGTGATCACTTTGATTTGTTTGTTGTGCTGTATTTTGTTGTGATATTGACTGAGTATTAGTATTATTTACTGTCGCGTTGTCAGTAATATTGTCTTCTGTTGTATTATTGTCATCATGTGTTGATGGTGGTCTTTGACTCTCATCATTCATTTTATCGTCACTAGTATGTTGAGTATCAGTAACATTTTCTTGATGCTGTTTTGCCTCCTGTTGTGGATTTACTGACTCTACGTCAGAATGTTCATCTATGTTGTTTTTTTCTAACTCATCGCTTGAATTAGATGTTGTATTAGCTAAAGATTCACTACTATTATTGTCATAAGTCGTTATTGTCATATTACTATCAGCTTGATATTTATCAGTCGATATATCAGCTGACTGTTTATTATTAGAGCGTTGTACCGGCTTTAGTTCTGGTACGCTAACTTGGCTATGTTTCTTTTTATCCATCATACGTTTTTTGTCTGATGGCGTCATAACAACATTAAAAGGTCTTTTAGTCGTTGTGTCTGTTGTTTTTTTAGCATCCTGAGTTGTTTCTTCAGCTAATTGTGATTGATGACCTTCGTTTTGTTGATCACCAATAGTTCGAGATTCACTACTTTCAGATGACACGCTTTGCTGCTTGTTGTTAAATTCAGTAGCCGTGTCTTGCGCAGTGTTACTATTGTCATTAAGCTCATTTGAAGCTGGTTGTTTATGACGTTTAGCGAATTCAATTTCATTATCAATCGTTTTATCAATATTATTGATATTGTCGTGATTATTTAGTTGTTTCGTTGAATGTTCATCTTTGCTATTGCTTTCAACTTTGTTAGTAGTCTTTCTACCTTGATCATGTTGTGTCTCTGTTAGCTGTTCGCCATCAAGTTGTTGATCATTTAATTCATAATAATCTGCATCATCAACATCTTCAGTGTCATGCTCTTCATTGTCGTCTATGACTTTAGAATTATTTTCAGATGTAGTTAAAATGTCATTATGCTTATTAATTTCTGTACTTTGTTGTTCGGTATTCTTTTTAGACGTTGTATCAATATCTTTGACAGTCACATCTTCGTCATTAAGTTGCTGTTTATTATTAAGATCTATATCAGCTAATGAAACTTCTTCATAATCATAATTTGGATTTTCATCTATTTGTTCATTATTATGTTCTATATCGCTATTTGTAGCTAATGCTGTTACTTCATCCGAAGTTTGTTGACTATCATTATCGATAGAAACATCGGTATCTAAAGAGCTTTCTCCAATATATTGTTCAGCTTGTCTTGCATACATCTCATCAATAGCTTTTTGGATGCTATCTTGTTCATCGTCATTATGCTGTTCTCTTTTTTGTTGTAAAGCCTTTTTGAAACGACGCTTTTGTAAAATTTTACGTTCTCTTTCGCGTCTAATTTCTTCTACTATTTGTGATGCATAGATATTTTCAATATTGATAGTGTTATCAACTTTCGAATAATTAGGTGTCTCTTTAGTCGAATTTTCTTTTTTTGGTTGCTCAATGTCAACTTTAAATTTAGCAGCATCGTTACCAAGACTATTATCACTACTTTGATTAGATGACTCCGTTGTCTTTTGTGCTGTTATACTTCGCGCTGCTTTATCTTCTACGTTTGCTGTTTCATTGCTTTGATCTTGATTTTTTGATGTTGGAATTCGACCATTTTCTAACTTTTTAGGTTTCATTGTCCCAAAAATAGCTGATGGCACTTCTGATGTTCTAAAACTTTCTTTATGATAATTTCCAACAGTTGAATCATTCGCTTTCGTAGTCGCTTTAGCGTCATTTTGCTTTTTATTTTCAGAAGTTACACCATCGATAGCTGAAATGTATGTACCTATCTTATTGACAAAATAATAGTCATTATCATGATTTTTTGAATGTTGTTTACTAGTAGACTGTGAATGAGATGTATTTCTATTAACTTCTTTTTTACTACCTTCTCTTCCTTCTCTTAACTGACTTCTTCTTCGACGATGTCTTTTATGATTTTGTGCTACGTCATTATAAAGTTGGTTGTCATTTCGATAATCAGATATACCTTCAGAAATAGTAGTTTCATCATTGTCTTGTTGTTCAAAGTTTGAGTTAACATTCATAGGGAATCTAAACTTCCCTCTTGGACGATTATATATATCGTTATTTTGAGGAAGTAATGAGTCATGATGATTGTCTTTTTGAAGAGATGATTGTCTTTTCTTTTTTCTATGGATTAGATCATCACTTGAATCATTATCTTCACCGAATAACTTATCAAACCAACTCATATTTCCACTACCTTCCTAATTTATTCAAAAAATGGTTGACCAATATCATAACTATCATTAAGTACCATAATGCCTTTTTCTGCTGGTGCATTTGGTAAATCTAGTTCCTTCATTGAACAAATCATACCACTTGATGCTACGCCGCGTAATTCAGCATCTTTGATAACCATACCACTTGGCATTACTGCTCCTACTTTAGCTACTACTACTTTTTGTCCAG
Source organism: Staphylococcus simiae (assembly GCF_002902085.1). GTDB lineage: Bacteria > Bacillota > Bacilli > Staphylococcales > Staphylococcaceae > Staphylococcus > Staphylococcus simiae. Next base: position 23,267 of record NZ_PPQR01000086.1, read on the forward strand.
CTTCTACATTAGGTGCACCACAAACAATTTGTAACGTATCGTTACCAACATTAACATTTAAAACACTCAACTTATCTGCGTCTGGATGTTTATCTTTTGTTTCTACATATCCAACTACAAATTTAGGAGACAAATCAGCATCTAATGTATAGTCAAAACCAGCTTGATTAATACTTTGTTGTAAAGCTTCAAGTAAACTTTTATCTAATTTAATATGTCCATTACCATTAATTGTTGTTACAGTTGAAATATCAAATATATTGTAACCAACGACTTTATTGTCATTAGTAATTTCTACTACATTTCCTTTTTTGTTATATGCTAATTCTCCGTCTACTGGTTCAATTTGTAAAAATGCAACGTCTCCGACAAATTGTGGATTATAAAATAAATTCATAATGTCTGTACTCCTTATTTAATCTTGTTTGTTATTATTATTAAATTTTTGTCTATTTGCTTCTAATCTTTGTATAACATTAGGATCTCTTTTTTGTTTATTATTCTTACCAAGTATAAATATTGGTTCAAGATGGCCTTGTTGATAGCCAAATGATAACGATGTTATTGGTACTAAACCTTTAGTAAAAAATTCCATAGTTAAATGGGCCATAACATCATAACCTGTTTTATTACGTATATCTGCTACAATTAAGACATCTTGATGTGGGACGGCAACAAGCATTTCACCTTGGCATTGTTCTTCAAAATCATTTAAAAATGTTGTATTTAAAATTCTACTAGCATCATAACCATCATTTGAATTAATGAAATAGAAAAGATTACCTTTAACTTCATCAGTTGAATAGTTATTTGGTAACTTTCTAACATTAAATAATGAAATTTCTTTAACTTGTTGAGCAGTTAAATTTAATTCGTCCAACATACTCTCATCTATTAAACGGTAAGACTTACCTAAATCCACAGCATAATAGATGTTAGTTTCTGCCGTATGTTCATCATAAACGAATGGGTTGCCGTCTTTTGTTTCTTTATCAAAACTTGTCGCTCTGATAACTGGCATAATTTTTGAAGAATCAATTCCCGATAATTGTTGATCTTGCATCTGTGCTATAGCTTCTTCAACATAATAGACAATTTCATCTACAATTTTTTCTTTTTGAACTTCATATTTTGCCACAATAGCATTTAATTTAACTGTAATTCCTTTATTATTGTCAACTCTATAAATACGTAAAGTTTCTTCTTCACGATTAAATTTAAATTCAACATCTAAGTGCTTTAAACGTTGTTTTATTTTATCTCTCATTTGAAAGGTATTCATGTATAACACTCCTAATTTCGCACCTTTTAATAGTTTACAATAAAATAAGTCACAGTAACAGAGAAAAACGAGATTGCTCTCGTTTCTCAACTGTATAATTTATACATATTGTGCTAAAAAGTCATCAATTTGTTCTATGGATTTTCGTTCTTTTCCAATGTAACTACCAACTAATTGTCCATTTTTAAATACTAAGAAACTTGGAATACCCATAATTCCATTATCTATACATATATCCATGAATTGATCTCTATCGACAGCAACAAAATCAAACATAGGATATTTTTGTTCTAATTTAGGTAAATCTGGTTCTATTACTTTACAATCTGGGCACCATCCTGCTGTAAACTCAAATACTGTTGCACCTTGTTTTAACTCTTCAAATTGTTTTTCAGATTCTAATTGTTTCATAGTTAACCTACTCCTCTTATCAATTATATTATTAATATTTATTTATATTGTAATGTATAAATTTGGTCATCATCTAAATTTAAAAGCGCTTGTTGCAATAGTTCACGTGCTGAATAGTAATCTCTGATATCAAAAACTGCATCTGTACTATGGATATATCTTGCACAAACACCAATAACAGCAGTTGGTATACCAATGTTAGCTTTATGAATTTCTCCTCCATCAGTACCACCCGGAGAAATATAATATTGATAATTAATATGATGATGGTCTGCTAACTGTAATAAATAGTCTCTAAATGTCGGTTTCAAAATCATAGTGCCATCTTTGATGCGAATTAACGTACCTTGACCTAGTTGTCCAGCAAATGATTGTGTAGATTTAACATCATTTGCTGGTGAACAATCTACAACAAATGCAATATCAGGATTGATTAATTCAGCTGAAGCTTTTGCACCTCTTAAGCCAACTTCCTCTTGAACATTTGCTCCTACATATAAATCAAAATCTAATTCTTTATCATGTAATAATTCTAGTATTTCAATTGCAATGACACAACCGTAACGATTATCCCAAGCTTTAGCACTGTAACGATTTTCAGACAGTTGTGTGAATGTTGTGTTAGGTACTATGGTATCTCCAATTTCTATTCCCCTATCTCTCACATCTTCCTCTGATTCTGCACCAATATCGAGCGTTAAATCATGTATTTGTGGTGCACCTTCATTACCTGTTCTAAAATGTTTAGGAATGTTAGAAACTACACCTATAATTTGTTCTCCGTGACGATTCTTGACCGCTAATCGTTGTCCTTGCCAAATATCATTAGCAACGCCACCTAAATTAGTAAATTGCAACATACCATTGACGGTTATATTTGTAACCATAAATGCTATTTCGTCCATATGTGCAGCAATCATAACTCGTTTAGCATTTGGATTCTTAGATTTCTTCACTCCAAAAAATCCACCCATACGATTTTCCACAAACTCATCTATATAAGGTTCCATTTGTTGTTTCATATATTCTTTGACATCATTTTCAAAAGCTGGAGCCCCATGCATTTCTGTTAATGACTTAATTCTATCTAGTGTTGTATTTTTATCTATGTTCATAAAACTCACTCCTTAAAAGTTATTATATCATCTTCAATATGGTAAACTAAAAATATGAATTTTTAATTAAGGGAGCATAAGTGATGACAAAAGCAAAATACATAATTCCAACAATAATTACACTATTAGTCGTAATTATTTCAACTGTCTCAATTATACAATTAATCAACCGCAAACGTTATAATCCCGTTAAAGTACTAAACGAAGTGAAATCTTATTTTATGAATGTAACTGGCTCTTATATTGTTTATGAACCATTCGTTCATCCAGAAACTGATAAATATCGTTTAGTGTATCAAGGCGGTATTACAACTATTAAACATGGTAATCCTATTCATTATGATTTTTATGCAGATGCTTATACTGGAGAAGTTATTAATATCGTTGAATGTTAATATTTAATGTTGATGTGTTTAAAGTGTTAAGTTCAACTAAAGAGAAGAAGAATATTTAAAAAGTGTATTTTCAAACCATTCAACAAACGATGACATAAGCTCACAATGATGAAGATAATTATGTAAGATAGTGCTTAATAGGCGTACAATGCTAGGTTTATTTTTATGGTCAATGATGTTCGAAAGTGTAAATTGATTGTCCTTGTCCATTACTTAGTTCATCATGAATGATAAAATATATCTTCTTAAAAAAACTCAAAATTTAAACCGAAGTTTTCACAATCATGTGAAAGCCTCGGTTTTTTAATTTTAATATTTCAAAACTTGTACGCTAAATACTATTTAAATTGGTTCTCTTGTTATATATGATTCAATTGTCTTACCGTCTTGTTCATATTTTACAGCAAAATACTGTTCATCATGATAAAACAAGAACCAATATTGTTGATAAATAAAATATGGCAAAAGTCTTTCTTTTTCACGAATTGATTGCATTGGATAATCATCATATGATGTTACCCATAACGGATTAAGATGCGCATGAGTTGGGAAGATGTCACCCATATGTACTGCTTTTTCTCCCTTACTTTCAATCAAAATAATACTATGACCAAAACTATGACCACCAGTATGTTGTAATTTAATACCTGGTATAGGTTCAAATGTTTTATCAAATAAGATTAAATTATCATCGTAGTCACCAATATTTTTAGGCCAATACGTAGATTTGCTACGTAAATTAGGTGCTAAAAATTCATGCCATTCGTCTTGTTGAATGACATGTTTAGCATTTTTAAAAACAGCTTTACCTTCAGTATCAGTAAGACCTGTGGCATGATCAAAATGCATATGTGTCATCAAAACAAAATCAATATCATCCGTAGTTAAATGATACGACTCTAAATCTTTTTCTATATCACTTTCATAATCAACACCGAAGTTTCTAAGTTCTTTATCTGTTAGTTTATGTTGTCCAATACCAGCATCAATAATAATATTATGCTGTTCAGTCTGAATTAAAATCGGATGCGTAGGTAAATGAATTTGATTACGTTCATTTACTTGATACTTTTTAGACCATAGTGGCTTAGGTACTGGACCAAACATGGCTCCACCGTCTATTTTAGTATTTCCCCCATTTAAATAATGAATTGTAAAATCCCCTATTTTCATCGCATTCACCTAATTTCTATTTTTAGTCGGTATTTATAAAATTGAGAGATATTCGTACATATATAAGTGTAACTTTATAATTAATAACCTATTTCAAATTTTATCTGTAGTTACCTTATTATAAATGAAGTTTCTTATTAAAGTACAATTATACGAGTTATTAGAGCTAGTTAGATTTTTAATCTTTACTAGCTCTTGCCCAGCTTGCACATTATGTAAAAATCCTGTTGATAGAATTTTTCTTTGCTGGGTCCCTTGCCCAACTTGTGTGTTTGAAAAAACTGGCTAACCAGTTTTTCTCTGTTGGATCCCTACTTCAAGATTCTCGGATTTAGAATAATTTTTATTTTAAATTACTCATTTTTTATGTATCAGTCCTAAAAATTAGAGAACTTAAAAAAGCATCTCTATATCATTCATCAATAGAGACACTTTTTCAAATTATTATATTTTATTTTAACTATCATTGATGATGGAATTTAGCTTCCATACGATAAATTCTAGATCCTTTTTGAGAAAACTTTTGCTCATACTCAGTCAAAATATTACTGCCATCGTCTTCTTCATGAAGATTTAAATTTATTTTAGTAAAATACATTCCAAATTGAGACATACTTTCTAAACTGTAAGCGAACAATCCTCTGTTATCTGTTTTGAAATGTATTGCTCCATCTTCTGCTAATATTTGCTTATATAATGCTAAAAATGTTTGATAAGTTAATCGTCTTTTAGTATGACGTTTTTTAGGCCAAGGATCTGAAAAATTTAAGTAAATACGGCAAACTTCTTCGGGTTTAAAGTATTCATTAAGTTCTATTGCATCATTACAAATCATTTTCAAATTTGTTAACTGTAATTCTTTCACTTTATCTAATACTTTATACATGACACTTTTTTCACGTTCAATAGAAACATAATTTATATTTGGATTTTGTTGGGCTAAAGTCGTTATAAATTGTCCCATACCTGAGCCAATTTCAATATGAATGGGTTGTACTTTGTCAAACCAATCAGACATTTTTCCTGCATGTTGACCATCTAAATCTACTAAATCAGGATGATCTTTTAAATAATCTTCGGCCCATGGTTTGTATCGAACTCGCATTGTTAATTCTCCTTAAATAAACATGTTACTTGTCATTACTTCATTTAAGAATTTCAGCCAAGTATTCATATCTTTATATCTCTTCTGCTCTTCATACCATTGAACAAGACCTATTGATTGTATAACCGTATACCATTTCATACGTTTATTCAAATTCAAACTTTCTTCCACACCATAAGTTTCAAACCATGATGACCATTGCTGTTCGGGAACGTAGTTGTATAGCAGCATACCTATATCAATTGCTGGATCTGCAATCATTGCGCCTTCCCAATCTACTAAAAATAATTCATCTCTGTCAGATAATAACCAATTATTATGATTAACATCACCATGAACTACAGTGAAAAATCGTGGATCTAGACTTGGCATATGGTCTTCTAAATATGTTAACGCTTTTCTAACAGTATGATGCGTTAGTACTTCTCTAGACAATGATGCATTAATTTTATTAAGCATAATTTCTGGTGTTATAGGTTCCATTTCCATACGTTTTAACATATTCAATAATGGTCTAGAACTATGAATTTTCTTTAATAAATGTGCCACTCTAGCTTGTTTCATTTCATTTAAGTTTAATTCACGACCATTTTTCCAATGTTGTGCCGTTACAACTTCACCTGTTTCAATACGTTTTGTCCAAACTAATTTTGGGACAATACCTTCAGCAGATAAAGCAGCAATAAATGGATTTGAATTTCGTTTTAGAAATAACTTTTGACCATCTTGTTCAGCCATATACGCTTCACCAGATGCACCACCCGCAGAATCAAGTGTCCATCCTAATTGATAAAACTGCTCCAACTCGTTCACCTCACTTTCAATTAGAAAATGGCTCCAGAAATATGTTTTCAAGAGCCATATATTCTAATTTATAACGCAGTATAACTACTTGTTATACTAGTATTTAGATTTATTTTAGATAAACCTTAACGTTCTTTGTAAAATATGATTAATGGTTACCATATTTATAACTCATAGAAAATTTTATAATTTTTACGTTGATATTTCAACTGAAAATGAGAAACAAAATGTCACTTTTTACTAATAACCATTGGTTAATAAACGTTTTTTAGATTCGATATAAATTATAACATAATTAACTTACGATAGTTGATAAATTTATGAATTTAAGTTGAAAATTTTAATGATTACTAAATTAAATACTACGAGTTGCGATTGCTTTATCAAAACCTTGTTGTAATTTTCGTGTGATAGGTCCAACTTGACCATCATTTACAACTTCTCCATCTAATTTAATAACTGGTGTGACTTCTGCTGACGTACTAGATACAATAATTTCATCTGCATTTTTTAAGAAATCAACAGTAAAAGCCTCTTCTTTAAAAGGAATTTCGTAATCATCAGCAATATCTTTAATTACTCTACGCGTAATACCATTAAGTATAAAATTATTAACTGGATGAGTATAAATTACACCATCTTTAATAGCATAAGCGTTACTAGATGAACCTTCAGTTACAGTTTCACCACGATGTTGAATTGCTTCAACAGCATTATATTTCACTGCATATTCTTTTGCTAAAACATTACCTAGTAAATTTAAACTTTTAATATCACAACGTAACCATCTGATGTCTTCTACAGTTACTGCATTAACTCCATTTTCTAAGTGATCAAATGGACGGTCATAGCTTTTAGTATATGCTACGATAGCTGCATCAACTGCTGGTGTTGGGAAATTATGATTTCTTTCAGCTACACCTCGTGTTGCTTGGATATAAATGGCACCATTGTTAATGTTATTGATGTCGACTAATTTTCTTGATAATTCAATAAGTTGGTCAATATCATAATTTAAATCTAAACCAATTTCTCCAGCACTACGTAAAAATCTTTCATAATGTTCAGTTACAGTGAATAATTTCCCATTATAAACTCTAATATATTCATATATACCATCACCAAACACGTAACCTCTATCGTTGTATGATACTTTTGCATCATCTGCAGCTACAAATTCACCATTAAAAAATACTTTTTCCATATATCATTCCTCCACGCATAAAGCATATATAGCTTCTAAATAAATACTTGTTGCATTAAATAATTGTTTCTTAGTGATATATTCATTTTTCTGATGCATTAAGTCTTCAGAATCACTAAACATGGCACCAAAAGCTACCCCTTTATCTAAATTTCTAGCATATGTACCGCCACCTATAGTATATGGTTCAGTCATATCGTTTGTTTGATTTCTATATGTTTGCACCAATGTTTGAACAAATGGATCATTTTTATCAACATAATGAGGAACTTGAACTTTGCCAATTTCAATTTTGAAACCATCATGATCAATTTCTGATTTAAATCTTTCCATAGCTTTGTCAAAGTCAAATCCTTCAGGATATCTTAAATTAACTCCAAAACGTCCACCTTGTTCGTTATCGTAATTGATAATACCGATGTTTGTTGTAACGTCACCCATGACGTCAGTATGGAATTTCATACCCATCTTTTCACCAAAATTAGAATCATATAAATAACGATTACTGAATGCGACAAATGATTGGGCATTATTATCTAAATTAAGAGAAGATAAGAATTTTAGTAAATGTAAACCAGCATTAACACCAATAGAAGGATCCATACCATGAACAGCTTTTCCTTCAACAGTTAATACTAAAATGCCACTATCTACTAAACTTTCACCTTGTAGTTGATTTTGTTCTAAGAAATATTCGAAATCTTGAATAACATCAGTCATATTTTCTTTAACCAATACTCTTGCTTCAGCATGGTCTGGAACCATATTGTATCTTTCTCCTGATGTAAATGATTGAAGTTCATAATCTGGTTCATCTTTATCATCAACTATTGAATGTTGCACTAAATCAAACGTTGTAATACCTTTTTCACCATGGATTACTGGAAATTCTGCATCAGGAGCAAAACCTAATGCTGGCATTTCTTCAGTTTGGAAATAACGTTCAGTACATTTCCAATCAGATTCTTCATCTGTACCAATAATAATATGTATACGTTTTTTCCAATCAACTTTCATATCTTCTAAAATTTTAATAGCATAATATGCAGCAATCGTTGGCCCTTTGTCATCTAATGTTCCTCTAGCAATAATGGCATTATCAGTTTCAACTGGTTCAAATGGATCACTATCCCAACCTTCGCCTGCTGGCACAACATCGACATGACAAAGAATACCTAATACATCTTCACCTTTACCTGCCTCAATTCTTCCCGCAATATGGTCAACATCATAAGTTGCAAAACCATCTCTTTGTGCAATTTCATACATATAATCTAATGCTTCACGAGGTCCAGGTCCGACTGGTGTTTCTGTTGATGCTTTAGAGTCATCTCTCACACTTTCAATTGATAACAACCCTTTTAAGTCATTAATAATTTGGTCTTCATACTGTTGAACCTTTTCTTTCCACATTCGAAATCGACTTCCTTTATCTATAAGTTAAATACTATTTTACCTGAATTAAGATAAAAACTACAATAAGATGTCAGAAAATAATAAAAATATCTCGCATTTATCGCTAAGCTTAATTAAACATTGTTAAATTTTTAAAATACATACTATTGGTTAGTAAACGTATAACATATATATTTTCATTTAAAATATGAACTATTAATCCTATTGAGAATAGCAAACAGGAATACAAGTTAGTATAAGCTGAAGTGTTAGGTAATTAAAACTGACAGTCCATTTTGCTATCTAATCAAAATAAAAAAGCTAACAAGTAGTATCACTACTCGCCAGCTATAATCTTAAAATATTATTTATTATTCGGTGTTGCGTTTTTATTGTTTTTTAAATCTTCTTCAGTAACAACTCTTAAGTTGTTGTTTGCAGTCGCGCCACCTTCATCATCAAATTTACCTTCTTCAACTCGATCCGCTTCTGGGTTATCTAAATTAGTAAATTTTGATTTTTCTTCTTCTAAAAATGCTTTTGGATCATTTTTTAATCGCTCTGCGTAATCTTTAGGATTATTTTTTACTTCTTTAAGTGTTTCATTAGCAATTGATCCTAATTGACTAGCTTTATCTTTAGCATTATTTTTATATGATTCAGGATTTTGCTTATATTTATTATATTCAGCTTTTAGTTTTTCACGACTATCTTTACGTGATAATAATACTGCAACAGTTGCAGCTCCAATACCTAATACTGCTCTACATAAATTTCCTTTTGCCATAGTAAAATCTCCCTTTTTATAAATTTAACTGTTCAAAATCTGTTTTAGTTAAGAGACGATATTGCCCTAATTCTAAATTACTATCTAATTCTAAGTTAGCAATTTTGATTCTTCTAAGTTCTAATACCTCATTTTCTATACTATGAAACATCCTTTTAACTTGATGATATTTCCCTTCGTATATAGTTACTTTAGACGTAACATCATCAATAATCTCTAATATTGCTGGTTTAACTCGGCCATCAGATAATTCTACACCTTGTTCAAATTTAACAATATCAGAAGACTTTATAGGTTTATCGGAGATTACTTCATATGTCTTAGGTACGTGCTTTTGTGGACTCATTAATTTATGATTAAATTCCCCATCATTCGTTATTAATAAAAGTCCTTCTGTATCTTTGTCTAATCTACCTACTGGAAAAATATTCAGATGTTGATACTCTGGAACTAAGTCAATCACCGTTCTATGCACAGAATCTTCAGTTGCTGAAACATAGTTTTTAGGTTTATTGAGCATAATATAAACATTAGCCACATAGTCGATGACTTGACCATTAACTTTAACTGTATCTTCTTCTGGAATGATATGTGCTTTAGGTAATTTAATTACTTGATCGTTGACCGTTACGTTACCTTTTTTCAATAATTGCTTAACTTCGTTCCTCGTTCCATAGCCCATATTCGCTAAAAATTTATCTATTCTCATCGTAAAAATTTAATCTTTCTTCTTAATTTTTCAGGAATTTCACCTAAAAACTCATCAGCAAAACGTGTCTTGATGGTAATCGTTCCATAAATGATAACACCAACAAACACACCTAGAATAATGATGATTAAATAATTTAATTTAGATGGTTGTAAGAATAAGTTTAAAATATAGAATACTGCTTCTACACCTATCATCATAATAAATGAATATAAGAAAATTTTAGCAAATTGTATCCAACTTTCGGTAAATTTGAATTTCGCATATTTTTTAAGGATGATAAAATTACAACCAATTGCAAATATTAAAGCGATGCTTGTACTTAATACTGCACCTGGTGTGTGGAATAACATAATTAATGGATAGTTTAACGCTAATTTAATTACGACTGACGCTAAAATAACATAAACTGTTAATTTTTGTTTGTCTATGCCTTGTAACATTGATGCTGTAACACTTAATAAAGAAATTAAAATTGCTACAGGAGCGTAGAAGAATAACAAACGACTGCCATCATGGTTAGGATCATGACCTAAGACAATTGGATCATATCCATAGAAAACAGTGAATAGTGGTTGCGCTAACGCCATAATTCCAATACTAGCTGGTACAGTAATAAACATTAAAACACCAATAGACGTTCTAATTTGTCTATGCATTTCATCTAAACGACCTTCTTCATATGTCTTAGTAATAAATGGTATTAAGCTAACTGCAAAACCAGCACTTAATGATGTTGGAATCATAACAATTTTATTTGTTGACATATTTAGCATATTAAAGAAGATATCTTGTAATTGAGATGGCACGCCTACTAACGACAAAGCACCATTATGGGTAAATTGGTCTACTAAATTAAATAATGGATAATTTAAACTAACAATAACAAATGGAATGCTATATGCAATAATCTCTTTATACATTTTGCCATAAGAAACATCTATATCAGTTACATCTGATTTAACCATTCTATCAATGTTGTGTTTCCTCTTTCTCCAGTAATACCATAGAGTAAAAATTCCTCCTATCGCACCGACTGCTGCAGCAAATGTTGCTATACCATTGGCTAATAATATTGAACCATCAAAAACATTTAATACTAGATAACTACCGATAAGTATAAATAGTACACGTGCGATTTGTTCTGTAACTTCAGAAACTGCTGTCGGTCCCATTGATTTATAACCTTGGAATATACCACGCCAAGTTGCTAAGACCGGAATAAATATTACAACCATACTTATAATACGAATAATCCAAGTAATATCTTGTACTGACCAACCATTTTTATCATGAACACTTCTTGATAAAGTTAATTCTGAAATAAATGGCGCTAAAAAGTACAATACTAAAAATCCGAGTACACCTGTAATACTCATCACAATAAAACTTGATTTATAAAATTTCTGACTGACTTTATAAGCTCCAATTGCATTATATTTTGCGACATATTTAGAAGCAGCTAATGGAACTCCCGCTGTAGCTATAGCAATAGCGATATTATATGGCGCATAAGCGTATGTGAAAGGAGCCATATTTTCTTGTCCACCGATTAAATAGTTAAACGGTATAATAAATAGAACTCCTAAGACCTTAGTAATTAATATACTAATCGTAATTAAAAAGGTCCCACGTACCATTTCTTTACTTTCACTCATTACGTATCTCCCTATCTCATATTTATTCAAATTTTATGATAAAATATCTAAATCTTTGTTGTCAGTTGTTTTATTATGGACGAATCATAAAATTTTATATACTTACTCATTATTCAATGCTATATCATAACAATTTCTTTGCTATCTGTCATTGAATTATAAAGTGATCACTTTAATTTAAGCATACTTTTAATGCTATTATACTATTAAAGAATATAATTGTATGCTTTAATCTTATTACTTGAATGAAAAATATTATTATTTTAAAAATGTACTTCATATATTAAGGTATCATTATAGAGATATTGTAATCCTTTGGCATCATTTTAAACAACCAAAGTCATAATAAATTTTAGACAAACACCAAGTCTTTCAAATTCTGGAGGGAATTAATTATGTATCAAACAATCATTATTGGTGGTGGACCTAGTGGGTTAATGGCTGCAGTGGCCGCTAGTAACTCTACTGACAAAGTCTTATTACTTGAAAAGAAAAAAGGTTTAGGGAGAAAACTTAAAATCTCTGGCGGTGGTCGTTGTAATGTTACCAATCGTTTGCCCTATGCTGAAATCATTCAAAACATTCCTGGCAATGGCAAATTTTTATATAGTCCATTTTCAGTTTTTGATAATGAGTCAATTATAAATTTTTTCGAATCAAAAGGTGTCAAATTGAAAGAAGAAGATCATGGTCGTATGTTTCCTGTTTCAAACAAAGCTCAAGACGTCGTTGATACTTTAGTTGAAACAATTAAAAACCAACATGTAACAATCAAAGAAGAAGAAGCTGTTACACAAATCGAAGTCACTCCAAGTCATACTTTTAAAGTTCAAACGCAAAATAATACATATGAATCTCAAAGTTTAGTTATAGCGACTGGTGGTGCAAGTGTGCCACAAACTGGCTCAACAGGTGATGGTTATCAATTTGCTGAATCTTTAGGACATTCTGTTACTGAATTATTCCCTACGGAAGTTCCTATTACTTCTAATGAACCTTTTATAAAATCTAAGGAATTAAAAGGGTTGAGTTTAAAAGATGTCGAGCTATCTGTCTTAAAAAAGAACGGTAAAAAAAGAATTAGTCATCAAATGGATATGATTTTTACTCATTTTGGTATAAGTGGACCTGCAGCTTTAAGATGTAGTCAATTTGTCTACAAAGAACAAAAAAACCAAAAGAAAACGCATATCAAAATGGCAATTGATACATTCCCTGACTATAATCACGAGCAATTAAAACAAACGATACGACAACTACTCACTAAGCAACCAGATAAAGCAATTAAAAATAGTTTACATGGTTTAATTGAAGAACGATATTTACTATTTATGCTTAAACAATCACACATTGATGTCAACATAACGTCACATCATTTATCCAACCAGCAATTAAATACATTAGTAGATAATTTCAAAGGATTTACATTTGAAGTTAACGGCACTTTACCTTTAGATAAAGCATTTGTCACTGGTGGAGGTGTATCTTTAAAAGAACTGCACCCTAAAACAATGATGTCTAAATTAGTTCCAGGATTATTTTTATGTGGTGAAGTATTAGATATACATGGTTATACAGGTGGTTATAATATTACAAGTGCTTTAGTTACTGGTCATGTTGCAGGATTAAATGCTGGAAATTTCGTTTTTCAAACACAATAAATTATCTAAATATAAGTTTGCTAATTAGACTGACAAAATAATATGTTATTAAAAATCTTGGGATAACATATATTTAACACTTAATATGATGCAATGATCAGTAAATGTCTGAACGATAAATTGTTGGTGACTGTTTTACAATCTTAGTCAAGATTTACCATGTTTAGATATTATGCGTCATATGAAAGTTACCTATGATTTTTACATTAATATGCAAGATATAAATTTTCGCAATCAATGGTTAGAAAAGATTTATTTCAACCGTAAACCTTGTCTTTTATTGTTAACTAAAATGTGTAAGCTTACTATACTCTGAAGTATAGCATTCAAGTGTCTACTCAGTTAGTTTACAAATTAAAAAGCTACCTACAAAGTTTCAGTTATTGTTGTTGCTGTTACTTTGTAGGTAGCTTTTTTCTAGTTAGTATTTATTAAAACTAGTTATTGCCTTTTTGCTTTTTAGTTAATTGTCTCGCTATTAAAGCTAAACCGGCCACTAATGACATTTCCATAAATGGTAAGTGAAAATCTTGTCCACCTGTTTTTGGCAATACTTTTGTACTACATTGTGGTGTATCCTTTTTAATCACTTTTGGAGTCTGTGGTGTCACTTTTTTACGTGGCATTATTACTTCTTCTACAGGTTCAACTGGTAATTTAATTGACAGTATTTTAGTAATTGCTTCGTTTGTTTGTTGTTTAATTAGCGCAAGATCAAAGTTTCCATCTATCATGTTGAAACCTTCAGCTTTATAAGCCTCTATTAACTGAATGATATGAGCTAATTGGCTAGCAGTCGCTATAGCTTTAAATTTAGCAATTGTTTGATTTGCTACAATATCAATTTTAATTAGTGATTGTTCTTGTGTTGCAATAACCGTTTCAAGGTCATGTAATTGATGGTTGAAACGTTTTAATACGTCATCAGCTTCTTGATTAGAAATGGCTTTTCTTAAGTCATTGTCCATTGCAGTTTTTAGTTGAGCTATTTTTTGTAAGACATTATTTTTAGTTTTGTCACTTACTTTATTATAGTTCTTAATGATTGTATTTGCTCTAATCACTTCATTATTTATTTCTTGACTAATAGCAGGTTTTTTCATTGGTTTAACATTATTATCCAATAGTAGTTGTTTGTATTTTAATACAGTCTCAGCTACTTGTTGATTTGTATGATCATTGTCTATTGCTGTTAAAGCTTGTTGTTGATAAATGTTTTCTAATACTTTTGTAGCTGCCTCTTTTTCTTCAATCGTTGCTTCTTGATTATGATTAATATCATTAAGCAATTCATCTAATGTTTGTTTAATACTTTCTCTTGCTTCAGGTTTAACTTTTGTTTCTGGTTTGATTTTATCAATTGCTTGGTTACCAAGTTCAACATGATTTTGTACGTCCTGTGTTGAATGATCTTGATTAATATCATTTAGAACATTTGCTGTTGTATCGTGTAAGATATTTATTGCGGCATTTTTTTCTTCGTCTGTTGCATCTGACACTTGATTAATGTCGTTTTCTTGACTATGCGCTTTGTCGTTAATATTTTGACGACCATCCTTTTTAACATGCACATTCGGTAATATATTTTTAATATCCTCAAGACCTTTACTTTCCGTATGATCAATTTGTTGATTCGTTTGGTCTTGTGCAATTTGTTGACCTAGTTGTTGACGTAACGCATTAATTTTATCAATTGCTTCTTGTTTTTCATCATCTGTTGCATCTGGTGTTTGATCTACTGTAGCAATTTGCTCCTCTACGCCTTGATCTAGGGCATCTAATGCCGCACGTCTGCGTCTTACTTTTGGTTTTGTTTTATCTATCATATCATCTGCTTTATTTTTCAATTGTGCTACTTCTTCATTTGTTGTCACTTGTTTAATACGTTGTTTATTTTCATTAACGGTATTATCAATGATTTGATTTGCTTCATTGATTTCATCATGCGTGGCATCAGGTGTCTGTTTATTACGTTGTTTTTGTGTATTCGCTGTATTTTGAATATCATCAATTGCTTCTTGTTTAACAACAACATTCGGTAAAATAGTAGCAATATTGTTGATACCATTTTGTTCAGCTTTGTTTACTTCTGCTGTAGAAGGTAACTGATTAATTTGTTGTAGTATTTGTTGTTTAAGACCAGTTAAATCGTTAAGTGCTTTATTCTTTTCTTCATCTGTAGCATTTGGCGTTGTTAATATACGTTCTTTCTGTTGCTCAAATTTTTGTTCTACAGCATTTCTAGCTTCACTTCTGACATTATGTGCTGGTGTAATTTGAGCTATATTATCAAATGCTTGCGTTTCTGTATCATTGACTTGTTGGTTAGTCTTATCGTTATTAATATCTTGCATGGCTTGCTTAACAATATTATCAAGCTGTTGTAGGGCTACTTGTCGTTCATCTGAAGTTGCTTCTAAGTCTTGATTAATTTGATTTCTTTTTTCATTAGCATGTTGATTAATACGTTCTCTGGCAGCCGGTTTTACTCTAGTTTCTGGAACGATTGTATTGATGTCATTGATTGCATTAGCTTTTAGTTGATTAACTTGGTCATTCGTGTTGGCCTGATCAATACTATTTAAAGCCTGAGTTTTTGCTGTTGCTAAACGTTGTAATGCCGCTTCTTTTTCATTATCTGTTGCATCAACATTATTATTAATCACTTGAGTTTGACTATCGTTCGCTTGACTGATCGCATTTCGAGCTGCTGGCTTAACTTCAGCTTGAGGTATGATTGCATTAATCGTATTAACTCCAGCTGTTGTTGCTTGATCTACGTCACTATTTGTTTGACTTTGATTAATTTGTTGCAATGCATTATTTAATGCTGTTTGCACTTTGTCTTTAGCTTGTTGCTGTTCATCGACAGTTGTATCTGGTATTTGAGCGATATCTGCATCGTGAGAAGTAGCTTGTTGGTTAACGGTATTTCTTGCTTCTTTCTTTTTAACTACATTTGCAGCAACGCCTTCAAGTGTAGTTAAACCATCTGTTTTAGCTTGTTCAACTTGCGTATTTGTCGTTGCTTGATTGATAGCATCTATAGCTTGTTGTTTATCTATGTTTAAAGCATTAATAGCTTCATCTTTTTCTTCTTTAGTAGCATCAGGTGTTTGATTGATATTCGCTACTTTTTCTGTATATTTATCATTAATTGCTTGTATAGCCGTTGGCTTAACAACTTCTTGTGGAAGTACTTGAGCAATTTGAGTTAACCCTTCAGTTGTCGCTAAATCAACTTCGTTATTATGCGTTGCTTGATTGATATTATTTTTAATTTGCGTTACTAAATGTGTTAATTGTTGTAATGCAGCTTGTTTTTCTTCTTCAGTTGCTACTGTATTATTGTTAATCACTTGTTCTTGTTGCTGTTGTTTTTGATCAATTTGATTGATAGCATCTGGTTTCTTTTGAACTATTACTGTATCATTGTCAATATTTTGAATAGCATTATCTTTAATCGTATTGACATCATTCGTCTTTCTTGCATTATTGATTTTATTTAACGCATCTTGTAATTGTTGATCTACTTGATTTTGAGCCACTTCTATTTCTTCTTGTGTGGCATTTGGTGTTTGTGTTAATTGTTGTTTTTTATCATTAGCTTTAGTTGTCACTGCAGCTCTAGCATCTGTCTTAACAGTTGTTTGTGGTTCATCTTGTGTAATGTCATTAATACCATTATTTTTAGCATCTTGAACATCTTGATTTGTCGTCGCGTTATTAATATTTGTCACAGCTTGTGTTTCATCATTGTTAACTTCTTGAATTGCTGCATCTTGTTCTTCATCTGTAGCATCGTTATTTGCTTTAATACGAGCAATTTGTTGTTGAGCTTGATCATGAACTTCATTTCTAGCATCTGTTTTTTCTTTTGTTGCTGGTAAAATATTATTAATGTCAGTTGTCCACGTTTGTTGTAATTGGTCAACTTCAGCATTCGTTGACGCTTGATCAATAGCCTGTTCTGCTTGCGTAACTGCTTGATCTACTAACGATAACGCAGCTTGTTTCTCTTCAATAGTAGAATCATTACTTTGATTAATGACTGTTTTATGAGCAATTGCTGCTTGATTAATCGCACTTTTGGCATCAGGCTTTTTCGCAATAACCGGTTGAATACCATCTATCGTTTGTAATCCAGTGGCCTTAACTTGATTAACTTGGTTATTTGTAGTTGCTTGATTAATATTATTTAGTATAGTAGTAACTTCTTGGTCTAAGTTCGCAATTGCTGCATCTTTTTCTTCTTTAGTTGCTGCTTGAATATTTAATAATTGTTGTCGTTTAGTTGCTGCTAATTGATTTATGTCATTGCGTGCAGCTGGTTTAACTATAGGTTCTACCACATCCGTACTAATATTTGCTATAGCTGCATCTTTTGCTTGTGCAACTTGATCATTCGTAGTGGCATTATCTATCGCTGTATCTCCTTCAGTAACATGAGTATCAATTTTTTGATTGGCTGCTGCAATTTCTTCTGCTGTTGCATCACTATTATTATTATTTAATTGTTTTTGCTCAGCTGCCTTATCACTCACAGCCTTTTTAGCTGCTGGTTTGACTATTGGTACACCGACATCAGCATTTAATAATTGAATTCCTGCATTTGTTGCATTTGTAACACCTTGGTCAGTAGTTTGGTTATCAATGTCATTTAAAGCTTGGTTTTTATGATTATCTATTTGCTCTTCAATGGCTGTTTTTTCTTCATCTGTTAAGTCATTATTATTTTCAGCTAAATTAACCATTTGTTGTGCTTTTTGAGTAATTTGTTGGTTGGCATTCACACTACTAACTAATGTGTGCGACATTTGATCCACTAATTGATCTATTTGTTGTTGCGTAGCGCGTTGGTCCACTGGTACATTTTGATTTTGTTCATTAAGAATGTTATTCGCTCTAACTTTCAATTTATTATATTCTAAAATAGATGCATACGTATAATTCACTTGTTGTGGTATAAAATCATACTGTGTTTGTAAAGCATCTTTATTCATAATGATACTTAATGGCGATGACGTCGTTGCTGTTGTATATGGCGGATTAGCATTATTCATAGTTAATTCAGTGTATGTTTTATATGTGATATTACTTTCTAAATTAACGGTTTTAGGTGTATTTATTCTATTAATATGCACTTTAAATTTTAAGTTGATTTCTTTTAATGGTAATAACATCGGTGTATTAGGTGCACCATTTTTCGCAGTTAAACCATTACTTGAAAATGTCACTGTATTCGCTGTTCTGTCATACGCTACAGTAAATGGATTAACATCTGTATTCGCCACATTGCCAATAGGTGTGCTCGTTACTAATGAATTATCCACATATGTCACATCATCCGGTAATTTAACTTTATACACTAAAGCACCATTATCTAATGACGCACCAAAATTCCCATCATTAGAAATCGTTGCATCGATGGCTAAATCGCTATCTGTCTTAATAGTATTATTATAATTAATATTTTTGATATAGGCATGAGAACCTGATTTTACGCCGATTGTATCAACGAGTGAAAAGTACTTATAGCCATCTTGGTTTTTAGTCACCCTTCTAAAATTTCCATGCACACTAGCATCTGGTAACAATTGAATTTTAAGATCAGTAACATTTGCTGGTATTGTTGCTAATCTTAAAGTAGAACCTCCATCTACTGTTGCTCTAGCAATTTCAGAATCGTCAGCTGCATTTTTCAATACTAAAATTGTTGCCCCATTACCATCTGCACTTGCCATCGTATTAAATTGAAAGACGACTTCTGAATTAGGATGTACTGAGACAATTTTTTCAATACCGTTAAAATCTCCTGTATCACTAGTATTAGTTGCTAATACTCTACCTAATGCAATGACATTATCTGATGCTTGATCATTCTTTGGATCACCTTGATTGAAGACACTAGTTCTTACTAATGAAGCACTTAAGACACCGACTTTACCATTATTAATCATCGTAAAGCCTGGTAAATTACTGACAACAGTAACTGCTGGTCTTAATTTATCTGGACTTGGATTAATACCATTATTATCAAATGTAAATACTTCGTTAATACTACCAACATTATTTGTACCTGGGTCTGTATTAGCAGCATTATTAGCTAGAGCTGCTGGTGCAGGTCCTGGCGCTTGTCGTCTTGTTCTTTTCTTAGGTTTATTTGAAGTCGCTTCTGTAACTGCAACGACATTTGTTTTGTCATTTGAATGTCTTAATTGTTCTTGAATCTCTTTTAATGAAATATGATGATCTACTGTTGATGTATTTTCAGGCACAATTAATGCGTTATGATTTGCTATCATTGCATCGTTAGATACTTTAGGAGCATCATTGACCGGTTGATTGTTATTATTTTTATTTGTAGTGTCAGCTTGTTTAGCATTCACATTATTAGCATCAGTCGCTTTCTGATGATTAGAATTAATTAAATCAGATGATTGATTTATATTATTATTAACAGTTGAAGTTGTAGTTAATTTATTATTTGGATTATTAGCAGTGTTTGCTTGAGTGGCAGTCTGTTGATTGGCTAGTTGTTGATTTGTAGGCTGAACCATATTTGAAGCTGTATTTGATACTGTTTGATCTGCTGCATATGCCTCTGAATGATTGGGGTTAGCTAATATTAAGACAGATCCTATTACTGTTGACAATATACCTACTTTATATTTTCTGATACTGTATTTATTATTTTTTTCTACATTCATTGTGTCGTCCTCCTGGTTGTTAATTCTATGATGTTTGATACGAACGCTTTGGTAAATTGATTTGTATTCAAATATTATTTTGCACAATAAAATTATTCTAATTAAGTTTATCATCATAATTATATAAAATAAAGTTATATTTTATTACAATTTAATTTCTACTTTTAACTGCTCTGTAATAATTAATGTTACATACTCTG
>NZ_PPQR01000086.1:43886-50494 GCF_002902085.1 Staphylococcus simiae
ACTTTTCATTTTGCAATACGTGCAAAAAAAAAGAAGTTAAACAACGTTATAAGCTGCTTAACTTCTTTTTGAATTGATACTTTTAAATATTACTCATTTCTAAACCTTCATCGCCCCATGATTTCATGCCGCCTTCTACATTAACTGCGTCAATATCATGATTTTCTAAATATTCAACAACTCTGGCGCTACGAACACCACCAGCACAGATGATATAGTATGTTTCATTTTTATTAAAATCTTTTAAATGTTCTGGAATTTGATCCATTGGAATCAGTTTAGCATTAGGGATATAACCCATTGCTGTTTCTTCATCTGTTCTAACATCTACGATATTAACTGGATTAGAATCCAACACTTTAGTTTTTAATTCGTCAGTCGTAATTGACTTCATTTTATGAAACCCTCCTTATTTTGCAACAATATTCACTAATTTTTGAGGTACTGCAATGACTTTTTTAATATCTTTGCCTGCAATACTTTCTTTGACATTATCATTTTGGAATGCAGCTTCTTGCATGTCTTCTTTTGACATATCTTTTGGAATATTAATTTTAGCTCTTAATTTACCATTAACTTGCACGACAATTTCTACTTCATCATCTACTAATAATGATTCGTCATAAGTAGGCCAAGGTTGATAAGTAATTGTCTCTTGATGACCTAATATTTGCCATAGCTCTTCTCCAAGATGAGGAGCAATTGGAGATAACATTTTAACAAACCCTTCAATATAAGGTTTGTAAATTTCGTCAACTTTATAGCATTCATTGATAAATACCATTAATTGACTAATAGCAGTATTGAATCCTAGTGTCTCAAAATCTTCAGTTACTTTTTTAACTGTTTGGTTATACACTTTATCTAATGATTTATTGTTAGTTGAGACAATTTTAGAATTCAAATTACCATCATCATTAGTTACTAATCTCCACACTCTATCTAAGAAACGACGGGAACCATCAAGACCTTTTTCACTCCATGCGATTGCTGCATCTAAAGGCCCCATAAACATTTCATACAATCTCAGTGTATCTGCACCATGAGAACTTACAATATCATCTGGATTAATCACATTACCTTTAGATTTACTCATTTTTTCATTACCTTCACCAAGAATCATGCCTTGGTTAAATAATTTTTGGAATGGTTCTTTAGTAGGTACCACACCTAAATCATATAACACTTTATGCCAGAATCTTGCATATAATAAATGTAGAACAGCATGTTCAACTCCACCAATATATAAATCGACTGGTAGCCAATGTTTTAATTTTTCAGGATCTGCAATCATATCCTCATTTTTAGGATCGATATAACGTAAATAGTACCAACAGCTACCTGCCCATTGTGGCATCGTATTTGTTTCACGACGACCTTTCATGCCAGTTTTCTCATCAACAACATTAACAAATGAATCAATATTTGCTAACGGTGATTCTCCAGTACCAGATGGTTTAATTTCATCAGTTTCTGGTAATAATAATGGCAACTCTTCTTCAGGTACTGTAGTCATCGTACCATCTTCCCAATGTATGATTGGAATAGGTTCTCCCCAATAACGTTGTCGACTAAATAACCAATCACGCAATTTATAATTAACTTTCTTTTCTCCAGCATTTTTTTGTTCTAACAGACTAATGGCTTTAGTTATTGCTTGTTCATTATCTAAACCATTCAATTCACCTGAATTAACGTGTTTACCTTCGCCTGTATATGCCGCTTCTTGTACATTGCCACCTTCTATAACTTCAATAATAGGCAAGTCATATTTCTTGGCAAACTCATGGTCACGCTCATCATGTGCTGGAACTGCCATTACTGCACCAGTTCCATATGTTGATAAGACATAGTCAGCAATCCAAATTGGTAATTGTTGTCCAGATAATGGATTAATTGCATACGCACCAGTGAAGACACCTGATTTATCTTTTGCTAAATCTGTACGTTCTAAATCAGATTTTTTAGATGCTTCTGTTTGATAAGCTTTAATTGCCTCTTTATGATCAGCAGTAGTTATAATGTTTACTAATGGATGTTCAGGACTTAAAACTAAGAATGACGCACCATAAATAGTATCTGGTCTCGTAGTAAAGACTTCTACCTTATTTTCTAAACCGACAACATCGAAAGCAACTTTCGCACCTTCAGAACGACCAATCCAATTTCGTTGCATATCTTTTAATGATTCCGGCCAATCTAAATCATCTAAGTCTGCAAGTAGTTGATCAGCATATTCAGTAATTTTTAATACCCATTGTTTCATTGGTTTACGGAAAACTGGATGTCCACCACGTTCTGATACACCATCAATAACTTCTTCGTTAGATAATACAGTTCCTAAAGCAGGACACCAATTAACTGCCACTTCATCAACGTAGGCTAAACCTTTGTTATAAAGTTGAATAAAAATCCATTGTGTCCATTTATAATATTCAGGATCTGTCGTATTGACTTCACGATCCCAATCATAACTGAAACCTAGTTCTTTAATTTGACGTTTAAACGTTTGAATATTTTTCTTAGTAAATTCGCGCGGATCATTTCCAGTATCTAACGCATACTGTTCAGCAGGTAAACCAAATGCATCCCAACCCATTGGGTGCAATACATTATACCCTTGCATACGTTTATATCTAGAAATAATATCAGTAGCTGTATAGCCTTCAGGATGGCCTACATGCAAACCTGCACCTGATGGATATGGGAACATATCAAGTGCATAGAATTTTTTTTGACCTAAGTTGTCACTTGTTTTAAATGTTTTATGTTCATCCCAATAATCTTGCCATTTCTTTTCAATTTGCTTATGATTGTAATTCACAGTTCGTCCTCCTGTATCAATAAAAAGACACCCCAAACTATTATTCATAGGGACGACATTTGCCGCGTTACCACCCTATTTCACAGATACTGTGCCCTCATTCTAATAGTAAGAGATGTCTTGATTTGATTTATTTTTAATTAAATTTATGATTACATCTAGTCCTTAACACTGGCTCTCAACATTACCAGTTCTCTGTAGAAAAGCTTCTAAACGTTTTAAGTTGATAAGTTAATAGTATGGCATATACTGAATTATTTCAAGTTTTATAATGAATTTAACCTTAAAGTTCATGATCCACTTGTGCAGATTTCGAATTATTTTCATTGAAAGCTATAAGTAAAATTAGAGCACCTACTAATAACACAATCATTCCTAAAAACATCATACGCATATTGAATACATCAACTAATACCCCTCCTAAAAAAGGACCTACTGCTTTACCAATTGTAGCAGCTGAATTAACAAATCCTTGGTATTGTCCTTGTTTACCTTTAGGAGCTAAATGATTAGCGATTGTTGGTACAGCCGGCCATACAAACATCTCACCAAATGTTAGAATAATCATTCCAACAACAAAAATAGTAAAACTTTGGGCAAAGCTAGTAACCAAAAATGACATCATAAAAATGATAATTCCAACAAACATCTGTTTTTTTAAATTACCTTTCAATATGTATAACACAGGTTTAATTAATGGTTGTGCTACTAAAATCATTATGCCATTAATCGTCCATAACACACTATATTGAGACATGGAAATGTTTATGGATTGGGTAAATGATGCAATTGTTGATTCCCATTGAATATAAGCAATCCAACAAATTGCAAACATGGCACAAATCAAAATTAACGATACCAACTTTGATTTATTCTTACTTTTAGCCAATTCCATATGATTTGGAAATTTTACTTTAACGTTAATCGGAATATTAAATTGCGTCAATGCCACGATAGTAAATATTATATACATCATAAGATTTGCTAAAAATATATAATTAAAACTAAATTCTGCCACAAAGCCACCAAGTGCTGCACCTATTGCTACACCAATATTTTGTGCTAAATATATGGCATTAAACGTTTGTCTACCACCATTAGGCCAAACTGCACCAGCCATTGCATAAATTGCTGGTATAATCATTCCTCCGCCAAAGCCTAACATAACAAGCCATACTGCATACCAAGGCCATCCATGAAAGAAATTTAATAGCGTTGTACTACATAAACATGTGACTGTGCCTAACATAATCGTTTTATAGCCACCTAGTTTATCGAATAATGTACCACCTAATAAATTTCCAATAACCATACCAACAGAATTGATCATCAGTACCAAACCTGCAATCGTCAAACTCTTATCTAGTTCCTGTTTCATATAAATGGTATTTAAAGGCCACAAAAAACTAGAACCAGTAATATTGATTGCCATACCAATGACTAGCCACCATACTGATTTAGGTATATTCATTATTCATAGTTCCTCTCTCTTTTTTGTCAAACTATAATAAACACTATAACATTAAAATATGTTAAAATCTGTACTTAGAACTCTTTTTTATAGAAAGGAAAATGACTTATGGGCAATCATTTCCCGTATGCTTTTGAAAACAAACGTTATCATACATGGAATTATCATTTAAAAAATAAATTTGGTCAAAAAATATTTAAAGTAGCACTTGATGGTGGCTTCGACTGTCCTAATCGAGATGGTACAGTAGCTCACGGTGGCTGTACATTCTGTTCAGCTGCTGGTAGTGGAGACTTTGCAGGTAATCGTGCAGATCCTATAGAAGTACAATTTAAAGAAATCAAAGAAAAAATGCATGAAAAATGGCATGATGGCAAGTACATTGCATACTTTCAAGCATTCACAAATACCCACGCACCTGTAGAAGTATTAAAAGAAAAATTTGAACCTGTGTTAAAAGAACCTGGTGTCGTGGGTCTATCTATAGGAACAAGACCGGATTGTTTACCTGATGATGTAGTAGAATACCTAGCTGATTTAAATCAACGTACATACTTATGGGTTGAATTGGGATTACAAACGATTCATCAGTCAACATCAGACTTAATCAATCGTGCTCATGATATGCAAACATACTATGATGGTGTGGCAAAACTGCGTAAGCATAATATAAATGTATGTACACATATTATTAACGGTTTACCTGGTGAAGACTATGACATGATGATGGCAACAGCTAAAGAAGTTGCACAAATGGATGTACAAGGTATTAAAATTCATCTATTACACTTATTAAAAGGTACACCAATGGTCAAACAATATGATAAAGGTATGTTGGAGTTTATGACTCAAGAACAGTATACGAATTTAGTTGTTGACCAGTTAGAAATCTTACCACCTGAAATGATTATTCATAGAATCACAGGTGATGGACCGATAGATTTAATGGTAGGTCCAATGTGGAGTGTTAATAAATGGGAAGTATTAAATGCTATAGATGATGAATTAGCTAGACGTGATTCATATCAAGGTATTAATTATAAGGAACATGTGACGTCATGAAGTTAGAACGTATCCTTCCTTTTGCTAAAACATTAATATCACAACATATTACGACTTCCAGTGTAGTTATCGATGCAACGTGTGGTAACGGTAATGATACCCTTTTTCTAGCACAAAGTGTCCCACAAGGTCATGTTTATGGCTTTGATATTCAATCGATTGCTTTAGAACATACTAAAGAAAAAACTGCTCATTTTGATAATATTTCTTTAATTCTTGATGGTCATGAACATGTCAATCGATATATACGAGACGAGCATAAAGGGCATATAGATGCTGCTATATTTAATTTGGGCTATTTACCAAAAGGTGATAAATCTATTGTCACGACACCTGTAACTACGATCAAAGCAATAGAAGATATTTTAGCACTTTTATCTAAAGAAGGTATTATAGTGCTAGTTATATATCATGGTCATAGCGAAGGTCAACTAGAGAGAGATGCATTACTTGAATACGTTCAACATTTGGATCAACAATATGCTCATGTGCTTAAATACGAATTTATAAATCAACGAAATTATGCGCCATTTATAATCGCTATTGAAAAAATTTAATAAAACTAAAGCCACCAAAACTTCCTATTAAAGGAAATGTTGGTGGCTTTAGTTTGCTATACTGCTAAAATAGATTTCATACTATTTTCAAAAGCATTAGCTTTATTTGCAATAGCTTCTCCAATAAACGATAACAATGTTTCTTTTTTATCTAATACTTTTTCATTAAAATGAATAATTACAGTTCTTTCATCATCAACTGGTCTTTCTTTATAAATCCATTCTAAATCTACAAGGTTATTATATGTTCTTGTACGTTTATATGGTTTAACTTCTACAAATTGGTCCATTTCTTTAAGTGTCATTGAACCTTTTTGCCATAGTGTTAATAAAATTAAAACTTCTTCTTTTGTCATATGATATTCTTTTTCTATTTCATCAAAAATAGAGTTGATATCCATCAACAAAGTTTCAAGTTTTAAAATACCAGAGACTTTATCACTATCAAGATTTTTCATTTTTCACATCTCCCTATCATTAATAACAATCTTCACACAATTTATGCAATGAACTCCCATTTCAAACATAATTGTGTATTAACTTTCTCTTCCCAAAGTGACAATACATTTTAAATTCTAAATAATACATCGTAGATATTGAATGAAATTAAATAACAATAAAAATCAATAATGAATAAAGTTAATCATAATAATTAAGTTAATAGTACAAAAAAACATATCACCCTATTACATAT
>NZ_PPQR01000087.1 GCF_002902085.1 Staphylococcus simiae
CTAAATAAATTTTCTAAACCAGGAAATGTCTGATGTAGTAATTCAACAATTTCATTCTTAAGTCGATTCTGTTCATTTTCAATTTCTAAATGAAAACGCACACGTTCTCTTAACTCAAAGAATATTGAATCATGATTATGGTTAGACAAACTATCTGTTTGTTTAAGCGTAGACGCTAAATGAGCGAGTTTGTGAGCATCAGCCTGATCAGTTTTCCATGATCTTAAAGAACTCGTTCTAAATTTAGCTTCTAACGGATTCATTTCAATAAA
>NZ_PPQR01000009.1 GCF_002902085.1 Staphylococcus simiae
GAAATTATTGAGTTCGGTCCAGATAAACCAAATGATCCAAGTACTCCAGGTGAACCAGATGTACCAAGCAACCCAGACACACCAAATGATCCAGGTACCCCAGGTGAACCAGATGTACCAAGCAACCCAGACACACCAAATGATCCAAGTACTCCAGGTGAACCAGATGTACCAAGCAACCCAGACACACCAAATGATCCAAGTACTCCAGGTGAACCAGATGTACCAAGCAACCCAGATACACCAAATGATCCAGGTACTCCAGGTGAACCAAATGTACCAAGCAACCCAGACACACCAAATGATCCAGGTACTCCAAGTGAACCAGATGTACCAAGCAACCCAGACACACCAAATAATCCGGGTACTCCAGGTGAATCAGATGTACCAAGTAATCCAGATACACCAAACAACTCAGAAAATCATAAACAATCAGAATTACCTAATACAGGTAATGAATCATCACAAAACAGCACTTTATTTGGTAGTATTTTAGGATTGCTAGGAATAACATTCTTATCTAGAAGAAGAAAAAAAGAAGATAATTAAAATCTAATTTGATTCTATAATTAAAGGGTGGAAAGATATTTGTCTTTCTGCTCTTTTTTTAATCTATGGTTTGTTGTTTAAAGTATTAAATAATTTAATAATCTATTATTAAGTTCAATAATCTCTTAATATTACTATTCTTTTTAAGTTATCTATTATAAAAAGAATTATAATAAACTTAGCAGATTTAAATGGAATTTATTTATATATTTCTAAAATAAATAAGAAAAATCGAGATAATCACAATAAATGTGACTATCTCGATTTGTTTTTTAACTTATTACTTATTAAAAATTGAGTGATATAATTATTGATGTAAAATCATCAAATTGAAATTCCAGTATTAAGATATTTCTACACTCCAACATTTTTAACTTTACTCGTCTTTACTTACACCATCGTCACCGACAGTCATAATGATGTCATCGTCAGTCATTTTTTCTTCGAAGTCGTCTAGTAATTGACGTGCTTCTGCGATCGATTGTGTACTCATTAATTGATGACGTAGTTCACTTGCACTTCTAATGCCGCGTACATAAATTTTAAAGAATCTACGTAAGCTTTTGAATTGTCGTGATTCATCTTTACCATATTTTTCAAACAATGATAAATGTAATCTCAACAATCCTAATAATTCTTTGCTTGAATGTTCACGCGGTTCTTTTTCAAAAGCAAATGGATTATGGAAGATACCTCTACCAATCATCACACCATCAATACCAAATTTCGTTGCGAGTTCCATACCTGTTTGTCTATCAGGGATATCACCATTAATCGTCAATAAAGTGTTCGGTGCCACTTCATCACGCAACTGTTTAATGGCTTCAATCAGTTCCCAATGGGCATCAACTTTACTCATCTCTTTACGTGTACGAAGGTGAATCGATAAATTGGCAATATCTTGTTCGAAGACATGTCGTAACCAATCTTTCCATTCATCGATTTCATAATAACCTAGACGTGTTTTTACACTGACCGGTAGACCTCCCGCTTTAGCTGCTTGAATAATTTCAGCCGCTCTTTCAGGTCGTAAGATTAAACCTGAACCTTTACCTTTCTTAGCTACATTAGCTACAGGGCATCCCATATTTAAATCAATACCTTTAAAGCCCATCTCTGCCAATCCAACGCTCATTTCACGGAAGTGCTCGGGCTTATCTCCCCAAATATGCGCTACCATAGGCTGTTCGTCTTCACTAAAAGTTAAACGTCCACGAACGCTTTGAATGCCATCAGGGTGACAGAAACTTTCGGTATTTGTAAATTCAGTGAAAAAGACATCTGGTCTAGCTGCTTCACTGACAACGTGACGAAAGACGATATCTGTGACATCTTCCATTGGTGCCAAAATAAAAAATGGACGTGGTAATTCACTCCAAAAATTTTCTTTCATAGTATCTTTAAACCTCTTTTTTAGTAGTATCTCGAATTTTTATGCATGATGATATTACCACACAACGCGAACTTATACAAAAGGAAGTTACAGTGAGATTGGGGTTCTCCTCAACAATTCCATTTATAAAATGATTCATTGATTTGTTAGATAGGCATTTTCTAAAGAAATTTTGTTGAAAGATTATTTCTTTGTCATATTCTTTTTCATAGAAAGTATTAAGGGAATAGAACATTACTCATCAATATTTGATATATTTAACTTAACTAATTGTTAGATGATGACGATTACAAAAGGAGATGCCATATGGATGATAGAAAGAAACAAAATTTATCTTTATTAATGATTATTTTAGCCAGTGTATTTTTCATTGCAGGATTACTATCATACATTTTTAATATTACTAGTCCATTTGCTGATTTAACTAAAAATATAGGTATATTATTTTTCGGGTTATACTTCCTCATTAGAAAATGGAAATTCGCATACATCGTCATAGGATTTGCGATTATTGCAATTATTTTAAGTATAGTTAATATCATCATGAAATAGTGATTAGGTTATCCGATTGGTCATTTGAGATAGCTATTGATGTTTTGATGAACACGACAACATTGTAGGAAATCAATTGTAATGATGTTTTGTAAATGTTAGGCATATGAAGATTTACCCAGTTGTTAATATCATTTAAAATATATTAAAAAAATAATAGTATGCTGGTATAATATATTATGAGCAAGTTGGATAGATGGTGGCTAATCTCTTGAAAAAAGGGGTGATGCCTATGATGATAGAAGTTACTCCTGGAAAGGAGCATCATGACTGATTATGAAATGCTGATGGTTGTAATGACAATCATTGGCTTAGTATTGATTAGTCGCAGTAGTCATAAAAAATAACCATCTCTGACTTTGGTAAGATAGATGGTTATTTAATCAAATATCACATAAGCCACCGTCTTTTTAACGGGCTCAGGGGCAACGTGTTGAAGCACGTTGCCTTATTTATTTATATGATAGCATGAGCATAAAGACTTGTCTATGTAATAGAGGATTCTGAAGGTGAAAAGCACATATAACAAAGTTAACTGTAAGCGTATTTTATATTAGATGCGAGTAAGAAGTTTTGACGATATATCAAAAAATAAATTAAAAAAATCATAATATTTTGATATAATATATTATGAGCAAGTTGGATAGATGGTGGCTAATCTCTTAACAAAGGGGTGATGCCTATGATGATAGAAGTTACTCCTGGAAAGGAGAAGCATGTCTGATTACGAAATGTTGATGGTTGTAATGACAATCATTGGCTTAGTACTTATCAGTAAAGAAAATCATAAAAAATAACCATTTCCAACTTTTGACGGAGTAGTGAAATGGTTAAAAACGAAAAGTCACCGTCTTTTTAACGGGCTCGGAGGCAACGTGTTGCTGCACGTTGCCTTATTTATTTATATAATAGCATGAGCATAAAAACTTGTCTATGAACTACATTAGCAAAAACTGTAGTTCATCCTGGAAAGGAGCAGCGTGTCTGATTACGAAATGCTGATGGTTGTAATGACAATCATCGGCTTAGTACTAATTAGTAAAGAAAGTCATAAAAAATAATCATCTCTAACTTTGGTAAGGTAGATGGTTATTTAATCAAATACCACATAAGCCACCGTCTTTTTAACGGGCTCAAGGGCAACGTGTTACTGCACGTTGGCTTATTTATATTTTATTATAAGTAAAATAGCTGCGTATTTCAATAATATAAAAACTATGTCATAAAATAACAGTGTTTTCATATATAGTGTTTGTGGTAATTAATTTTGAATATACAGATAGATATTGAATGTATTTTGAGAAATGGATGAATTTAGTAGCATGATTGTTAGTAACCTAGATCATATATCTGATTAAGATATTAAAAAGGAGTGTATACTATGGATAAGAATAAAGTATATACGATTCCCCGATTCTGTCTTATGATTTTAAGTTTCGTTTTCTTTATGGTTATTTTGTCTTTTTCTTCTACAATAGGATTTAAAAATAACATCTTAATTTCATTACCATTTCTATCTCTAATGCTTATCTATACTATTAATTTCATTAACTATAGGAAAAATAATAAGTAAGCATTGATACTATTTCAATCATAATAGCAATGTACAAGAAGCACAGAACATTAACAATGCTATTCTGTGTTCCTTTAATATGTAGTAGCATAGCCTCATATTCATTGTTATCTTGAATAAAAGTTTGCTCACTTTAGCAATATCAATCTTCCATCATATTTCTGCGTATTAAAAAGACACGTAGCATAACAATATCTACCATTCATGTTTCACAATGACGTAGTATAGCGTAATTTACAATATCGCGAATATCAAAATTGTACATCCTTAAACAATCAACCACCTCCATAACTAAATAGTCATTACTCCATCACTTGCTCAATTGTCTTCTACTTCCTTAAACCGTTCTGTCATCACCTACCAAATATGTTTCCACCACGCTAATTTGCCTTCACCTCGTCGCTCCTTCTAATTCTCCAATTTTTTACACTTTACCTCTCTGCTCCTTCTAATTTGCCGAGCTTTTCCTTTTCTCTAATCATTTCCACTTTTTCTTCACTTCATAAATCCTTTGTTATTCTCAAAATCTTTTCCTAACGTGCCTAATACAAAATTGATTCTCTATTTTCTAGGACTGATAAATAAAAAATAAATAAGTTAAAACGAAAATTAATTTGAAGCCGAGACTCCTGAGGTAGGGACCCAACACAGAAAAACTGGATAACCAGTTTTTTCATGCAATGCAGGTTGGGCATAGCGAGGCTTAAAAAAATAATTATGTATCAGTCCAATTTGAGAGAGAACTACAAAATTCTTTGTCACTAGCAATATTTATTCTGTGTTTATTTCATTATTATTTGATATAATAATTTTAATAAACATTACGCTATTAAATTTATTAAATATTAAATATTTACGCAAAACGATATGGAGTCACGTAGCACAGTAGATAAATAGAAAAAACTTTTCCTTCATGAACTTCACATCGAGCAGTCAATAGGGGGAGAAGATAAAGTTATGATTTATGCTGGTATATTAGCAGGTGGTATTGGTTCTCGAATGGGCAATGTCCCACTACCTAAACAATTTTTGGATCTAGATGGTAAACCCATACTGATACATACCATTGAAAAATTCATGTTAGTGAGTGATTTCGATAAAATTTTCATCGCCACACCACAAAAATGGGTATCCCATACGAAAGATATACTACGCAAACATCACATTCATGATGACAGAATTGAAGTAGTACAAGGAGGCACTGACCGTAATGAAACAATTATGAACATCATTCATGAAATTGAACATAGACAACCAATTACTGACGATGATGTGATTATTACGCATGATGCTGTTAGACCATTTTTAACGCATAGAATCATTAAAGAAAATATCGACAGTGTCTTGAAATATGGTGCAGTGGATACCGTCATCTCTGCGACGGATACTATCGTGACATCAACTGATGGTGAATGTGTACATACGATACCTGTTCGCAATGACATGTACCAAGGGCAAACACCACAGTCATTTAATATTAAGTTATTAAGAAATAGCTATAGCGCATTGTCTGCAGAACAGAAAGACATATTGACTGATGCGTGTAAGATTCTTATAGTGGCTGATCAACAAGTGAGATTAGTACGTGGTGAATTATATAACATTAAAATAACAACACCCTATGACTTAAAGGTGGCTAATTCCATCTTAAAAGGCGGGATGTTAAATGATTAATCAAGTCTATCAACTTGTCGCACCTAGACAATTCGAAGTCACTTACAATAATGAAACGATTAATAGTGACAAAGTTGTTGTTAGACCTCTTTATTTATCCATATGTGCGGCAGATCAACGTTACTATACAGGTCAACGACATGAAGATGTATTACGTCAAAAATTGCCAATGTCTTTAATTCATGAAGCAGTCGGAGAGGTCGTTTACGATAGTAACAATGTCTATAAAACAGGGACTAAAGTGATGATGGTACCTAACACACCAGTTGAGACTGATCCGATTATTGCTGAAAATTACTTGCCTACTAGTCACTTTAGATCTAGCGGGTTTGATGGCTTTATGCAGGATTATGTTTTTATGGCACATGATCGAGTGGTCGAAGTTGACCCTAGTATCACTGATTTAAGTACAATGTCATACACTGAATTGGTGACTGTCAGTTGGCATGCCATTCAACGTTTTGAGCGTAAAGCACATACGAATAGAACGCGTCTTGCGATATGGGGAGATGGCAATTTAGGTTATATTACGGCAGTGTTACTGAAAAAACGTTATCCGGATGCCTC
Source organism: Staphylococcus simiae (assembly GCF_002902085.1). Taxonomy (GTDB): domain Bacteria; phylum Bacillota; class Bacilli; order Staphylococcales; family Staphylococcaceae; genus Staphylococcus; species Staphylococcus simiae. The sequence goes on from NZ_PPQR01000009.1 coordinate 6,309, forward strand.
TATTGCTATCTTTGGTAAGACGGATTATAAGTTGAGTCACTTTTCATTCGTTGATGATATTTATCATATCCATGACATACCACAAGGAGTGACGTTTGATCATGCTTTCGAATGTGTAGGGGGTAAAGGTAGTCAGGCAGCACTCAAACAAATCATTGATTTCATCACACCTGAGGGTACAGTGAGTCTACTCGGTGTTAGTGAATATCCAATTGAAGTGAATACTAGATTAGTCTTAGAAAAAGGATTAACGCTATTTGGTAGTAGTAGAAGCGGTGCTCAAGATTTTAAAGAAGTGATGGCTTTTTACGCTAAGTATCCAGATGTTGTGGAAAAGCTAGCTTTATTAAAAGGTAATGAATGTGATATTAGAACAATTAGTGATGCTATCAATGCATTTGAAACAGATTTATCAATGTCATGGGGGAAAACAGTATTAAAATGGACAATGTAGTACTTAACAATGTAAATAATAGTGAAGAAAATGTATTTATAGATAATATTTATTGGGAACGCGTCCAAATGTATATGACTGGGCGTTTAGGATTCAATATGAGTATTCAAGGCACTTTTCAACTTCAAAATGTCAATAATGAAGAAGTGATACCGATCAAACACGTTCGTATGAAAGGTAATGAATTTACATGTCGCTTTAATGTTTCGGCAGTGGATAGTAGCTATTTAGTGTCAGGAACATATCAGCTGTTATATACAACTAAAGAAGGTCAGTATCATGCGAAAGTAAGTCAAAAGTTATTAAAAGTAAATCAACAATTATTAACGTTATTCCAACAAAATGACTTAAATCAATTTAATCCTGATGATAATTACGTATTGCAACTGTTGACTAAAGTATTTAGAAAAAATGGTAATTCAACAAAGCATTGTTATATTGTAACACCACAAATTGACCCATATAACAATGATATGATGCTTAAAGTGACTTATACCAATTACAAATCTAAAGGGCGTTCTAAAAAAAGCAAGTTCTCATTAAACAAAACGCGACGTAGATGGTGGTTGAAAACGCGAGAAGGTATATTTAATGCAATCTTCAATACGTCTAAATTCATCCATACTAAGAAGACACACACGGTATTATTTTCTTCAGAATCACGTGCCAATTTATCGGGGAATTTCAAATTTATCTATGATGAAATGATGAGACAACATATCGATGATAAATATAAAATTCATCAAATTTATAAAGCTAATATTACTGATAGATATAAATTTACTGACAAATTCAAATTACCCTACTTATACGGGAAAGCAGATATCATTTTTGTTGATGATTTCCATCCTACATTAAATAAAGTTAAATTTAGACCGTCACAAGACATTATTCAAGTATGGCATGCTGTAGGTGCATTTAAGACGGTAGGCTATAGTCGTGCTGGTAAACAGGGTGGTCTTTTCTTCGGTTCAAAAGCACATCGAAATTATACGAAAGTGTATGTTTCTTCAAAATCTGTCATACCCATGTATGCTGAAGCATTTGGCATGGATGAAAGCCAAGTGATTGCTACAGGTGTACCACGTACAGATATCTTATTTGATGAATCTTATGCACAACAAATTAGAGATAAGATGTCACAAGAATTACCAATCATCAATGGTAAAAAGGTCGTACTATTTGCCCCAACTTTTAGGGGTAATGGCCATAAGTCAGCACATTATCCATTTGACAATATTGATTTTGATCGTTTAGTAACATATTGTCGCAATCATAATGCTGTCGTGTTGTTTAAAATGCATCCTTTTGTCAAAGAACGTGTACCTATTCCAACTGAATACCAAGCTTACTTCCAAGATATTGCCGATTATAGAGAAGTGAATGATTTATTATTTATTACTGATATTTTAATTACTGACTATTCATCTTTAATATATGAATTTGCTTGTTTTAAACGTCCAATGTTATTTTATGCCTTTGATTTAGAAGACTATATCGCCACGCGTGATTTTTATGAACCTTATGTATCGTTTGTTCCAGGTAAAATTGTACGTCAGTTTGATGATGTTATGCAGTCGTTGGAAGATAACGATTTTGATATAGAAAAAGTTAAGACATTTTTAGATAAAAATTTTGATTATCAAGATGGTCTAGCGAGTCAACGTTTAGTTAATGATGTCTTTAATTCACATACGACATAAATGACTTGTGCCTCATTACAATAAATTCAATAAACTTAAAAATTAAAATAACTGAATTTTCAAATAAATGATCTATTTAATAATATCAATGATTAAAGTATTGTTATGGTGTCGTATTAAACTTCAACTATAACTATTTCAAGATGATTGGAACATACGACATGTTCACTGTGAACAAATTAGAAAGGTAATGGGAAATATGAGGAATAGAAAATTGTGGATATTTAATGCCACGAATGAATTTGCTGGTAATCCTAAATGGTTATTTATTTACATCAATCAATGTCGCAAAGATATCGATGCATATTGGATGTGTAATGATATCAATATCGTTAACAAAGTTAGAAAGCTAGGATTCAAAGCTGAAACGTATCATTCTAACAAAGCTGAAAAGTTAAAAAGCGAAGCGGGTGTATTTGTCGTACATCAAGTTAAAGAACACATACCAGTTAAATTTAAGAATGAAGTGGTTATTCTGAATTTATGGCATGGTGTGGGTATTAAACCAATTGAACGTTTTGTTGACTCTCCAGGTATTAGACAACGTATTTATAAGAAATATATCAAATATAATGAAATTTATCGTAATAATCAATTATGTTTAGTAACATCTCCGTTAATGGAACGTCACTTCTGTAAGATGTTCAATTTGAGCGAGGATCAAGTTGTACGTTCAGGTTATCCAGCCAATATGTTTGATAAACAGATGTTCAGTTCATTCGATCATGACATTCGCAAGCACAAAGGATTGAATGCAGATACTAAAATTGCACTATATGCACCTACATTCAGAGACTATGACATGACTAACTTTTTTGGTCAAGCCATACCGAATATGCCAGAATTACTGACAACATTAAAGAAAAACAACATATTATTAATTATTAAAATGCATTACTTAGTCAAAAAGGATCTTAATTATCTTGCTTATAAAAAATTGTATGGCAACCATCCTAATATTCTATTCTGGGATAATGATAAAGATATTTATGAAATTTTTGATCAAATAGATATTGGAATTGTAGATTATTCCTCTATTTATTACGATTTGTTAGCTTCTGGTGTACAACATTTTATTCGTTATATTTATGATTACGATAAATATACTGCCAATCGAACATTAGTACATGATTATCAAGAAATGACTTCTGGGACCATAGCATCAAATTTTGATGACTTACTAGCAACGTTAAACCATATAGAGTCATTGCCATTGGATGAACAGAAGAATGAGACGATTTTACAGCAGTTTTGGCAATATGATTTAGACACTGACAATGGTTTTGACAAAATTATCGACACAACATTAAACTATCAAATTAAGACATTAAAGTTACCTAAATTATACAGTTTTGATATTTTCGATACGATTATTCAACGTAAGACTTTAAAGCCTGAAGGAATTTTCTTTTATATTAAAGATAAATTAATCACATTGAAGGCAGATTTACCAGCTTATGTTATTCACAATTATCCACGAGTCAGAAGCCAAGCTGAAAGTTATATGAGAGATTATTATAAAAAATCTGAATTTGTGCGTGATGATAAGCGACTAGAAATAAAGTTTCAAGATATTATCGATAGGATTCAGTCGGTATATGATTTAACGAGTGAGCAAGCACAACTCCTATATGATTTGGAAATCGAAGCAGAATTGAATAACGTTGAGGCTAAAGAAGATAAACTAGCACGTCTTTATGAGTTATTAGATAACAATCAAGATGCCATTTTAATCAGTGATATGTACTTACCTAAAGACGTCATCATTCAAATGTTAACTAAAGTAGATCCTAAGTTGGCAGAATTACCACTTTATGTATCTAGCGATAATGGCAATCAGAAATCAACGAGCTTATTATATTTAGATGTTTTTGAAGATTTGAACTACGATTATGCAGAATGGATTCACTATGGAGATAATAAACATGCCGATGTTAAGGTTCCTAAAAAGTTACATATCAAACCGAAACATCATAAATTAACAAAATTCAATGCCTATGAGAATGCGATTCTAAAGCGTAACAAACAGTACGATACATTTTTACTTACAACGCAACTAGCGAGATTTCGTGAAAAGGATCATGACGACTTAAACTATTATGTCTATGGCTATATTAGTAGTTATTTTGTGCCATATGTAAGTTGGTCCATTAAAAAGGCACTTAAAGAAAATATTCAAACGTTATACTTTATTTCAAGAGATGGCGAACTACTTAAGAAAATTGCTGATGCGATTATTGCTGCCAAAGGTTATGACATTCAAACTAAATATATTTATGGGTCACGTAAAGCATGGCGTATTCCATCATTTATTGATCATATCGATCAAGAATTCTTTTCAGTATTTGGAAATTTAGCAGGCTTAACTAACATTGATAGTGCTATCAAAGCACTACATATTAGTGAACAAGAGTTTGAACAAGTATTTCCACAATTACAACATCTTAAAAAGGTTGGTAAATTAACTAAAAATGATAGAGAACTCATTAGAATAACTGCACAACATAATAAAGCGTATCACAAATTATTACTTGATAAAGCGCGCCAAGAAAGAGACATTGTCAATGATTACTTACGTCAAGAAATTGATTTCAACGAGAAGTTTGCCTTCGTAGAATACTGGGGTAGAGGCTATACACAAGATTGTCTGGATCGGCTGTTAAATAACATTAGTGAGCAACCTATCGACACCATTTTCTTCTATGCAAGAAGTATTTATCCAACGATGGGTACAGCAATTAGATATAATTACACAAGTAAGATGACATCACTTATTTTTATCGAGTCCATCTTTGCGAATATACCATATCAAAGTATTCCAGGGTATCGTAGAAATAATGATGTAGTGGAACCAATCATTCAACCTAAAAATTATGACAAAGCCTTATATCAAGCTATGAACGATATCTTACCAGAGTTTATTACGTCATTTTATAGTAAACATTATATCAATGAAGATGAACTAGAACGAAACTTTTATGACTTTGGGGTAGATTATTTTAGAACGCAACCTGAAGATGACCGTATCGTGAAGTACTTTGCACCTTTAAAAGATGCAGTAGTATTATTTGAACCAGAAGTAGAGTACGCGCCAGCAATCAGTTACAAGATGGCATCGCAGAAGTTATTAGGAAAAAAAGTCCAACTTAAAACTAAAAACAAACGTATGTCATTAAAACGTTCACCACAAGGCATTCAATTAGCTTATAAATTATATACGAAATATGTTAAAAAACGACAAGGCAAAATAGTTAAACGACTCCGTAAACATAAAGTGATTACAAAGGTCAAAAAATTAATAAAATATGTTAAATAGCAAATAATAACAAATGTGATTAGAGAATTTGACGGTCTCTAATCGCATTTTTGAGTTGTTTAAAGTTAGTAGTATTGTATTGAAATAGTATGGTTCATTATGGAGAGCCCCTTAAGTTTAAATGACAAACGATTAGTGGTGCTATTCCCCTTTAGATAACTTTTCCGGTGGCAAATTATATTGATTAAATATTTCTAACATACGCTCTAGGAAACTATCGACATATGTTTGTGGTGCAAGAATTTGTGCACGTGGTGCTTTTTGATAGGCGATATAGTATGCATCTAATTTAGTACAGGCAATATAAAATATTAACCAGTCATCTTTATTATCTACATACTTAGCTTCGTCATCGTTTAATTGTCGATCATCTAACACAGCGTATAATTGCTTCAATTCATTTGCTATATCTTTATGCACTCTCACAGTTACAATTTCATTGGCTTCTGATTTCGTTTTAGAAAAGTTTTCATTCATTTCAACATCAATGATGTCACGTACTTTAACATCGAAGAATTTATCACCAGTTTCATAAGTTAACCAATAATCGTAATTCATATACATTAAAGAATGTGGTGTCGCAAAAACATATTTACCAGTACGTTTATGTTTAAAGCCAACCATGACACCCTTTGCTAACGCTGTTTGAAGTGTCATTAACTCATGTCCTGGGAAATTACAATCATTTGGATTCTTTCTAACAGAGAAATGATTTAATACACTATTCAATGTATTTTTATCTTCAGGTTTACTATCATCAATAAGCGCTTTAAATAAAGCATGGACATTTTGATGAAGCTTAGGTGTTAAACTTTTAATACTAATTAACAAACCTAATATCGCATAGCTATCTTTACTAAATGAACTGTTTATTAACTTATAAGTAGCATTATCATTTTTACCCACTAGTTGAATTTTTGTACTACTATTACGCCATGGCGATTCTGGATCTTTAAAAAATTGGTTAATCACATCAACATCTCGTCGCAACGTACGCGTCGTCACATCAGAGCGTTTTATTAATTCAGAACGGTTTATTTCTTTCCCACTAATCATAGAAAAGAAAAAATATAACAGCCTTTTCTCTTTCTCCATAACATTCACCTCAATATATACATTACATTTTAAAACGGACATATTTTGTCTCTTAAAAATCTTATATTAAAAATATGCAAATCACAGTCACTGTTAAATTAAGTGTAAACGACAAGTAAGACTGTATTTGTCCGTATTATAAAAAAGTGATAGGAGAGAATATAATGACTGGAGAATTATGGAGTAAGTTTGAGGACTTTTGGGATAAAGAGAAAATAGAAGATAAAGCAAAGCTATATCAAGACTTTTATGATGGTTCGAAGAAAAAGGATCAAGGGTTTACTTGGGTGAGTAGTAAAGATCAATTAAATAAGGAATCGAATGCAGCAAAGTGGGGCATACCTAACCATGTTTTAGGAGATGTTGATAACACAGAAGTGATCATAGGTTTATTTAATCCTGGAACACATATGGATACAGATGCTTCAGAAAGTTGTAATACAGTAAGAGAGTATATACAAGGAGAAGTGAATAAAGAAAAAGAAAATGCGAATCAAACTGGCGTCGACTTCGAATCTAAAGAAATATACGAAGGGAATAGTAGAGATGAAGAGACATTAAAAAAATTTTATTATGACCATATCTTGTCTGAAGAGAATGTCATTGCCCAAGAACTGAAGAAATTATATAAAATGTATGAAAATAACGAAGAAGATGTGAGAATTTATTTAGAAACAGGAAATTCTAAATCATTTAAATTAATTGCCTATTATTTAGGACAATACTATGGGCATTTATTTGATAATAATGATGGATATCCAGGATATGTTAGAGCAATGAAACACTATATCCCAATTTTTGAAAAAATGAATGAAGCCAAAAGACAAGGGCATAAAAATATTGATGAAAATTTTGAAAAGGCAGTGAATGAGATTAAAGTAGCTAATATCGAATTAGTCCCATATAGAACTTCAACAACAGGAGATATTGGATTTAGTAAATCGTGGAAAAGTAGTCGACTTAGCGCACAGGTGATTTTAAATAAGCTTGAAAACAACCCTGATACTATTGTTATTTTAAGAAGTAGAGCAAAATGGGAATCGCTATTCATAGAATTATGTGGTTCCAAAGAAGAATATTTTGAAAAGATAGAACCAAAACTATTTGAACTTGGAACAAGCGGTGCGATTTCGATAAAAAATGTGACTCCTGTTGTTGATAAAAAAGCTAAATTGAATTATGAGGAGTTATCAAAACAACATCAGGATAGAGTTGACGAAGCGATTGATAAGATTAAAAAATTAATTAGTTTAGAAAGTTTTGAAAATGACTTAGATGATATGCTTAAAGAGCACCATAAATAGCATCACTTAAATCATTATATTAAACGCCATTGACTGCAGTCGATGGCGTTTTAACATGCTCTTTTCTAACATATAAATAATTAATTAGACTTTTCATTTTTAAATGAGAGGTAATATAAGCTGAATTCTAAATCTTTTTGTAAATGATTTTCTAATAATTGTTTCGCTTTATCTACTTTTCGTTCATATAAAGCTTCAACAATTTCTACATGTTCTTCTATGAGTCCAGACCGACGTTTGTTAATCACTGTTTTACTAAATAGATAAATAAAACTTTTCAATTTTTGATAACTTTCTAATATAAATGGGTTATTGGAAGCATTGATAATTTTTTGGTGGAAATTATCGTTCATTTCTAGGATAGCTTCTTCACTTTCGACATTTATATCTATGTTGGTATAACTTTTTAGTTCTAATAAATCATCTTCAGTATATATAATACCTGCTTTTTCAAGTGCATAAGTTTCTAATAAAATGCGCATTTCAAATAAATTTCTATATTCTTCAGTTGTCGGAATAAATATATAAGAGTCTTTAATGAAATATTCAAGCTCTAACTGTTTAATTACCTCTCTTACAGGTGTTCTACTAACATCATATTTTTTTGCTAATTTTGTTTCAGTTATTTTTTCTGATGATTTCAATTCTCCGGAAATAATATCATTCCGTACTTTTTGGTAAAGTGTTAAATCCTCGTTACTATGCATATTTTCACCTCATATCATTATTTTACTACAAACAAATCAACTAAAAAATGTATACATTTTAACAATTTTAGTATACAATATTAGAAAACGCTTACACAGGAGGTTGCAAATATGAATATTGGATTTATTGGATTAGGAATTATGGGTAAACCGATGGTTAAAAATTTATTGAAATCTAATAATTTAGTTTTGGTAAATGATGTTAATAAAGAAGCTGAACAAGAGATGGTAAATGCAGGTGCAAAAGCAGTTACCTTAGAAAATATGGCAAAGCAAGCCGACCATTTAATTTTATCTTTACCTAATGGAGCAATAGTTAAATCCGTTTTATATAGTGGAGAAAACGCAATAATGCAACAAGAAACAATTAATATTAAAAGTGTTATTGATACAAGCTCTTTAACACCGAATGAATCTTTAGAAATTGCTAAAGTACTTGAAGAAAAATCTATTAACTATATTGATGCGCCTGTGAGTGGCGGAGAACCATTAGCAATTTCTGGTGAATTATCAATCATGGTTGGATGTAAGGAAGAAGACTTAAAAGTTATTAAAAAGGTTTGTGAACCTATTGCGAAATCAGTTATAAGGGTTGGTGATGTTGGTGCAGGGAGTGTTGTGAAATTAGCTAATCAAATTATTGTTAATACAAATATTGCAGCACTATCAGAAGCAGTTGTACTTGCTAAAACATTTAATATTGAGCTATCTGAAATGTTTGAAGCAATTAAAGGAGGTTTAGCAGGATCTGCTGTTATGGAGGCGAAATTTCCTAAAATGATAGCTGAAGATTATGAAGCCGGGGGAACATTAAACATTAATTTGAAAGATATGAAAAATATTACATCCACAGCTGACACAGTTGGATTAACATTACCAATATCTAATCAAGTGAAAGAAATTTATAAATCAGAAGTTGCACAAGGAAATGGTTTAAATGACCATTCAGGTATTATTAAATATTTCGAAAGAATAAATAATATGTAGGTGAAAAAATGTTAAATGAACAATTAATCAATGAAAAAAAGCAGGATAAAATAAATAAAAATTTAAAAAATCTTAATTATAAGGTTATTGTTTTGGATGATGATCCAACTGGTACACAAACAGTTAAAGATTTACCAGTCTACACAGATTGGACAGAAGAATTATTAATGGATGGTTTTGAACAATCCAATAATATGTTTTATATTTTGACGAATTCTCGGGCTCTAAATGAACAAGAAACTACCATTTTACATCAAGAAATAAGTGAAAAAATTGAAAAGGTAGCAAAAAAATTAAATACTCGATATTTGATTATAAGTAGGGGCGATTCAACTCTTAGAGGACACTTTTATTTAGAGCCTAAAGTGTTAAATGATGCTTCAAATACTGGGTTTGACGCTATATTTTATTTACCGGAATTTTTTGAAGGTGAACGATACACATATAATGGTGTCCATTATTTAAAAGAAGGAGAAAATTATATTCCTGTATCACAAAGTGAATTTTCAAAAGATACTACGTTCGGTTTTAAATCTGAAACAATGGCAGATTTTATTAGTGAAAAAAGTAATGGTGTCTTAGATTCTAACGATGTTTATCACATTTCATTACAGAATATCAGACAAAGAGAACATGATGAAATCTTTAAAATCTTTGATGACTTAAATAATTTGGATGCTGTAGTTGTAGATGCACTCAACGATGAAGATATGGATTATTTCGTAGCCTGCTTAACAGAATATTTAGCTACAAAAGACAAAAAATTTATCTTTAGAACAGCAGCATCTTTTGTTAAAGCGATATGTGAAACACCAGGAGAAATTATTAATTTAAAACAATATAAACAGAGTAATCATGGGGGAGTCATTATTGTTGGATCACATGTTAAGAAGTCTACTGATCAACTTAAGCATTTATTAAATAATACTAATATCAAATCACTTGAATTTGATGTTAAACAAGTTACTAAAGATACATTGGGAGACTATATCAATGAAAAAGCAAACGAAGTTGAGAATATAATTTTAAGTGGTAAAGATGTAGTTATCTATACATCCCGAGATGTAATAAAAACAGAAGATTTGAATAATAATTTGAGCATATCTACAAATATTTCAAATAGTCTAGTAGCAATTATAAGTAAACTAAAGATACAGCCTAATTTTATTATTGCTAAAGGTGGAATTACATCAAGTGATGTGGCAACAAAGGGATTAAATATTAAAAAAGCACAAGTAATAGGTCAAATTACAAAAGGGGTTCCAGTTTGGTTGACTGGTGAGGAAGCGAAATATAAAAAAATGCCGTATGTAATTTTCCCAGGGAATGTTGGAGAAGTTGATACTTTATCAGAAGTATATCAATTGAATAGTTAATAAACAGGGGTGATGAGGAATGTTTGAAACAATTTGGCCTCTTATAGCTGTAGTTATAGGAGTTTTAATTTTACTTGCTTTAATTATGTGGTTTAAGTTAAATACATTTATTTCATTAATTATTACTTCAATGATTACTGGAATGATGTTAGGTATTCCAATTGATAAAATCGTTGAAACGATTCAAAAAGGTATGGGAGATACCTTAGGAAGTATTGCAATCATTTTTGGACTAGGGTCCATTTTAGGTAAATTGCTGTCAGAAGGTGGCGGTGCTACTAGAATTGCAGATAAGTTAATTAATACATTTGGTGCTAAATATGTAGCATGGGCTATGATTATTGCATCATTTATTATTGGTATTTCATTATTTTTAGAAGTTGCATTTGTGTTATTAGTACCACTTGTTTTCACATTAGCAAAAAGAATGAATATTTCAAATCTTAAAGTAGGTTTACCAATGGCTGCAGCTATAGCAGTCACACATGGTTTTTTACCTCCTCATCCGGGGCCAGTTGCTATATCACAAGCTCTGAATGCTAATATTGGTCACGTATTAATGTATGGAGTTATTATTGGTTTACCATTAGCTATAATTGTAGGAATATTGTTTCCGAAAATTTCATATAAACTTACTCCGTCAGCTTTTTCTAAAGAAGGAAATCAAGAAAGTATAGCTGAAGTACATAATATTGAAGAAAAAAGTTTACCAGGCTTTTCAATTAGTTTATTAACGGCTCTGAGTCCAGTTATTTTGATGTTATTTGCAACAATCGTACAATTAATAACTGGACATGAAAATGGTAAAGCTTCTGGTATCGAAGGCTTTATTTATTTTATAGGTTCATCAACAACAGCAATGGTTATGGCTGTATTAATTGCGATTTATACTATGGGAATCAGAAGAAATCAATCGATGAATACAATAATGGAAACTGTAACAGAAGCAATTACTCCAATTGCTATGCTATTACTTATCATCGGTGGTGGCGGTGTATTTAAGCAAGTACTTATAAATGGTGGAGTAGGAGATACCATTTCTAAGCTATTTCATGGATCAGATATGTCGCCAATCTTTTTAGCATGGCTGGCTGCTGCATTATTAAGACTAGCATTAGGGTCAACGACGGTATCTGCTTTATCATCAGTAGGTATTGTATTACCGCTTATACAATCTGTTGATGTTAATATATCTCTTGTAGTTTTAGCTATAGGTGCTGGTAGTATTTTTTGTTCGCATGTTAATGATGCAGGATTTTGGATGTTTAAAGAGTATTTTGGCTTAACAATAAAAGAAACATTCTTAACTTGGACATTATTAGAATCTGTCTTATCGGTATTAGGTTTAGGCTTTATCTTATTAGTTAATGTAATAATTTGATAAAGATAATTTTAGTGAACTAGTTGCATAATTTTAAAACATAAAGTAAATAAAGTGTTATTTAGCCATCTACTAGCACGTTAGTAGGTGGTGTTTTGTATTATGGAAAAGTTGAATTCTTTAGATAATGCAACTAATTTTAAAAATAATAAGAATATTGCATATATATTTTTAATTTATATAGAAAGTTGATTGAAAATAAATTAAAATTGTTTTGTAAGATAAAATTGAATATGAGGAGAACAACTGGATGAATTGTTTAAATTGTGGGGGACATGTAGATAGTACAGATAAATTTTGTCAACATTGTGGTCATAATTTAATAAATGACAAAAATAATGGTGATAATATAACAACTGAGAAAATTGAGGAACATCATTGTCCAAATTGTCATGTCGTCGTTGCATCGAATGATAAATTTTGTAATAACTGTGGATATCATCTAACACATGCTTTTAATGATAAAAACTTTAATCATAGTGATGAACAAGTTGAAAGTCATATAGCAGATAATACAAATTTGGCTCAAGAAGCTAAAAATTTATTCCATCACACTACGAAATCAATCGGTAAACTCGCTGGGAATGAAGAAGCGCTAAAGCTTAACTTGAGAGATATGTTTTCAGAAGTGTTTAAAAGGCATTCCAAAGATGAAGCGGATGACATTTTTATAGCTGGAACAAGGAGTACCACGCCGCATATTAATAACGTGTCTAAAGAATGGGGCAAGCCTTGGGTATTTTCACGCGTCTTTGTTGCCTTAGCAATCACTTTTATTGGTTTATGGGTGTTATTTAATACGTTTGGTAATCTTAATGCACTGCCTGGCATGATATTTATAGGAGCGTTAGTTGTACCAATTTCAGGGTTGATATTCTTTTTTGAATCAAATGCCTTTCGAAATATTAGTTTCTTCGAAGTGTTAAAAATGTTCTTTATTGGTGGTGTATTTTCATTATTAACTACGATTATTTTATATCAATTTGTGTCGTTTAGTTATGAATATCAGATTTTTGGTATTATGACGGTGGCAGATGCCTTTCTTGTAGGTTTAATTGAAGAGGTTGGAAAAGCTATCATTGTTATTATTTTTATTAACTATTTACATACGAATAAAATTTTGAATGGTTTACTTATTGGTGCTGCGATTGGAGCTGGATTTGCAGTATTTGAAACAGCTGGATACATAATGAATGCAGAATCAGTAGATGTGCAATTAATGAATGAAACGATTGTGTTAAGAGCTTGGTCAGCCTTAGGTGGTCATATTGTCTGGGCAGCTATGGTTGGTGCAGCAGCTGTGATTGCCAAAGGAACATATCAATTCAAATGGGAAAACATTATAGATAAACGTTTTTTATTCTTCTTTTTCTTTGCCGTAGTGTTACACGGTATATGGGACACAGATTTTACTATACTAGGAAGCTTGTATTTAAAAATAATTATTTTAATAGTTATCGCGTGGGTTATTATTTTTATATTAATGAGAGCAGGATTGACTCAAGTAAATAAATTACAGCAACAATATATAGAAGAGAGAGAGGAGCTATAAATATGAAGTATTGTCCTAATTGTGGTCATGAAATAGAAGGGCATCAAACATTTTGTAATAACTGTGGTCATAAATTGACTGCTAGTGAGCAGAATCAAACTCAAAGTAATACCAATGAAAGCCGTCAAAGTAGACCGACGCCGGTTCAAAGACCGAATCCGCAAAGATATCAAAGTCCATATTATCCTCCACAAAAAGATGGTATGTCGACATTTTTAAAAGTAATATTGATTATCATTTCACTAGTTGTCTTAGCTTTACTGTTATTTGGTGCGTATTATGCATATAAGACATTTATCGCTAATAATAACGAACCAGTAACGTCTCAAGATCAAAATAATGGTTCAAATCATAGTCATCCTACTGGGAGCTCTTCATCACATCATACCAATACAGCAAGAGGTCCTGAAATTAGTATATACAGCGATTCATTTGATAAAGAATTTATGAAATCTTCATCTAAGGATGGATATGATGGTGTATATGAAGGTATGACTAGAGCCGAAGTTGAAAATAAATATGGTCGACCAAGTGGTGATGTTTATGTATCTGGAGATAGATATGATAAGTATGGAGACTTAGGCGTATTATATAGAGATGGTCAAGTTAGAGACGTTGTTGTTGCACCAACTAACGTTTCAGAAAATGACTACGTAGATCATTATGGTGAACCAGATGATAGACGTCATAACTTATTAATTTATGATGCTTATAAACATAATGACTTTAGTGTAGTAGTAAATATTGATGATGATGGTATGGTTACATCTATTGAAAATATTGACCAGCTACCAGAAGACTAAAATAATTTAAAGACGACACCTTGTTATTATTTTCGATAGCAGGGTGTTGTTGTTTCTACAACAATTATAAGATGAGTAACACGTAGTCAGAACAAAATGTTTCTTTTTCAAGTGCACATTTGACACAAGCTAGCGTAATCGCACAAAATAAGGTAAAATTTAACACTTCATATTCATGCGTGTAAAATATTTTAAGTGATTGAAGGAGACATCAATGAAAAAGTTTAAAACGAATAAGTTAAGTGAGCAATTTTCCAATTTATTATTATTAGCAGTTAACATTTGTATCGGTGCGATAGCTGTTACTTTAGTCATATTTTTATTTACCGAAGTCTTTGGTTTCTTTGAAAATTTATTCCTCAAAAATAGTGACTTAAAATATAATCAAATTATTGAAGATTTACTTGTATCATTCATGTATATCGAATTTATCTTACTAATTGTTCAATATTTCAAACGCAACTATCATTTCTCTTTATAATATTTTATATATCTAGGAATTACGGCAATTGTTAGAATTATTATTGTCGAACATAGCGATGCTGTAAACACAATATTATTATTAGTAGGTATCTTTATTTTAACAATTTCGTTATATTGTCTGAAGAAATTCACTATAGACTAGAAGCGCTGAATAGATGCATATCGGTTCACGAGGTCACACTAGCAAACATAACAAGATTAAAGTTGTGAAAGTCATAAGTGAGGTAATGGGTTTATGAATAAAATAAAAATACTTACCCTAACAAGCTTCGTAATGTATATAATACTTATTATATATACACTTGTGCTTAATAAACGTTTACCCCAAAATGTTCCTATACATTATGATGTTACAGGTAGTGCTGATAATTACAGTCATAAATTGATATTATTGGTAATTACTGTGTTAATGCTTATTATATGGCTTATCTTATATTTAAGCACACGATTTTATGAAAATATGGTTGAATTTATGCAATATGATTATTCAAAGAATGAAATATATAGAACTAAATTAGTGTTATGTATTTTAAAT
This sequence comes from Staphylococcus simiae, assembly GCF_002902085.1. GTDB lineage: Bacteria > Bacillota > Bacilli > Staphylococcales > Staphylococcaceae > Staphylococcus > Staphylococcus simiae. The sequence goes on from NZ_PPQR01000009.1 coordinate 22,005, forward strand.
TTAGAAATTAGTGTTTATATTATGGTGCAAGGTGTTAATCAACTCACAGAAATGGTTTATCAATATTATATCAATCAATTTATTATCAATAGTTTAAGTATAGTAATTGTTGTTATGACATTAATAATCGTTTGTATTAAAGAAATTAAGCATCGAAAAAAATGATGATGCTAACTTGAATAAAAACGCGACTATAGTGTATGCCCCAAATCTAATGGGAGAAAGTTACTTTTCTATATTAGATTTGAGGCATTAATTATTTTACTGTTTACAGCTAGTTGTCATGTACGATTTCCATTCTTAGCTTACTTGTGCTTACTAGCATGTTAAATGTAACTACAATAAATGATGGTCTTTTAATAATGTTTCAATATATGTGCCTTTGATTTTTTTCAAGAATCCTGATAATGCAAGTTTTTGAATAGGATTATGTTCTGTAATCTCCTGTAAGTCTTGACGATCATTAAGTTGGTAAACGGCATCCATTAAGACACGAATATCAAATGGTGTACCTACCACTTCTGGAACGCCACGATCAATATTTAGTAATTGATAGACAGCTTCCATGGCCGTACGTACAGAGTATTCAGTAGTAAAGACCGTATCGCGTTCAGTTTCCGCAAAATTACCTATAAATGCTAAATTACAAGATTGATGAGGAACAACTATCTTATTGGATACCATTTAGTAAAAGCACACCTTAACAGCACGTCATTATTGACTTTGACATCGTATATAAATTTGTCGGTTCAACGAAAAATTATTAATTAAATGATTCATTTATTAAAATAAAATGATATTATATTTGTTGTGGTCTTAAGATATGTATTTTATGTGACATTTTTCACAAAATTGAATTGACGGATGATTGTAGGCGTGTTACATTTATTTTGTGAAATAAATCACAATCAAATGATGTTTATTATTTAATTTAATATATTTTATTAAAGAGAGAAGGAGTCATTTATGTTATTACTTAGCGTCAACCCGTTTGACAATATTGGGTTATCAGCACTAGTTGCAGCAGTGCCGATTATTTTATTCTTATTATGTTTAACTATTTTTAAAATGAAAGGTATCTATGCAGCGTTAACAACATTAGTTGTAACATTACTTGTTGCTTTACCAGTATTTAAATTAGCTATACCAGTATCAGCTGGCGCAATTACTGAAGGTGTTGTAGCAGGTATATTCCCTATAGGTTATATCGTCTTGATGGCAGTTTGGTTATATAAAGTTTCTATTAAGACTGGTCAATTTAATATCATTCAAGATAGTATTGCCAGCATTTCACAAGACCAACGTATTCAATTACTATTGATAGGTTTTTGTTTTAACGCATTTTTAGAAGGTGCAGCAGGATTTGGTGTACCAATTGCTATTTGTGCAGTATTACTTATTCAATTAGGTTTTGAACCATTAAAAGCTGCCATGCTATGTTTAATTGCTAATGGCGCAGCAGGTGCGTTTGGTGCTATTGGTTTACCAGTTAGTATTATTGATACGTTCAACTTGGGTGGCGGTGTCAATGCATTGAGTGTATCAACATTCTCAGCATTAACATTACCAATTTTAAATTTCATCATTCCATTCGTCTTAGTATATATTATAGATGGTTTTAAAGGTATTAAAGAAATCTTACCAATTATTTTAACGGTAAGTACAACTTATGCTGGTTTACAATTATTGTTAACTGTATTCCAAGGACCAGAATTAGCAGATATTATTCCTCCATTAGCTACAATGGTTGTTTTAGCAGTTGTATGTCGTAGATATAAACCAAAACATATTTTCAGATTACAAGATAATCAAAAAGACATTCAAAAACGTACAATTAAAGAAATTATTTATGCGTGGAGTCCATTTGTTATTTTAACTGTTATCGTATTATTCTGGAGTGCACCATTTTTCAAAAAATTATTCATGCCTGGTGGTGCTTTAGAAAAATTAGTATTAACAATACCATTGCCACAAACTGTTAGTGCCTTGTCACCAAAAGGTATTGTCTTACGACTTGATATTATCGGTGCGACAGGTACAGCAATTTTACTAACTGTGATCTTAACGATGATTATTACGAAGATAAATCTTAAAGCAGCAGGTGCATTATTTGTAGAAGCATTTAAAGAATTATGGATTCCAATCATTACTATTTCTGTTATTTTAGCAATTGCGAAAGTGATGACATATGGTGGTATGACTGTAGCAATGGGTCAAGGTATCGCGAAAGCCGGTTCAATATTCCCATTGTTCTCACCAGTACTTGGTTGGATTGGCGTATTTATGACAGGATCAGTAACAAACAACAATACATTGTTTGCACCAATTCAAACAACAGTAGCACAACAAATTTCAACAAGCGCACCATTATTAGTTGCAGCGAATACTGCCGGTGGTGTAGCAGCAAAACTAATTTCACCACAATCGATTGCAATTGCAACAGCAGCAGTTAAAAAAGTCGGTGAAGAATCAGCACTACTTAAAATGACACTTAAATACAGTATCGGCTTTGCTATCTTCATCTGTATTTGGACATACATCCTAACATTGATATTCTAGAATATAATATTTAGGAAAGTTAAGTTGTGAACACTATATAATAGAAGGTATGCGTTTGTAGTGAAACGTATGACTGTACAAATTAAAGAGACATCCCTTGTACCGTGAATGAAAATGGTACAAGGGATGTTTTTGTTAATAATCGTATAAAATTTATAGTTGAGAAAGTATTTAAATATTAAATGATTACTGAAAATAAATGTTTAATTACAGATTTATTACAGATAATTAGTTTGAAACTTCATCTCTTTTTTTCATTGTTTTGAAATACCATATAAAAATTGTGACATATATAACTATTGATATAGTGGCAAAAATTATTAAGCTTATATCCATAGTATTCCAAGCTTTACCAATTAGTATTCCAAGCATTTTTTCTACAGGATCAGAATCAACGGAAGAAAATAATTGGTTTTTAGATAATCCATCTGGAAACTCTCCAATTTTTTTAGAAGTTTCTGTTAAAAATTTAGATATTAGAGTTGCTGCCCATAGAAATAAAGGTAAAAGTATAGTTCCAATTATTGTCATTCTTATGACTTTTCCTTTAGTTATTAAAAGTAATGCAGGGGCTAAGATAGTTAACAAAATACCACCTAAAGGCAGGACTTTGTTACCAGGTAAAATCATGGCAATTAGCAATAAAATTGGAGCTAAAATATTTATTACTGCCCATAATTCTGCACTAGAAGCAAGTATAGGCCAATCAATACCAATGTATAATTTTCGACCTTTCAATCTAGTTTCCATTATGTTACTAATTTTTTTTGATAGAGGCTCGATTGCTGGTCCAAACCAACCACCAATAAAAGTAAATAATTCTAATACTACACCAGTAGTAAATGCTAAGGTAAGGATTTCTTTAATAGGTTGTTGTCCTAGTAATCCAATAAAAGTTCCAAGATAAATACCTATTGCGAATTTACTACCCCAAAAACCAATTTTTTCATTTAAAGTTTCAGCGTTGAAATCGAATTTATCTATAATTGGGATAAATTTATCGATTAATTTATCTAATATTAATACAAAAGGCGCAATTAAAAGAGAAGGGTGAGCAGTTGTAGTAACATTATCTTTATTATAATTCAAAATATAATTTATAGATGGTTTTAAAACATCAGAATTTTTTAAAGTTAATGAGTAAATGCCAATTACAAAAATGGATGTTAATACAATATTGTTACTATAATATTGCATTAAAAGTCCTAAAACTGAAATATTCCATATATTAAACAAATCTACATTTAAAGTTTTTGTTTTGTTTAAAAATAAAAGTGCTAAATTTGTCACAGAACAAATAAATGCAAAATATAGTGTGTATAAAGACCCCCAAGTTATAACAGCCAATGGAGCCCAACCTAAATCAGTGATACTTAAATCTACTCCAGAAGATTTAACAAATGAATTTAAAGCTGGACCTAAAGTATTAGTGAGTAAAGAAATAGCTGCAGTCATACCGGTTAATGCAATAGCCATTCTTATACCACTCTCAAGAGATTTAGAGACACTAACTCCAAATATTAAACATAGAAGTGTAATAACTACAAACATTATTCCAGGACCGCCTAGACCAATAAACCATTCAAAAACACTATTAATTAAATTTATCATATATACAACTCCTTTTTGCAATCGGTTACAAAAACGAGTTGTATATAGCTTAAATTAAAAATATTATTAATACAATACCAATTGACTAAAAATTAAAAAAATTTTACGATATATGTAATCGGTTACAAAATGAGTTGAAAGACTATAAAATATTTTTGGAAAGCTGGATTAGTTGTATAGATGCTAAGAACAAAATAAATTTATTGAAAAGGAACTATATAACTATAAAAATAGGAAGGATGCTATCAAAATGGAAAATGAGATATTAACTTTTGGAAGTATAAATCAAGATATTTTTATTAAAACGAGTGATTACCCTAATCAAGGTGACACAGTTTGGGTTAAAGATATAGAGTATCAACCTGGTGGTAAAGGTGCGAACCAAGCCATTGCGCTAGCTAGATTAGGATGTAATGTAAAATTTATTGGTGCTGTTGGTGATGATACTAGCGGAAATAATATGATTTCCAACTTGAAATTCAGTGGTGTAGATACAAAGTATGTATCTAAAGTATCTGAAGTTAGAACGGGTAATTTTATAGTTATATTAGACAAAAGTGCTGAAAATACAATGTTAGGAACACTTGGAGCTAATAAATATATAGATAAACAGCAGTTAGAAAAAGCATTTGAAGAAGTAAAATCAAGATATTTTTTATTACAATTAGAAACTAACAGTTCAGCAATTGAATATTCTTTAAAGCTTGCTAGAGAAAAAAATATGATAGTAATTTTAGACCCGGCTCCTGTTGATGGCTATAAAGAAAAATATTTGAAATACGTAGATATTATAACTCCAAATCAACAAGAGGCAGAAAAAATAAGTGGAATTAAAGTTAATGACAAAGAGAGTGCTATACAGGCTGCACACATCATCTATAAAAAAGGAGTAGGTAATGTAATCGTGAAATTAGGTAAACAAGGGTCTATATTTTATGATGGTAATAAAAGTACCTTTATACCAGCTTATAAAGTAAATGCTGTAAACACAGTAGGTGCTGGAGATGTTTTTGTCGCTGCATTAACCTCATATTTATCTTTGCATAATAATGAATGTATGGAGGAAGCAATTAAATATGCAACAGCTGCTTCTGCTATAAAAGTTAGTGGAAGAAAGACACAGAGCGCAATACCCACTGATGAAGAAGTTTTAAAATTTATAAAAAATTATACCTTGTAAATTTTAAATAGGTATGATAACTTAGAGTCAAATGTGAGTAATCGTTTACCCAATGAGTAAACGATTACTCAAAGGAGGTAAACTTATGAATAAAAAAAATGAATTTTTTCCTTCAATGATGTGTGCCAACTTTGCTAACTTGAAAAAAGAAATAAAAACCTTAGATGATGCTAATGTTGATGGTTTTCATGTTGATATTATGGATGGTCAGTATGTGCCAAATTTCGGTATGGGGCTTCAAGATTTAAAAACTATACGTAAAGAAACAGATAATTTAGTAGATGTTCATTTAATGATTAATGATCCATCAAATTATATTGATTTTTTTGCTAATGAAGGTGTAGATATCATTTATTTTCATCCTGATACTGATAAACAACCTGCAAGAACTGTACAAAAAATTCAACAAAACAATATTCAAGCTGGAATTGCAATTAATCCAGATATTTCAATTGAAACTATTAAACCTTTGTTGAATTTAGTAGACAAAGTTCTGGTAATGACTGTTAATCCAGGTTTTTCAGGACAAAAATATTTAGAATTTGTAAATGAAAAAATTGGTATATTAACTTCGGATGAATATTTAAAGCATTATAACTTTGAAGTATTCGTTGATGGTGCTATTTCTCCTAGTGAGATCGAATATTTAAGAACAATGGGTGTAAAAGGATTTGTTTTGGGAACTTCAACGCTATTTAACAAGGAAGATTCTTATAAAACAATAATTGAAAAATTAAAAAAAGGAGAAAATTAATTATGAAAATAGGTATTGGTAATGATCATGTAGGCATTGAATTGAAACCAATAATAAAAAGTTATTTAGAAGAATTAGGCTATGAAGTTATTGATTTTGGTGCTCATAGTAATGAAAGAACTGATTATCCTGAATATGGGAAAACAGTGGGAGAAGCAGTTATAAATAATAAAGTAGATTTAGGTATTTTGATTTGTGGAACAGGCGTGGGTATTTCAATTGCAGCAAATAAAGTTAAAGGAATAAGAGCAGTGGTGTGTAGTGATCCATATACAGCTAAACTATCTAGAGAGCATAATAATACTAACGTATTGGCATTTGGTTCAAGGGTTATCGGTAGTGAATTGGCAAAAATGATTGTGAGAGAATGGTTAGAAGCTGAATTTGAAGGTGGAAGACATCAAAATCGTATTAATTCTATAGCTGATATTGAACAAGAATATATTTGTTAAATCTATAATATGGGGTTTTCCCCATATTATATTTAAAGAAAAGGGTGATTAATATGGACTATAAAGTAGTAGCTGAATTAATTTTAAATGAAATAGGTGGTTCAGAGAATATTAACTCTGTTACACATTGTGCGACTAGGTTAAGATTTAGGTTAAAAGATGAAAGCAAAGTGAATGAACAAAATTTAAATGATTCTAATGAAGTGATACAAGCTTTTAGTAAGGGTGGCCAATATCAAGTTATTATTGGTACAGAAGTTTCAAAAGTATATAAAGAGTTAGTTAATTTAAGTAACGTAGAAAATTCGAATGAAGAAAGCAATGAAGAAAAAGGAAAATTAATATCACGATTTTTCAACACCATTTCGGGGATATTCACACCACTCTTACCGGCATTAGCGGGTGCTGGTATATTAAGAGGTTTATTATTGTTAATTAACCAACTTGGATGGTTAAGTGAAAAATCGGGAACTTATGTAATCTTGTCGGCAGCATCAATGTCTGTCTTTTATTTTTTACCTATTATGTTAGCGTTTACATCAGCGCAGAGATTTAAAGTCAATCCATATATTGCAGCAGTCATTGGTGCATCATTAATTCATCCAGATTTGATCAATTTATTAGGTAAAGATGGAAATGTTGCTACTACCTCTTTCTTAGGTATACCTATCATTTTAATGAATTACTCATCGACTGTTATACCAGCAATTTTAGCAATATGGGTATATTCCTACCTTGAAAAGTTTTTGGAAAAATACATATGGAAAAGTGTACAAATTATTTTTGTGCCTCTAATTTCATTAGTTGTAATTGTTCCAGTAACTGTTGGATTGTTTGGTCCTTTTGGTGTTTATGTTGGTGAAGGAATAGCAAATGGAATAAATTGGTTGAGTGAATCAAATGGATGGATAACGGGACTCGTAGTTGGTGGTATTTGGAACGTATTTGTTGTATTTGGCTTACAATGGGCAGTTAATCCAATAATGATTAGTAATATAAGTACATTAGGATTTGATAAGATAGTACCATTAACTGCAGCGGCTAACTTTGGTATTGCGGGCGCAACTTTTGCAGTGTTGTTAAAATCTAAAAATAAAAAAATGAAATCATTTAGTTTATCTGCATTATTATCAATATTTTTTGCAGGTATTACTGAACCGGCTATTTATGGTGTGGCAATGAAATTGAAAAAACCGTTTATAGGAGCTCTAATTGGAGGAGCAATAGGAGGTGCATATTTAGGCGGAATGGGAGTTAAGTCATATGCATTTGTATTTGGTGGTCTTACTACTTTACCAGCATTTGTAGGATCAACTTTTATACATTATATTATAGGATTAACAATATGCTTTATAACAGGAGCTTTGGCTACTTATATATTAGGGTTTGAAGATGTTAGTTTAAATACAAGAAAAACTGAGAACAGTAAAGAAAAAAATGAAAGACAAGTTGAAAAATCAGAAAATATTTTTAGTCCTATTAATGGCAAGATAAAGCAATTAAATGAAATAAAAGACGGCGTATTTTCAGAAGGAATATTAGGAGAAGGGATTGCAATATTACCAACAGATGGAAAAGTATTTGCTCCCGCTAATGGAGAACTTACAACATTGTTTCCAACCAAGCATGCATACGGATTGACTTTAGACAATGGTGCTGAAATACTTGTACATATTGGAATCAATACAGTAGAATTAAATGGAGAATACTTTAATACTTTCGTTAAACAAGGTCAATATGTTAAACAAGGAGATTTATTAGCAGAGTTCAATTTAGAAAAAATAAAAGAAAAATTTGATATTGTTACGCCAATATTATTGACCAATAAAGGTGATTATAAATTATACTTGGAAAATAAAAATGGAGAAGTATCAAATAACGATATAATATTTAAAGTTGAAATAGCAAAAGATTAATGTAGGATTGCATGTCTAAGGAGTAATACGGTGGCTAAGAAAAATTTGTCTATTAAAGAAATTGCTGAAATCAGTGGAGTGTCAGTAGCAACTGTTTCAAGAGTAATTAATCAAAATGGTAGATTTTCAAAAGAAACAGAGGAAAAAGTTTTAAATGTTATCAAAGAAAATAATTATAAAACAAATTTAATTGCTAAAAGCTTAAGAGTTCGTCAAACTAATACAATAGGTATAATTGTTCCAGATATTAAAAATGAATTTTTTGCTACAATTGTTTCTGAAATAGAAGAATATTTTTTTGAAAAGGAAAATTTTACAGTTTTTATCTGTAATACCAATAGTGATAAAGAAAAAGAACTGGATTATTTAGCAAGTTTGGATGCTAAAGGTGTTGATGGATTAATATATATATCAGGTTATGATGACACATTATACACTTCAGTGAGAAGAGATATACCAATTGTTTGTATTGATAGAAAACCTAAAAAATCTAAAGATATTGTAATTGTTGAATCTGACAATTTTGATGGTGGTTTTAAAGCTACGAATTTTCTTTTGGAAGGTGGATGTAAAAATATAGTAGTAGTTAAAGGTGAACAAGAAATTTCTACAAGTGTAGATAGATTTAATGGCTATGTAGAAGCATTAAAAATGAAGAATGTTGAATTAGATGAGAAATTAATAATAAATCTTAAAAAAACTCATTTTTCAGAATCACGAAAAGCTATTCAGCATCTAATTAATAGTAATATCTCATTTGATGGAATCTTTGCTTTGAATGATTGGTTAGCTCTAGGAGCATTATATGCATTAAAAGATAATAATATAAATGTACCTAAAGATGTTAAAATTATTGGTTTTGATAACGTGTCTATTGGTAAATATAGCTATCCAAGTATTACTACAGTTAATCAGGATAAAAGAAAAATGGGATATGTTGCTGCTGAAAAATTAGTTAAATTGATGCGAAAATCTTTAAAAGACAATCATATTATTTTACCTGTGAGCATTATTAATAGAGAAACTACTTAAAATGACACTTAAATACAGTATCGGCTTTGCAATATTTATCTGTATTTGGACATACATCCTAACATTGATATTCTAAAATATAATATTTAGGAAAGTTAAGTTGTGAACACTATATAATAGAAGGTATGCGTTTGTAGTGAATCGTATGACTGTACAAATTAAAGAGACATCCCTTGTACCGTGAATGAAAATGGTACAAGGGATGTTTTTGTTATATGTAAAGAAAGAGAAATTATTATAAATTGGCGAAGCTAAGAATGTTGTGAGTGAATAGATGATTAAAAGATAGTTTAATCACTATTAACTTTACATTTATACTGAGAATCACTATTTAAGCTTGAACTTAAAACGATTGTTGGTATTTAAAAAAATAAAGGCTCATTGTCAAATTCGATTGATGTATAAATTTTGAATCGAATTTATTATTGAGCCAAATAAAAAAGCGAATTCCAGTTGCATGATGTATCGACGTAACAGTCATCATAACGGAATTCGCTTTTTATTATGCAATTATTGTTAAATATTAGTAACCTGAACCAATTTCATCGCCATGTTCGTCAAATTTCGTAACATAGCCATCATCGGCATCGACAAAGTATGAACCAGCTAAGTCGCCATCTTTATCTAAAAATGAGAATCCCCATCTACCATTATGTTTTTCAGGTTCTTTAAATGTATATTTATCTGTATCTAACTTGTGACCTTCATAAGATTCAACTTTATCAATGACATTTGAACGTGTCACTTCATCTGAGGAACTTGAACTGTCGCTATCACTGTCTTTATCAGAATCTGAGTCTGATGAAGACTTAGATTTCTTACTATCTTTAGCGTCAACATATTTATCAATAGCATCAGAATCGAATTTTAATGTGACATCAGAAACTTCGCCATCTTCTTTGTTTGTCGTATCGACATCAACAGAATCTGATTTGAAGATTTGATTATCTATTTTACCTTCTGCATGAACGGTTACTTCTTCATCTGGTGAATATGGTCCAAATGTTTTAGAAGTGTCAGTACCTTCATTTTTACCATTAACATAAATAGTGACATCATTTAATTCTGAGTCATTTTCAGTTGTGACGTTAAATTTCTTTTGTTTAAAGGACTCTGTCGCCATTGTTGTATCATTGCTCATATTAATTAATACGGCGCCATCAAAGTCTTTATTATTAATTTTTTTAGTTGCTTTAAGACGATAATCACCAGTAGGGAATGTACCTAAAGTTGTTGTATCATCTTTTTTAACATTCACGTCATGCTTTTGACCATTAAATGTATATGTTAACTTACCATCATTATCAGGTGAAAGACTTACCTTATAACTAGGAATATCAAATCTATATTTATCGAATAAGAAGAATTTCTTACCATCCTTTGTGATTGACATGACTGTGCTGTCGTTAGCATAGATGGTCGCTTGTTTGGCTTTGCCATCTTTAATATCACTGGTTTTGGATTGAATACTATTAGCAACTTTTGTTAAATTCCCCTTTGTTTTAACATAAGCTAAAAATGCCTTCGCTTCATCTTCATTTAATTTCTTACCATCAGAAGTGACTTGATTCGCTAATCCTTTAGCATCATTTTTGTCGATAGCATGTGCAATATTAGCAGCGTCATTCTTCGGTGACAGCTGTTTATTTAAAATTAAGAATGCTGCAACAAGTAAGATCACTAATACTACAATGATGATAATAAAAATAAGTGGTTTCTTACTTTTTTTCTTGTGCTGTGGTGGTGGCCCGTAAGCACGTTTAGGTTGCTGACTATGAGGTTGTCTTGGTTGTTGTGCAGCAGTACTACGGTTTGTGTGCTGAGATGCTTGTTGTGTTGTTTGATTAGTAGCATGGTTTGTTGTTTGTGATGAAGCAGAACCATGTATCGGTTGCGATGAATCACCCGTAGTAGTTTGTTGTGAAACATGACGTTGTGATGATTCACTATGATTGCTATTGTTAACAACTTGATCGTTATGCGTTGGTTGTGAAGATGTCGGTTGCGATGTTTGTTTAGCCGTATCGTTATGATCGGCTTGTTGTGGTTTGACACTTTGAACAGGTGTACCACAATGTGTACAAACTTTGACACCTTCTTTTAACGGCTGTCCACAATTTTTACAAAATTTCATATTACAAACCACTATCCTCACTGAAATTATTTAAAATATCACTTAAATCTTCAAGGCTCTCGCTATTACTATCCCAACTACTACTGCCCGAACCATGCATCATATCTTGAGCACTGTCAGAGATACTATGGATCATAGTAGTTACTAATGATTCACCGAGAACACGTACAAAGACAAAGATAATAATTAAATAAATGACTATAGCATAAAAACTTGAAAATTTGACTTGATCGCGTCCACTATACTTAGCAACTAAATACATACCTGAAATGATGAAAAGTAAAATAGTGATTAGCATAATAGCAATAGCGAAAGTATACGTGCCGATAACAAAAGCAAATAGGCCAATAATAAAGATTGCAATTGTAATGCTATTAATTAGTACATAATCTGATAATACTTGTTGGAAAGTTAATCTGCCTCTCACCATTAACTTACTTATAACATATGTTGCGCCAATATTAACCGCAATGAATGCAAAAGCAATTAATATGATACGCATAATGAGAGTGCCACTGATAAAGCCACTGAGAGTGCCACTAAGAAAGCTACGTGAAAATATAGCTAAAGCTAAGGCTATAACGATAAATCCAATGACAATTAATGATGCTAATAATTTATAGCTAAATACTTTGCGGTTGTTAATGAGGTGATCAGGTGATATGAATGCTCCACTAAAAAAGCCTTTACTTTCTTGTGCCACATCTTTGACTTGATTACCCAATTGACTTGGCTGTTGTTGCTGACCGTTAGGTTGCTGTTGATTATATTGCTGTGATTGTTGACCATATGGAGCTTGTTGTTGTCCATACTGTTGACCGTTATGTTGTTGATTAAATGCTTGGTCATTTGATTGAGTGTGTTGTTGATTTGTTGATTGATGATGTGATGTGTCTGTTGATGTTGCGTTGTGTTCAGATGTTGCTGTTTGTTGAGGTGTTTGTGTGTGTTGCTCTGTTGAATGATGGTGTTGTGACTGTTCGTTAGTGGATGATGTTGTAGTTGTCTGTGGTGTTAATTTTGTACCACATTCCCCGCAGAATGCATCATCTGGGCTTACAGGTTGACCACAATTGGGACATTTCATAGGTAAATCCTCCTAAAACAATATTTATTATTTTTAAAATTATAACTTTAAGTTTATATTGTTCAATTCAAAATATCAAGAAGCTTTTAAAGTTATTATCAATTATTACAACGATAATTTATAAAAGTTCACATAAATAAAAAGTATAATAAGTAGTTATAATTAAAAAGTATCAGTGATTTTATGAGAAAGTTATATATAGAATGATAGTAATTGCAATATTTATCGCTTTGTAAAATATAATGATAATTTATAAATGCTTATATAAATTTAAATATTTTTATATAAATCTATTTGATTAGGGTATAGAATAGAAGAAACGTATAACAATACCATTGGAGGTTTACATATGGATAAAAAAGCTGAAAAAATTCTGACGTGGATAGGTGTTGGCTTTCAAGCATTGGGAGCAATTGTAGGTGCATTGTTGTTAGCACTTGTTATCATAGGATTAACTGAGGATGCTGCCTTATCAGCAGACGAATCATTAGGTCTAGTAATTGTGTTTATCATTGGTATAGGTTCATGGGTAATGTTAATAGCTGGAATTATTGCAGGTATTAAAATTAACAAAAGTCCTAAAGGTGCAGGAGTTACTTTGGTCGTCATTGGTGCACTAAGTTTCTTCTTTAATTTTATTAGTGGTGTACTATGGCTTATTGCGGGTATTTTACTCTTAACAAGAACTCCTAATCCTGAAGTTGGTCAATACAATGCTAATCAAACAACAGATACAACCAACGAACAATCTGCATATTATGACCATTCAAATCAAGAAACTCAGCAACGTCATCATGTTGATGACTTAATATCTGAACATCAAAATAAAGATCAAGATCCATATAAATATTAAAAGTTTTTAAAGTGGCTATTTAATAAAGGTAAACTCTAAGCGGAATAACTTGTCGGGTTTACCTTTTTAATTGAATAGAGGCAATGGAAAGCTGCATTCAAGGTTATAAAATGATTTTAGTGTAATTATTCATCAAAAAGTCATAAGTCATACAGTTACATTTAGAATAAAATTTATATTTTGGGGTAAAATTATTGTGTGAACATATTTTATCTAGGGAGTGTTTTTTATGACAAACAATAAAGTGGCAGTAGTTACAGGTGGCGCACAAGGTATTGGATTCAAAATATCCGAGCGCTTATTCAATGATGGCTTTAATGTTGCGATAGTTGACTATAATGAACAAGGTGCACAACAAGCAGCACAACAATTATCTAGCGATGGTTCAAGAGCTATTGCTATTAAAGCAGACGTAGCTAATCGTGATGATGTGTTTAATGCAGTTAGACAAACTGTCGAACATTTTGGGGATTTCCACGTTATCGTTAACAATGCAGGCCTAGGACCAATGACACCAATCGATTCAATCACACCAGAACAATTTGAGAAAGTATACGGCGTCAATGTTGCTGGTGTATTATGGGGAATTCAAGCAGCACACGAACAATTCAAACAATTGAACCATGGTGGTAAAATTATTAATGCAACATCTCAAGCAGGTGTAGAAGGTAATGCAGGATTATCATTATATAGTAGTACTAAATTTGCGGTACGTGGTTTAACACAAGTTGCAGCAAGAGACTTAGCACATGAAGGTATTACAGTTAATGCTTTTGCGCCAGGTATCGTTAATACACCAATGATGGAAAGTATTGCTAAATCTACTGCTGAGGAAGCAGGTCAACCTGAAGAGTGGGGTTGGCAACAATTCTCTAGTCAAATTGCTTTAGGTAGATTATCCGAACCGGAAGATGTCTCTAATGTAGTAGGATTCTTAGCAGGTAAAGATTCTGATTACATTACAGGTCAAACAATCATCGTTGATGGTGGTATGAGATTCCATTAATTTAAGTTAACAGTAAACAGCTGATGCTACATGATGTAGGTCAGTTGTTTTTTATTATTCGTTGCTGGTTGATATGTTAACAAGAAAAAGTCGAATATCTACAAAAACAGAAATGAGTGAAAATGAATGGTGACACTTTATACAATTGGACATGTTAATTATGATTTAACAACGTTTGCGAAGATGCTAAAATTTGCCAATATTACAATGATTGAAGATGTTAGAGCATTTCCTAAAAGTCCTAAACATCCCCAATATAACCAACAAGAAATGGAACAATGGTTATTGCAACATGGTATGAACTATCGACATAACGACTTATTAGGTGGCAGACGACCTATATCACAACATGTAGGACAGAATTTGAATGCAGGGTGGTCAAATCAATCATTTCATAATTATGCTGATTATACGTTAACAGCAGAGTTTAAAGAAGGTATCGAACAATTATTGTTAGATGCACAAACATATAATGTAGCAATGTTATGTGCTGAACGGCATCCTTCAAGATGTCATCGTTTGATTATTAGCAATTGGTTAGTAGCACAAGGTTATAACGTTGTGCATATTGTGTTAAATCATCATGATCAAATTGAATTGATACCACATCAATTAGGTCAATGGGGTGCTATGCCCATTATTGAAGACGATAATGAAGTCGTTTATCCACAAGATATATCAAACTAAAGGAGTGAGTTCTAAGCACATCATATGTTTAGGACTCACTTTTTTATTTTAGAAAATTCGTGACAATACAACAGCATTTGATGATTTAAGATATGTCATATTAATAATAGGGCACTGTGACGTTTGTCTGAAGTCACTATCCTAGATGTCTAAAGTTAGAACGATTGTTTTTAGATTTGAAATAATTTTTGATGATATTTCAATAAAAGTCAGCGATATCAATACTTTACAATAGGACATGATATTTTAAGATAGTTAATTGTTCAAATAATGGTCGAATTTTAAAAAATTTTTATCAATTTCTCTTTATATCTAAAAAAGGATGTACTATAATGTTTGTGAAATAATTCACAAAGTTAAAGGAGAGGTTGATATGGGAACTGTATCAGAAAAAGAACGACGAGGGACTGAAGAACAAGTAGCAAATATGATTAATACTTTGGCTGCCAAAGGTCAAGCAGCTTTAAAAGCATTATCTAAAAAATCACAACAAGACATTGACCATATTGTACATCAAATGAGTCTAGCAGCTGTAGATCAACACATGATATTAGCAAAAATGGCGCATGAAGAAACTGGACGTGGTGTATATGAAGATAAAGCAATTAAAAATTTATATGCTTCAGAATATATTTGGAATTCTATTAAAAATAATAAAACGGTCGGTGTTATAGGAGAAGACGAGCAGAAAGGTTTAACGTATGTTGCTGAGCCAGTTGGTGTTATCTGTGGTGTTACACCAACTACTAATCCAACATCAACAACAATATTTAAAGCAATGATAGCCATCAAAACAGCTAATCCAATCATTTTTGCGTTTCACCCAAGTGCACAACAATCATCTAAACGAGCTGCTCAAGTTGTTCTAGATGCAGCAATTGCAGCAGGCGCGCCACAAGATTGCATTCAATGGATTGAAGAGCCTTCTATCGAAGCAACAAAACAATTGATGAACCATAAAGATATTGCTTTAGTATTAGCAACTGGTGGTTCTGGCATGGTGAAATCAGCATATTCAACAGGGAAACCTGCGTTAGGTGTTGGACCAGGGAATGTACCAACTTATATTGAAAAAACGGCATACATTAAACGTGCGGTTAATGATATTATTGGCTCTAAAACATTTGATAACGGCATGATATGTGCATCTGAACAAGTGATGGTTGTTGATAAAGAAGTTTATACCGACGTAGTGAATGAATTTACATCACATGGTACATACTTTGTTAAACAAGAAGAATTGAAACAACTTGAAGATGCTGTCATGAATGACCATAAGACAGCTGTTAAGCCTGACATCGTTGGTAAATCAGCAGTAGCCATTGCGGAACTTGCAGGCATTAAAGTACCAACGGATACTAAGTTATTAATTGCAGAACTTGCAGGTGTTGGCGCAAATTATCCTTTATCTCGTGAGAAACTGTCTCCAGTATTGGCGATGGTTAAAGCGCAATCACATGATGATGCTTTTCACATATGTGAACAAACATTACATTTTGGAGGTTTAGGACATACTGCAGTCATACACACAGAAAATAGTGACTTACAACAAGCCTTTGGTTTAACAATGAAAGCATGTCGTGTACTGGTTAATACACCATCAGCTGTTGGAGGTATTGGAGATATGTATAATGAATTAATTCCATCATTAACATTAGGTTGTGGTTCTTATGGTCATAATTCAGTGTCACACAATGTGAGTGCAGTAGATTTATTAAATATTAAAACAATTGCTAAACGTCGTAATAATATGCAATGGTTTAAATTACCATCAAAAGTATATTTTGAAGAACATGCTATTATGTATTTAACAGAAATGGATCATATTGATAAAGTCATGATTGTTTGTGATCCTGGTATGGTTGAATTTGGTTATGCTGAAAAGGTGGAAAAGGTGTTAAGACGTCGAGCACACCAACCGCAAATAAAAGTGTTTAGCGATGTAGAACCTAATCCATCAACGAATACAGTTTATAAAGGCTTAGAAATGTTTGTTGATTTCCAACCAGATGTCGTTATTGCATTAGGTGGAGGATCAGCAATGGATGCTGCTAAAGCGATGTGGATGTTCTTTGAGCATCCAGAAACGTCATTCTTTGGCGCTAAACAAAAATTCTTAGATATTCGTAAACGAACTTATAAAATTGGCAAACCTGAGCATGCTAAATTGATTTGTATACCGACAACATCAGGCACAGGTTCAGAAGTCACACCATTTGCAGTTATTACAGATAGTGAGACACATGTGAAGTATCCTTTAGCTGACTATGCATTGACACCAGATATTGCGATTGTTGATCCACAATTTGTCATGACTGTACCTAAAAGTGTGACTGCAGATACTGGTATGGATGTATTAACACATGCGATTGAATCATATGTATCTGTATTGGCGTCTGATTATACAAGAGGATTAAGCTTACAAGCGATTAAGTTAACATTCGATTACTTGAAAACATCCGTAGAGCAAGGTGATAAAGTATCACGTGAAAAAATGCATAATGCATCAACAATGGCAGGCATGGCATTTGCTAATGCATTTTTAGGAATATCACATTCTATTGCTCATAAAATTGGTGGGGAATATGGCATACCTCATGGTAGAACCAATGCCATTTTATTACCACATGTGATTCGTTATAATGCTAAAGATCCACAAAAACATGCCTTATTCCCTAAATATGATTTCTTTAGAGCAGATACGGATTACGCAGATATTGCCAGATTTTTAGGTTTAGAAGGACAAACAACTGAAGAGTTAGTTGAAGCTTTAGCTACTGCAGTGTATCGCTTAGGTTGCTCAGTAGGTATTGATATGAATTTAAAAGCACAAGGTGTGACAGAAGAAGTGTTAGCATCAACAATTGATCGCATGGCAGAATTAGCATTCGAAGATCAATGTACTACTGCTAATCCAAAAGAACCGTTAATAAGTGAGTTGAAAGGTATTATCCAAACAGCATATGATTATGAACAATAATCAATGATTGCTATTAACTAGGCTCGATTATTTCACAATATAATTTATTTAAAAATATCTCGAGATGATCATAAATAATGATGGTCTCGAGATTTTTTTATAATATAATGATGCTAAGACAGAAAATATTTTATATGTCATACGATGTGATTGTTAGTAACTGTCTTGATAATGAAACGTTGATAAATCATTGATAAATCAAAATTTTACAAACCAGACAGTTACTGTCAAATGCTTAATTTTAAGTGGAAAATGCTCTTTGTCCCAGCCTCTGTTCTTTGAATTGTTACTATAGTCAGGCCTAGACACAAGTATTAATCCCTCGTCTTATTTGTCTGGGGAAGTGTTTTAACAAAAGTAAATAAGACGATGGTTTGTATAACTACAAGAATCATCAAGCCAATACGAATTGGCCAAATAGGAACGACTAGTATAGAAAAGCCGATAACAATATATAGACTTAATAAAATTTTAAATTTCTGAGGTAGTGTATATCCTCGATGCAAGTAGAAATTTTCAACGTATTCTTTATATATTTTTTGTCGAACCAACCAGTTATAAAAACGCTCTGAACTTCTAGCAAAGCAGAAAACGGCTACAAGTAGAAATGGCGTTGTCGGTAGTAATGGTAAAACGGCACCAGCAATACCTAATCCAGTGAAGATGATACCAATAATTAATAGAATGATACGCACAGGTGAAACCTCCAAACTGTTAATACAATGCTTAAGGCAATTATCACTAACTTATTTTATTATCTTAATGATAATAATTCTCAAATGCATTTTACTATATTATGTATTTTAGCAATAAGTTTAGCAACACTTTTTATAAATTAACTATTTAATAGCAGAAGTAATGATAGCAGGAATATCAATACTGAAAAATGATTGAGCTAATGATTTTTAAATATGTAAACGCTTACTATATAATAATTATTGTAACATCATTACTTTAAGTCATACGTTTACTACATACAAAGGAGAGATAATAATGACAGTGAACATTCAAGATTATATTGCTCAGAATTACGGTTTGTTTATCAACGGAGAATTTGTTAAAGGTAGTAGTAATGATACAATCGCAGTGACGAATCCAGCTACTGGAGAAACACTTTCACATATCACAAAGGCGACAAATGAAGATGTCGATATAGCAGTTAAAGCGGCACAAGATGCCTTTGAATCATGGAGTTTAACTTCTAAAACTGAACGTGCACAATTATTACGTCAAATTGGTGATCAATTAATGGCACACAAAGACCACTTGGCAATGGTTGAATCATTAAATAATGGTAAACCAATTCGTGAAACAACATCAATTGATATCCCATTTGCAGCAAGACATTTCCACTATTTTGCGAGTGTTATTGAAACTGAAGAAGGTACGGTGAATGATATCGATAAAGATACGATGAGTATTGTACGTCATGAACCTATCGGTGTCGTAGGTGCAGTTGTGGCATGGAATTTCCCTATGTTGCTAGCAGCATGGAAGATTGCGCCTGCTATTGCAGCTGGTAATACGATTGTCATTCAACCTTCATCATCAACACCATTAAGTTTATTAGAAGCAGCTAAAATTTTCCAAGATATATTACCTAAAGGGGTTATTAATATCTTAACAGGTAAAGGATCAGAGTCAGGTAATGCTATTTTCAACCATGAAGGTGTAGATAAACTATCTTTCACAGGCTCAACAGATGTAGGTTATCAAGTTGCTGAAGCGGCTGCTAAACATCTTGTTCCAGCGACACTTGAGCTTGGTGGTAAGAGTGCGAATATTATTTTAGATGATGCCAATCTAGATTTAGCTGTTGAAGGCATTCAATTAGGTATTTTGTTCAATCAAGGTGAAGTATGTAGTGCGGGATCACGTCTACTTGTTCACGAAAAAATTTATGATCAATTAATACCTCGATTAGAAGAAGCCTTTGCAAATATAAAAGTGGGCGATCCATTAGATGAATCAACGCAAATGGGTAGTCAAACTGGACAAGATCAATTAGAAAAAATACAATCTTATGTTGATTATGCGAAGAAATCTGGTGCTGATATTCTAACTGGCGGACATCGTTTAACAACTAATGGTTTAGACAAAGGTTATTTCTTTGAACCGACGCTCATTGCAGTAGATAGTAACGAACATAAATTAGCACAAGAAGAAATTTTTGGTCCAGTATTAACAGTCATTAAAGTGACCGACGATCAACAAGCCATAGATATTGCCAATGATTCAGAGTATGGTTTAGCAGGTGGTGTCTTCTCACAAGATATTACACGCGCATTAAACATTGCGAAAGCTGTGAGAACAGGACGTATATGGATTAATACGTATAATCAAGTTCCAGAAGGTGCACCATTTGGCGGTTACAAGAAATCTGGTATTGGTCGCGAGACATATAAAGCAGCATTAAGTAATTATCAACAAGTTAAAAATATCTATATTGATACAAGCAATGCATTAAAAGGTTTGTATTAAGTCAATTAAGCATATGTTTAAATTAATGACGAAAGCCTCACTTCATCAACTGGAGTGAGGCTTTTATTGGTTCTCTATTTTTCAGGACTGATAAATAAAAAGTGAATAATTTAAAAAATAATTATGCATCAGTCCAATTTGAGAGAGCCCTTTTATTATGATGATTTATGTGGGATCATTTAAATCATTTTCATCAATTTCTTTAATACTATCGATTGGGACAGTAACATCGTGTGGTTTTAATATATGAAGTTGTTGCTCGTCGTTATCTCTAGCAACTTCTTCAATGTTATATTTTTTACCAGCCATTGTTTCAATTGCTATTTTACCGTTTTTGTCTAAACTACTTATAACATCTTGTTTATCCATATAATCCCTCCAGTTTATATCCTTGTTATCTTAATACCCTATTCATCATTTTCTATGCTTTGTCATTTTAAAATAAAATTTAACATAATGTATTCTCAGCATTTATCAGAAAATTATAAATTATCACTTTATATCCTTGTATTATGATAGGAATTATAGTAATATTTTTTCAAACATTCATTTAGGAGGTCTTTTTAATGACATTATTTTTATTAGAAGCGAATCACCTTAACTTTGCCACAACGAAACAAGAGCTTGAACAAAAGGTCGCATCATTAGCTACTGATTCAATTCCTACTTTAATTGAAGTTCAGGCTACTGAAAATTTATCACATGGTTATTTCATTGTAGAGGCGAATAGTGAAGACGAAGCGACACAATTTTTAACTGAGGCTGATATTAGTATTAATTTAGTGAAACAAGTACGTCTAGTAGGTAAAGAATTAGATGAAGTTAAAAATGGCGACGCACATATTGATTATCTTGTGACTTGGAACATTCCTGAAGGTATTACAATGGATCAATATTTAGCACGTAAAAAGAAAAATTCTGTTCATTATGAAGAAGTACCTGAAGTTGAATTTAAACGTACTTATGTTTGTGAAGACATGTCTAAATGTATTTGTTTATATAATGCACCTGATGAAGAAGCAGTACGTCGTGCACGTAAAGCAGTTGATACACCTATTGATGGTATTGAAAAGATTTAATCAGAACTATCTAATAAGGGGCAACAAGTTGCGATTATAGAGACTGAGACAAAATGTATTTTACACTTAAATTTAAGCATTGGACAGTAACTGTCTGCTTTTCAAAATGTTGATAAATCACCATTTTGAAAACCTAGTCAGTCTTGCCGGAGTGGAAGGGACCCGTCATCAAAAATCCATGTGTGGATTTTACATTAATGTGCAAGACGGGCATCTACGAAATAAATTTTATATAAAATTTATTTCTGTCCCACTCCCTGTTATATTACATTAATTCCGAGTAAAAAGATAACAATAATAGGAGTGGTGCAATGATTAATATTCATCAACTTCAACATTGCTTCGGTTCCCATCGAGTTATAGATGATTTTAATCTAACAATTAATGAAGGTGAAATCGTCACATTTATTGGTAAAAGTGGTTGTGGTAAGTCCACATTACTGAATATTATTGGTGGTTTTATAACACCGACATCTGGTGATGTAATGATAGATAATAAGTTGAAACAAAGTCCGTCACCTGATTGTTTAATGATCTTTCAACAACATAACCTACTACCGTGGAAGAATATTATCGATAATGTACGACTCGGCTTAACAAGTAAGGTTAGTGATGACTACATTGATGGGCACTTAGCTTCAGTTGAATTACATGGGAAAGGACATCAATTTCCTGAGCAATTATCTGGTGGCATGAAGCAGCGTGTTGCGATATGTCGAGCACAAGTTCATCAACCGAAAGTGATTTTGATGGATGAGCCATTAGGAGCACTTGATGCCTTTACACGTTATAAGTTACAAGATCAGTTAATACAGTTAAAAAAACAAACTACTGCTACGATGATCTTAGTGACACATGATATTGATGAAGCATTATATTTATCAGATCGTATTGTTTTATTAGGAGAAGGTTGTCGCATTATTAATCAATACACCATTAGTGACACACAACCTAGAAATCGTAACGACAGTCATTTATTAAAGATAAGAAATGATATTATGGAAGAATTTGCCTTAATTCATCATGCTGTTGAACCAGAATATTACTTATAGGGAGGCTTCATTATGAGGAGATTAATAATGGCATCACTGATATGTCTCCTGGTATTAACAAGTTGTAGTCGAGTACAGCATTCTAAACCTATGGCTAAGTATAATAAAGATCATGCTCAAACAATTAAAATCGGTTATTTGCCTATTACGCATGCTGCTAATTTAATGATGACGAAACAAATTGAACAACAATCACCAAACAGTAAGTATCATTTAGAATTAGTAAAATTCAATAACTGGCCAGATTTAATGGATGCCTTGAATAGCGGTCGTATTGATGGAGCCTCTACACTAATAGAATTGGCAATGAAAGCTAAACAAAAAGGTGCGAATATTAAAGCAGTTGCCTTAGGACATCATGAAGGTAACGTTATTATGGGACAAAAAAATAAAGATGTCAGTGATTTTCATAATAATACATCCTACTCTTTTGCCATTCCCCATCGTTATTCAACCCACTATTTACTATTAGAAGAAATGCGCAAACAGTTGAAATTAAAAAAACATACCTTTGATTATCATGAAATGTCTCCAGCAGAAATGCCAGCAGCTTTAAGTGAACAAAGAATATCTGGTTATTCGGTAGCCGAACCATTTGGAGCTATAGGCACTGCTTTAGGAAAGGGACAAGTATTGAAACATGGTGATGAAGTGCTGCCTGATGCGTATTGTTGCGTCTTAGTGTTAAGAGGAGAAATATTGCAACAACGTCATTTAGCACAAGCATTCACCACAGATTATAAACAAGCAGGCTTTAAAATGAATGATAAGCAGCAAAGTGTTGATATCATGACAAAATATTTTAAACAAAAGCCTAAAATATTAAAACAATCGGCAGCGTGGACATCATATGGTGATTTATCCATCAGAGCATCTGGCTATAACAAAATTGCAAAGTTAGTCAATGAACATCACTTATTTAATACCCCTGATTATGATGACTTTGTAGCACCGTCATTTTATAAGGAGGCACGAAAGTAATGATCCATAATAAAGTTGTACGTCTATCCTTACCTATTGTCACTATGATTATATTTTTGTTGTTATGGCAAAGTGTTATTTGGATTGGCCACTATGAGGCCATTTTACTTCCAGGCCCAGTATTGGTTGGACAAAGTATTTGGCATTTTATAACGAGTGGTATTATTTTTAAACATTTAGCTATTAGTTTGTGGCGGTTTGTCGTTGGCTTTGGTATGGCAATTATTGTCGCAGTACCTGTAGGATTTGTAATCGGACGTAGCGCCGTTTTATATCAAGGCATAGAGCCGTTATTACAATTAATACGCCCAATATCCCCAATCGCTTGGTCACCATTTGTTGTTTTATGGTTTGGTATAGGAAGTTTACCTGCTATGGCGATTATATTTATCGCTGCATTTTTCCCTATTGTCTTTAATACGATTAAAGGTATTAAAGAAGTAGAACCACAATATTTAAAAATAGCAGCTAATTTAAATTTGCAAGGGTGGTCATTGTATCGCCATATTTTATTTCCTGGGTCATTTAAACAAATGATGGCTGGTATACATATGGCAGTTGGGACAAGTTGGATATTCTTAGTTTCAGGAGAAATGATTGGTGCACAGTCTGGACTTGGCTTTTTAATCGTTGATTCACGCAATATGTTGAATTTAGAAGATGTTTTATCAGCAATATTTTTTATTGGCTTGTTTGGCTTTTTAGTTGATCGTCTGATTAGTTATTTAGAACAAACGATACTCGCTAGATTTGGAGAATAAAGGAGCGGTTATAATGACTTTAAATACATTGATTACAGAACAACTTGCACCTCACGTCATTGATATTGATGAGGGGACATATTATGCTCAACCATTTATACAACAATTATTTGCACAAGGTTATTTTAAAGAACAAGATATAGTGGGGAATGCTGAAGTCATAGAACAAGTATCTGAAACATGCTTAACGACAGGTTTTTGCTTATGGTGTCAGTTAGCATTTTCAACCTACTTACAATATGCGCCACAAACAACATTATTTAAAACATTGCAGCAACAATTATTGTCTGGTGAAATTTTAGGTGCGACAGGTTTATCAAATCCTATGAAATCATTTAATGACTTAGAACAATTCAACTTAGAACATCATTATGTCAATGGCCAACTTGTCGTTAGTGGTGTCATGCCTGCAGTGAGTAATATTCAACAGGACCATTACTTTGGTGCGATATCAAAAGCTAAAGATACAGATGAACTTGTGATGTTTATTGTACGTGCGAATCAAGAGCATATTACATTAGTCGAAAAGTCTAACTTCTTAGGTGTTAATGGTTCTGCTACCTATCAAATTAACTTAGATCATGTCACTATTCCAAAGGATCAAATTGTAACGAAAGATGCTAAAACATTTGCTAGTGCTATTCGTCCACAATTTGTGGCATTACAAATACCGATAGCATTAGGGTCAATTCGTAGCTCTCTTGATT
Source organism: Staphylococcus simiae (assembly GCF_002902085.1). Taxonomy (GTDB): domain Bacteria; phylum Bacillota; class Bacilli; order Staphylococcales; family Staphylococcaceae; genus Staphylococcus; species Staphylococcus simiae. The sequence continues at coordinate 47,317 of NZ_PPQR01000009.1, forward strand.
TGATACATCAATTTGCCCATACTCAAAATGGTATTAATCAATACTTAGAATATGATATTGATTTTTATGAGGAAAAACATCGACGCCTCAAGGATTCATTTTATGATGTCATTAAGGCTGGACAGTTAGATGAACAGTTCAGTGAGTTAATTCATTTAAAGAAAGAAGCGGGTTACTTGTTGTTAGATGTTAATCAAGCTTCTATGGTTAATGGGGGAGCAAGAGCTTATTCACCACGTGCCCCTCAAGCACGCAAATTAAAAGAAGGCTTTTTCTTTGCAGCATTGACACCGACATTAAGACATTTAGGAAAATTACAAGAAGAAATTGCAGCAAGTACGACATAATCATTGCTCAAAGGGTTCTAGGACATATGTTGTTTTAGAACCTTTTATCTTGAGTTTTAAATCAAAAATTTAAAAATATAGATACGTAATTTATTTTTTTGAAATTAAAAGTGTTTTGTTTGAAAATAAATAAACTAAGAGTATAATTAAAAATGTGAATAATTAATGAACTTCTTAAGACTTTGAAGAAGGTGAATACTATAGAAAAGCATTCTAAAGAACAACAATTCTCGAATCTTGTACGTACTTACCGCAAACAATTTATTGGTAAAGGACCTAATAGTATTAAAGTGTCTTTCAAAGATAATTGGGCAATTGCTCATATGACAGGCGTCTTAAGTAAGGTAGAAGCATTCTATTTAAACGACGAGAGAAATGAGTCGATGTTACATTATACTCGCACTGAAAAGATAAAACAGATGTATAAAGACATAGATGTTCATGAAATGGAACAACTTGTAGGTGCCAAATTTGTAAAACTATTTACAGATATTGATTTAGCTGATGATGAGGTTATTTCAGTATTTGTTTTCGATAAATCAATAGAATAATTAAATCAGTATATAAGTGATGCTGGTGTAAAGTACTCGGTGCTGTTTGCTATCTTCGCTTTGAATTTGTTCATAATTCAAGGGGGTGGTATGTCAAACTGTGCCGAGTTTTTTGTATGTGTTTTAACCTTGCAGTCGCGCGTATCCAATACTAAAGGTAGTACTAAATTAAATTACTAGGAGAGATATATATGAAAATCGTAGCGTTATTCCCAGAAGCAGTAGAAGGACAAGACAATCAATTACTAAATACTAAAAAAGCATTAGGTTTAAAACCATTTTTAGAACAATTAGGACATGAATTAATTATATTAGCTGACAATGAGTCAGATTTAGATAAACATTTAGCAGATATGGACATTGTCATTAGTGCGCCATTTTATCCTGCTTATATGACAAGAGAACGAATTGAAAAAGCGCCAAACCTTAAATTAGCGATTACAGCTGGTGTAGGTTCTGACCATGTTGATTTACAAGCAGCAAGTGAACATAATGTTGGTGTCGTAGAAGTAACAGGTAGTAATACAGTTAGTGTAGCTGAACATGCAGTTATGGACTTACTCATTTTACTAAGAAATTATGAAGAAGGTCATCGTCAATCTGTTGAAGGTGAATGGAATTTATCAAAAGTTGGTAACAATGCACATGAATTACAACATAAAACAATTGGTATTTTCGGCTTTGGTCGTATCGGACAATTAGTTGCTGAAAGATTAAAACCATTTAATGTGACATTACAACATTATGATCCAATCAATCAAAAAGATCATGAACTATCAAAATTTGTATCATTCGATGAATTGATTGCAACAAGTGATGCTATTACCATTCATGCACCACTAACACCAGAAACGGATAATTTATTCGATAAAGACGTATTAAGTCGTATGAAAGATCATAGTTATCTCGTTAACACTGCACGTGGTAAAATTGTCAATTGCGATGCATTAGTAGAAGCTTTAGAATCAAATCACTTACAAGGTTATGCAGGCGACGTGTGGTATCCACAACCAGCACCAGCTGATCATCCTTGGAGAACAATGCCAAGAAATGGTATGACAGTACATTATTCAGGTATGACATTAGAAGCACAAAAACGTATCGAAGATGGTGTCAAAGATATTCTAACGCGTTTCTTTAATCATGAAGCATTCCAAGAAAAAGATATTATCGTTGGTAGCGGTAGAATTACAAGTAAAAGTTATACAGCTAAATAAAACATATAGAAGTATTTAATTAAAACTGAGACGGCCGTCTCAGTTTTTTATTATGGTTCTCTATTTTTTTTAAAGACTGATAAATAAAAAATGAATAATTTTAAAAAAATTAATTTGAAGCCGAGACTCCTGAGGGACCGGGCCCCAACATAGAAAAATTCTATAAATAGAATTTTTACTGTAACGTGCAAGTTGAGCATTGGGGCCCCAGCAAAGAAAAATTCTGTCAACAGAATTTTTACTATAATGTGCAAGCTGGGGTGCGAGGCTTGAAAATTTAATTATGTATCAGTC
>NZ_PPQR01000088.1 GCF_002902085.1 Staphylococcus simiae
CATGTCTTTTTGACATAAAAAAAGAGACCTTACGGTCTCAATGCGACTCATCGCATCCATTTTTATTGCCTGGCAACGTCCTACTCTAGCGGAACGTAGTTTGCTACCATCGGCGCTATGGCGCTTTCTTGACTTGAGACAACCGCTCGCATCTTTCCTCATTGGCGTCTCTCTCTGACTCCTTTAGCTCGTCTAAAGTCGTGGCGCTCGTTCCTTATTTCGTCAGCTTCAAACGCTTTCTCTGCATCAAGTCCTTCTATACCTTCATGTCTTTTTGACATAAAAAAAGAGACCTTACGGTCTCA
>NZ_PPQR01000089.1 GCF_002902085.1 Staphylococcus simiae
GTTACATACAAAGTAATCATATGTTAATTGTGAGGTTAACGTGTGTATAGAATGATTTATATATTGAATATCGTAACACTTAAGTACATTACAATGTTTGTAAAAATGCTTCGTTTAAAGCAGGTTTCTTATTTGAAAGCCATACTTTAAATGAAGCATTTTAATGTCGAAAAATTTAATTGAAATAATAGTTTATAACAATTCCTCTATTGCACTTTCTAGTTGCGCAGGTTTTTTCTGTGGAGAAAAACGTTTAACCACATTACCATCACGATCAACTAAGAACTTTGTGAAATTCCATTTAATTTTTTCGTTGAGCAACCCATGTTGCGCATCAGTTAAAAATCTAAATAATGGCAGTTGATGTTCACCTTTGACATCGACTTTTTGATGCATTGGGAAAGTTACACCATAATTTAGTTTACAGTTTTGTGCTGCTTCTTCACCAGAACCTGGTTCTTGTCCACCAAATTGATTACATGGGAATCCCAGTACTACAAATCCTTGTTCTTTATATTTATCATATAAAGATTGTAACCCTTCAAATTGAGGAGTAAATCCACATTCGCTTGCAGTATTAACGATTAACATGACATCGCCTTTATAGTCTTCTAATTTATAAGTCACACCTTTATTTGTCTCTACTACAAAATCGTAAATTGTTTCCATATAATCATCCTTTCGATTTAATTAAATGTAACATAATTTTGCTTAATAGTCTTTAGATATACACTATGATAGAATACGTTTTGTAGTATAAAATTAAGGAGATGTATAACATGGCACAGCAATTGATTCATGAAACAAAAGAAAAACAAGAAAAAGCTGTATTAGTCGGTGTACATGCTCAAGATGATCAACAATTTGATTTTGAATCAACAATGGAAGAGTTGGATGCATTATCTAGTACTTGTCAATTAGATGTAGTTGGTCAAGTGACGCAAAATCGTCATCGTGTTGACCGTAAATATTATGTTGGTAAAGGCAAAATTGAAGAAATTCAAGCATTTATTGAGTTTCATGATGCTGATGTCGTTGTTACCAATGATGAGTTAACTACAGCACAATCGAAAACTTTAAATGACTTACTAGGTGTTAAAATCATTGACAGAACTCAGTTGATTCTAGAAATTTTTGCGCTAAGAGCACGTAGTAAAGAAGGTAAATTACAAGTCGAACTTGCTCAACTAGATTATTTATTACCAAGATTACAAGGACATGGTAAGAGTTTATCACGATTAGGTGGCGGTATTGGAACGCGTGGTCCTGGTGAAACAAAGCTTGAAATGGATCGTCGACATATTCGTACACGTATGAATGAAATTAAACATCAATTAAAGACAGTTGAAGAACATCGACAACGTTATCGTAATCAACGAGATCAAAATCAAGTGTATCAAGTGGCTTTAGTTGGGTATACTAACGCTGGTAAATCATCTTGGTTTAATGTGTTAGCAAATGAAACTACTTATGAACAAAATCAATTATTTGCGACATTAGATCCTAAAACGCGTCAAATTCAAATTAATGAAGGCTTCAATATGATTATTTCAGACACAGTAGGGTTTATACAAAAATTACCTACAACATTAATTGCTGCATTTAAATCAACACTCGAGGAAGCTAAAGGTGCTGATTTATTAGTGCACGTTGTTGACGCCAGCCACTCAGAATATCGCGTGCAATATGATACAGTTAATGATTTGATTAATCAACTTGATATGGGGCAAATACCACAAGTTGTTATTTTTAATAAAAAAGATTTGTGTGAAGCGAATGGAGACATTCCTGTAACACAATTACCTCATATATTTGTGTCAACAAAAGATGCAGAGGATAAAGAAAAAGTAAAAGAATTGTTAATGACTGAAGTGAAAAGAAATTTAACTTTTTATAACGAAACGGTAGCAGCTGAAGATGCTGATCGTTTATATTTCTTGAAACAACATACGCTAGTAACTAGACTTGTTTTTAATGAAGTTCAAGAAAATTATTATATTGAGGGATATAAAAAATAGTAAAAGGACGACAAACGAATGACTGATATGAATGAATTAATTGTTGATGTTGAACAGACATTAGCTCCATATTTTAAAAAGATAGAAGATATTGCATATTATAACCAAGAAAAAGTATTAGATGCATTTCATCATGTTAAAGCAAGTGAAAGTGATTTACAAGGTACGACAGGATACGGCTATGATGATTTTGGTCGCGATCATTTAGAAGAAATATATGCTCATACCTTTAAGGCAGAAGATGCGATTGTTCGACCCCAAATTATTTCAGGTACACATGCTATTACATTAGCATTACAAAGTATGTTGAAATATGGCGATGAATTGTTATATATCACAGGTAGTCCTTATGATACGTTACTTGAAGTGATTGGTATCAATGGTAATGGTATTGAAAGTTTGAAAGAACATGGTGTGACATACCGAGATATTAGTTTGAAAGATGGACATATTGATACAGAACAAGTGTTACAACAAATCAATGATCGAACAAAAGTAATTGCGATTCAACGTTCAAAAGGATATGCTCAAAGACCTTCGATTACGATAGATGAAATAGAACGTGCGATACAAACGATAAAATCTAAACATCCTGATATCATTATTTTCGTTGATAATTGTTATGGTGAATTTGTTGAAACAAAAGAACCTATAGAATGTGGTGCAGACTTAATAGCAGGGTCCTTAATTAAAAACCCTGGTGGTGGTCTAGCGAAAATCGGTGGTTATATCGTTGGACGACAAGATTTAATTCAACGTTGTGGTTATCGTTTAACTGCTCCTGGTATAGGAAAAGAAGCGGGCGCATCATTAAATGCTTTACAAGAGATGTATCAAGGTTTTTTCTTAGCGCCTCATGTTGTTAGTCAAAGTTTAAAAGGCGCTTTATTTACAAGTTTATTGTTAGATAAGTTAAATATGAAGACGATACCTAAATATAATGAAAAACGTACAGATTTAATTCAAACCGTACAATTCGATACTAAAGAACAAATGATTTCATTTTGTCAAAGTATCCAACATGCTTCACCAATCAATGCACATTTTAGTCCAGAGCCAAGTTATATGCCTGGCTATGAAGATGATGTCATTATGGCCGCAGGAACTTTTGTACAAGGGTCATCAATTGAATTATCAGCTGACGGACCTATTAGACCACCATATGAAGCATATGTTCAAGGTGGATTAACTTATGAACATGTTAAATTAGCAGTTACTCGCGCAGTTAGACAATTACAACAACAAGGTTTAGTTTAAAATATAAGACTCAGGACGATTGGTGAGGTCCTGAGTTAAATTTTTGTCGTTTTTGTCAGATTATTTTAAAAATTTTTATAAAAAAATTCTGATGTGGAAGCGGATTTTATATTAAATTAAGCTGTCAAATACAGTCATTTCAAGGGGTGGACCATTCATGTTAGGAAACCTAACATATTTTTGTATTATCTGATAATTTATGATAAATTGTTAACAAGTTCAAAAGTAGAGGAGAGGTACAATGATGTCGAATGATGCAATCAGACGCAACATGGCCGTATTCTCTATGAGTGTTGTTAGTAAATTAACAGATTTATCACCAAGACAAATTCGTTATTACGAAACGCATGAACTAATTAAACCAGAAAGAACAGAAGGTCAAAAACGACTGTTCTCACTCAATGATTTGGAACGATTACTAGAAATTAAATCATTAATAGAAAAAGGATTTAATATTAAAGGGATTAAACAAATCATATTTGATAGTCAAGCGCATTTATCAACTGATGAACAAGAAACTAGAAAAAAGATGATTGTAGATGCCACGCAAAAGCCAGTTGGAGAAACATTGCCAATAAATCGTGGTGATTTATCCCGATTTATTAAATAAAACTTGGAGGATTTCAAAATGCCAAAACGTACTTTTACAAAAGACGACATTCGTAAGTTTGCTGAAGAGGAAAATGTAAGATATTTGAGATTACAATTTACAGATATTTTAGGAACAATTAAAAACGTTGAAGTACCAGTTAGCCAATTAGAAAAAGTACTTGATAATGAAATGATGTTTGATGGTTCTTCTATCGAAGGGTTTGTACGAATTGAAGAATCTGATATGTACTTACAACCTGATTTAGATACATGGGTTATCTTCCCATGGACAGCTGGACAAGGAAAAGTTGCACGTTTAATTTGTGATGTATATAAAACAGATGGCACACCATTTGAAGGGGATCCACGTAACAACTTAAAACGTGTGTTAAAAGAAATGGAAGACTTAGGATTTACTGACTTCAACTTAGGACCTGAACCAGAATTCTTCTTATTCAAATTAGATGACAAAGGCGAACCAACGCTTGAGTTAAATGATGATGGTGGTTACTTCGATTTAGCACCTACTGATTTAGGTGAAAATTGTCGTCGTGATATCGTATTAGAATTAGAAGATATGGGCTTTGATATTGAAGCAAGTCATCATGAAGTAGCACCTGGACAACATGAAATCGACTTTAAATATGCAGATGCTATCACAGCATGTGATAATATCCAAACATTTAAATTAGTAGTTAAAACAATTGCGCGTAAACATAATTTACATGCAACATTTATGCCGAAACCATTATTTGGTGTAAATGGTAGTGGAATGCACTTTAACGTATCTTTATTTAAAGGTAAAGAGAATGCTTTCTACGATCCTAATAGTGAAATGGGTCTAACAGATACTGCATACCAATTTACAGCAGGTATCTTAAAAAATGCACGTGGATTCACTGCAGTATGTAACCCACTTGTTAACTCTTACAAACGATTAGTTCCAGGCTATGAAGCGCCTTGTTATATCGCTTGGAGTGGTAAAAACCGTTCACCTTTAGTACGTGTTCCATCTTCAAGAGGACTTTCAACTCGTATTGAAGTTCGTTCAGTAGACCCAGCTGCTAACCCATATATGGCTTTAGCTGCAATTTTAGAAGCAGGCTTAGATGGTATTAAAAATAAACTTGAAGTACCAAAACCTGTTAACCAAAATATTTATGAAATGAACCGTGAAGAACGTGAAGCAGTAGGCATCCAAGATTTACCTTCAACATTATATACAGCAATAAAAGCAATGCGTGAAAATGATGTTATCAAACAAGCTTTAGGTAATCATATTTACAATCAATTCATTAATTCTAAATCAATAGAATGGGATTACTATCGTACCCAAGTGTCTGAATGGGAGCGCGAGCAGTATATGAAACAATATTAATACGCTAAACAAAACGGGATGATTTAAGTAGTATCAAGGGCTAGAGCGATTTCGCTTTAGCTCTTTTTTGGTGTGAAATTTAATTTTAGGTGGACAGAAATAGTAATTTTAACTTTAAAAATTTGTGTTTGTCCACTTTTTGTCCACTTAATTTCATTTTATTATATGTTGTTGATCATGGAAGTGGGTCATCAAACTCATTACAAAACAAAAAATAGCGAAGTAGCATGAATGATTAATCGTTCTATAATTAAGTATACCAATTGAAAGGAGAGCAGTGAGGTGTTAGAAAGTTTGAAAAATATAACAGAAATCGCCTTTTATATAATGTCAGTCATAGCTATTGTCAAGACATTACAAAAAGGCGATAAGTAAAGAGACAACGCCCGAAAGGGCTTGTCTATGTATAATAATTCTAACACTATATTAATATGAAAACAATTTACATTTTATTAATTTTTTTAATATGGGTTAACGTAATTTTAGGTAATGACATAAGTGATAGCGTCATCGCATTATTGACCACACTATTATTAATTAATAATTGGAAGAGGGAAAAAAATGAATACAATAAATGAAATTATTAACTCAATCGAAACTCTACTAAAATCACATACAGGATATAAAATTTCAAAAGATAGTGGTGTACCTTATCAAACTGTTCAAGATTTGAAAAATGGTAAAACGCATATTGAAGATGCACGCTTTAGAACCATTGCAAAATTATATCAATACCAAAAATCATTATAAGAAAATTAATTTTAAAGTATGCTGTGTAGTTATTTTTCATAGTTGCTGTTTATAAGTTTAATGAGTCATATGTAATATATGGCTCATTATTTTTCTAAAGAAGTTACATAGTTGAAACGAATGGAAAAAAATAAAAAAGAACGCATTGAAAAAATAAAATTATTTGCAATCATTGTTGGCGCAATTACACAAATAATTAATTTAATCAAAGCGTTCTTTAACTAATAAGGTTATAGGGCTTTTGCCCTAACCTTATTATATAAGGAGGGGTATAGCATGACAAGTAGCAGAGTACAAAAACTTAGAAAATTCAATCACTATATCACAATCGGTACTTTAATTCTATGTATAGCTAATTTGTTCGTATATTACAAAAATAATTAATATAAGCCCATTCGTTTCATTATTAAAATAATATAATGATAAACTTTAACGAAATTTATGATATAGTTAACAAATTGTTAAATAATAAATCTATTTCTAGCTACAAAATTAATCAAGATACTGGCATAGCATATAACGGAATTAGTGAATTACGTCGTGGCAAACGACAAATTAAAAATTTAACTATTGACACTATCGAAAAACTTTACCATTACCAAAAATCATTAGAAGATTAAAGATTAAGCCATACCTTCATTTGGTGTGGCTTTATTGTATATTACTAATAATTTTCAAATCTTGTCTTACGATTGATACATTAGTAGGAGATTTAATTATCTCCTAGCGATGTCCTCTAATATTGCTTTTACTCCCTAGTACCTACCTGTGTTAAATCATGGGTAGGTTTATTTTTATGATGCATTTAGCGTGAGAGTGGTGATAATTATTGACTAGAAATATATTGATATCTATAAACATATGTTATAATATATGTGGGAGATAAATCACAATGAGCTCGTCGAAAGAAGTTATTAAGAGAATAGAGCAAAGTGGTTGGTATTTAGTTAGAGTGGTTGGAAGTCACCATCACTATAAGCACCCAACAATTACTGGTTTAGTAACTGTTCCACACCCTAAAAAGGATTTACCTATAGGAACAGAACGCTCAATTCTTAAGCAAGCAGGACTCTTATAGTCATCTTGCAATCTTCTTAATATGGAGGGGGATTTATGAAATATCATTTTTATGCAGTATTAGAGAAAGAAGATAAATACTATAATGTATACTATCCAGATTTACCAGGCGCCATTACATTTGGTAATGACATAGAAGATGCAATTGATATGGCTAAAGATGCATTAGAAGGACATCTACTTGTATTGGAAGATTCTGAGGAAATTATCCCTAAAGCAACTGATTATAAATCACTATCTCAAAATTTAGCTGATAATGAACAACTGCAATTAGTGACTGCAGATACACAACTTGTTAGAATTAAAGAAGAGAATAAAACCGTTAATAAAATGGTTACCTTACCAAAATACATGGTTGTGCTAGGAAAAGAAAAAGGTATTAATTTCAGTCAAACTTTGCAAAGGGCGTTAAAAGAAGAATTAAATATTTAACATGAAAAATTATGGCGTATCATTCGAAATGATGCGTCTTTTTATTATGAGTTGATAATAAAAACAACTCTCGAATAGCGAGAGCTGTAAATTAGTCTTTATCCAATTTATTAAAAGTAACTTTGAAAAAATTAAGGGAATACCGTGAGAGTGGTGATATATGAAATGAAATTGAGTTTAAAGCAACAGAAATTTGCTGATGAATATATTAAGAGTGGTAATGTGTCGCAAGCTGCTATGATTGCAGGATATAGTAAAGCATATAGCCGTACACATGCTTATAAGTTGCTAGAAAAAGCTAGCGTCAAAGCGTATGTAGCTAAACGCTTAGAAGAATTAAAAAAAGAAAGTATCGCACAACAAGATGAAATATTGCAATATCTAACTTCAGTGATGCGCGGTGAAACCACAGAGCAAACGTTATGTGGTACAGGTGATGGTTCCCAAAAATTAATTACAATTGAAGTTAGCGCAAAAGATAGAATTAAAGCTGCCGAATTATTAGGTAAACGACATGTGATGTGGACTGATAAACAAGAAATTACACAAAGAAATATTGAAATAACCATTGGTGAATATGATGCCGACGATTAAATTGAATATTACCAATCCACATAACGTCTTTAATAAAAATATTTATGACATACTTTATGATTATCAACACTTTACTGAGGTTCATTATGGTGGTGGTTCAAGTGGTAAATCACACGGAGTTGTTCAAAAGGTCGTGATTAAAGCACTTAGAAATTGGCAATATCCCCGTAAAATACTTTGGTTACGTAAAGTTCAAGCAACGATTAGCGAAAGTTTATTTGAAGATGTTAGAAGTTGTTTAATGAGCTTTAAAATATGGGAAATGTGCAGATGGAATAAAACGGATAATAAAGTTGAATTACCCAATGGCGCTATTTTTATATTTAAAGGTTTAGATAATCCTGAAAAAATTAAATCAATCAAAGGGATATCAGACATTGTCATGGAAGAGGCTTCTGAATTCACATTGGATGATTATACACAACTCACATTACGTTTAAGAGAACGTAAACACATAGATAAACAAATATATTTAATGTTTAACCCTGTTTCAAAATTGAATTGGGTTTATTCGTATTTCTTTGCCTCACAAACGCCACTTAAAGATACACTTATCAGACAATCAAGTTATAAAGATAATAAATTTTTGGATGACAAGACGAAATTCAACTTAGAAGAATTAGCAAATAGAAATCCGGCGTATTATAAGATTTATGCATTAGGTGAATTTGCGACACTAGATAAACTTGTATTTCCTAAATATGACATAAGAATATTAAACAAAGATGAATTAAGACAAATCCCGTCATACTTCGGATTAGATTTCGGTTATGTGAATGATCCGAGTGCTTTTATTCATGTAAAAGTTGATTTAGCAAATAAAGACATTTACATACTAGAAGAATTTGTCAAAAGAGGTATGTTAAATAACGATATTGCTCAAATGATTAAAGATATGGGCTATCACAAAGAAATTATTACTGCAGATAGTGCAGAACAAAAAAGTATTGCAGAAATTAGAACACATGGCGTCGATAGAATCAGAGCAGCAATCAAAGGTAAAGACAGCATCATGGCAGGTATCCAGTTTCTGAAACAATTTGACATTGTGATTGATGAACGATGCTTTAAGACGATTGAAGAATTTGATAATTACACATGGCAAAAAGATAAGAATACTGGCGAATATATCAACAAGCCAGTTGATACATATAACCACTGTATTGATGCATTACGTTATGCCATAACAAAATTAATCTTTAAAAATAAAGAATCTCATAATAATAATAATGATTTAAAAACGATACGTGGTTTATTTTAGTAGGAAGTGAACAAATGACAATATACAACCAAGATAACAACAACACAAAGTTCTCTAAGAATGCTAATGACGATTTCAATATTGTACAACTAGATGAATTATTTAAAAATGATAACTTACAATACTTAGTTAAGAAGCATCAAGATACACAGGTACCTCGATTAGAGATGTTAGAGGCATATTATTTAAATAGGAATACAGATATATTAACAGCTGAACGTAGGGTTAATGACACGACGAATAAAGCTGACCATAGAGCAGTTCATAATTATGCTAAATATGTATCACGCTTTATTGTTGGTTACTTAACAGGTAATCCAATTACGATTATTCATAAAGATGAGAAGACTAATGAAGAAATTATTAAAGTGAATGACATCAATGATGTGGATGCTATTAATAGTGATTTAGCTTTAGATTTATCGATTTATGGTAGAGCGTTTGAAATTGTTTATAGAGATGAACAAGATATTGATAGATTTAAGGTATTAGATCCTAAAAATACATTTATTATTTATGATTATTCCATTGATAAAAATGTGTTAGCTGGTGTTAGATATTACACCGTAACAGATGACAATAATGACAAAGTTAATATTGTAGAGGTGTATACAGCACAAAAAATCTATTACTTTAAAGAAGTAGATGGTGAATTAGTCATCAGCGAAGAAAAAGCACATTACTATAACGAAGTACCAATTATTGAATATCTCAATGATCGCTTTAAACAAGGTGATTTTGAAAATGTTTTAACCCTGATTGATTTATACGATAGTGCACAATCAGATACAGCTAATTATATGACTGATATCAATGATGCAATGTTAGCTATAGTTGGTAATGTAGAATTAAATGGCGATGATGCAGTTAAATTTAGACAAGCTAATATGATTCATATTAAACCTGGTGAAAGTTCTAATGGTACTGAAGGTCATGCAGATGTCAAGTTTATCTATAAGCAGTATGATGTTAATGGCTCAGAAGCTTATAAGACAAGATTACAAAGAGATATTCACAAATATACTAATACTCCTGATTTAAATGATGAAAACTTTAGTGGTGTTCAGTCTGGTGAATCAATGAAATATAAATTATTTGGTTTAGAACAGATTAGAGCGATTAAAGAACGTTTGTTTAAAAAAGGTCTCATGAAACGTTATAAATTACTATTTAATAATATTAACCTCACAGGTGTTTATAAGCACGATTATTCAACGATAACGATTCAGTTTACACCTAACCTACCTAAATCATTAATGGAGTCTATTGAGGCGTTTAATGCGCTTAATGGAGGTATCTCAGAACAAACGAGAATGTCATTATTACCATTTATTGACAATCCTAGTGAAGAGTTACAAAAAATGCAGGAAGAATCTAATAATGGCCATTATGAAGATGCATTTAAATCACAACATGAACATGTAGCTCAGGATGAAAAGAATGATATAAATGACTGAGACAACAAATGAATATTGGTTAACACGCGCTCAAAATGTTATTGATACTGAAGCACAAGAAGATGCTAAAGCAATGACAGATATTGAGCGTATTATTTTGTTGATGTATGCAGAAATAGCTAGAGAAATACTTGCATTTTATGCTAAATATGCTAAGTCTCAAGGTTTAGTGATGCAAGATGCTATTAAAGTTGCTGATCAATTTGATGTTGTAGCCTTTCAACAACAAGCTAAGAAATTGGTTGAAACGAAAGACTTTAGTGATGAGGCTAATAAAGCACTAAAAATATATAACACTAAGATGAATATTTCACGAGAGAAGTTACTTAAACAACAATTAGAGTTGATTGTTAAACGTTCAGGTATTGATATTGAGCAAAAGATTGAAGATAAACTTGTTGATGCAGTTGATAGAGAAGTAGAACGACAAGCAGGCATCTTAGGAGAGCATGTTAGGATTGACGACACACATGTTAAAGCAGTAGTGAATAGTAACTTTAAAGGTGTCACATGGTCAAAGCGATTGTGGAAAGATATGTCACAAGTACAAAAAGAAGTAGAACGTATTACAAGTCATGTCGTATTAAGAGGCAGGCATCCTAATGAATTTGTATCGACCTTTAAGAAGAAAACCAATGCAACCACCTTTAATGCTAAACGATTATTAATCACTGAATCAGCAAGAGTTCAAGCAGAAGCTCAAAAACTAACTTATCTTAAAGAATTAGGGGAAGATGCTAAATATAAATACGTAGCTAAAATAGATAGTAAAACATCTAAACTATGTCACAGTTTAAATGGTGAAGTATTTAAAGTTAAAGATATGATGCCAGGTGTTAATGCACCACCAATGCACCCATTTTGTCGCAGTACTACCGTCCCACACGTTGGCAATTGGCGAGACCAATTCTTTAAAGAACGTAAAGGTAAGTATAGGTTAGAAGATGAAGATAATAATATTAAACAATCAGGTGCATTGAATGATAAAAATGATCCATATATGAAAAAAAGATTTAATCATGCCAATATGTATTATGAATCTGTTCGACGAAGAAATAAAAAAATAGAAATCAAAATAATTTCGAAGAATTCTGGCTTAAAAGACAGGACAATAAAACGAGTATATGAGCACATATTTGAAAATGAGTACACATTAGCAAAGGGCAAAACAAATTTCGATCCAGATTTTGAAATGGCGAACAGTTGGCAAAGATTAAGAGAAGGAAAAAATATAAAAAAAGCAGATATAATAATGTTGCGTCATGAAGCTCTTGAACATTATTTAATGAATAAGTATAATTTTAGTTATAAACAAGCTCATAATATTGTAGAGAAAAGATATAACTATAATAAAGAACTCAAAAAAGATAATTATAAGTAATAGATCGGGGGCAGCAACAGTGTTAGATTTAAAATTAATTAAAAAGAAAAAGAACAGTGTTATTTATAACTATTATCCAGAAAACGAAAAAGTATTTGGTACTATTGAAATAAGGATTGATGATTTGGAAGTATTACAGGCTAATAGATCAGATTATGACAAAGACACAAGTACATATTTAGGACATGCTATATATAGAATTAGTGAAAATATCAAAAATAATGAATATCCAAAAACACAACTTGTTGCATGGTATTAATAAGCATCCTTTCTACACAGATAAATAGAAAGTGGTGCTATTTTTATACCTAATTTTAACCTTCCAATGTGAAGGTTATTTTTTATTGTCCAAAACATACTGATGACGCTATAAAAGCTGTAATGGAATAAGTCGACAGACTATAAACGGAGGTTGCTCTCATGGCAGAACAAGTTAATAATCATGTTGATGATACTCAACACACTGAGTCATCTCACAACGCAGAAGTTAGTACTAACGACGACAAGCAACAAACGACCGAAAAGACATTTACGCAAGAAGAAGTGACGAAATTGATTCAGGAGCGCGTTGCTCGTGAGCAACGTAAAACTGATGAGAAGATTAAAGATGCTATCGCTGAAGCACAGAAACTAGCGAAAATGAATAAAGATCAACAATTACAATACGAAAATGAAAAATTGCTCAAAGAATTAGAAACATATAAAACCAAAGATGCTAAGAGCCAAATGAAACAAGAAGCACGTTCAATGCTTAATCAAACTGGTATTGAAGTTGTTGACGAAGATTTATTAGATATTTTAGTCACTGCGAATGCTGAACAAACAAAGAAAAATGTAGATATCTTTGCGAATTTGTTAAACAAAATGGTTCAAGCTAATGTTGAAAAGGCATTAAGACAAGAGACACCAGTGAATTATCAACAATCTAGCCTATCTAAACAAGATATTATGGCAATTAAAGATGATGTTGAAAGACAGCAAGCGATTGCAAAGAACATTAATTTATTTAAATAATTTTTAGGAGGTATAAACTTATGACTCAAATTACTAGTCAAGATTTAGGACAAGCTAAGTCTATTGATTTTGCGAATAGATTTGGTAATAACATTGTCAAGTTATTAGAAGTATTAGGTGTTACGAATAAACTACCAATGAATGTTGGTTCAAACATTAAGATGTATAAATTTAGTGTTGAAGAAATTTATACATGGAGTCACAAAGCAATTAGTGGTTATATTAAAAAAATCGCTTATTTATGTATCGTACTAGTTGCCAATGCTTTAGACATCATATTTAGACTAGATGGATTTTTAGTAAATAGCTCTGTTATTTTCTTAATTATCGCAGAAGCAACAAGTATTGTAGAAAATGCTGTGATTTTAGGTGTACCAATCCCAGAACAATTGAAAAAGAGATTGATTATTTCTGAAAAATTGAATAATGACGACAAGTAAACGACGATATCAGTCGTATTTTTTATGCACATTTTTAAGGAGTGATTTATATGGCTAAAACTTATTTAGATGAATGGAATGGTGTACCAGTTTACACACAATTTATTCCATATGGAACAAGACGAACAGGACAACAATTAGATACAGGTAAACCTATTTTTGGTGTGTATCACGACACAGGTAATCCCAATAGTACGGCTCAACAAAACGCTGACTATTATTGTAATACGTACAATGAAGATTGGAATTCAACGTCATCAGCTCATTTCTTTGTAGATGACAAAGAATGCATTATCACTGTGCCAATTGATAAAAAACATGGCATGTTTATATAATACGCCAACAGATAATTATTATTTTGGTGATGATGCAAACGATGCTGCATTTGGTGGAGAATTATGTTATTTTCCTGGAGACCGTGAACGTTCATTAAAAGCACTTGATAACTTTGCCCGTATTAATGCTGTGTTGTTTGATTCATGGGATATTGATCATTGGCATAAAGCACCAGGTCATCAAGACATACAAGATGATAAACAAGATCCTGGAAATGCATTATCAGCATGTGGATATGATAGAGACGCAGTAAATGTGATTGATGAATTAGTACAAAAATATATTGATGGTACGGACGACAGTATTGAAACAAAACAAGTAGTTAATCAACAATCTGAAGATGAAGACGTTGTTGAAAAGAAACCAGTTGGGTGTAAACGTGTAAAAGTGTGGTCAGAAGAACCATATTATAGAGGCACAATAAAGTATGATGCATCATTACGAGAACGTGCTGGAAGTAGTTTCAATAATTACAGTTTTGCGAGAGAAAAAGATGTACTTGAAGCGGGAGCTATTGTTTATATTTATGAAGAAATTGAAGATCCACAAGGTAATATTTGGTGCCGAACATATTCACCAAGCAATAACGGTTGGGTACATAAACATACGATTGAAGTAGAAGAAGAGTATAAATAATTAGTGAAGGGTAGTCATTGCGACTGCCTTTTTTTATGCAAAAAATTAAAAAAGGTGAACGAAAAGTATTGAATTATGCCATAAGGCATAGTACAATGTATTTAGGAGGTAAGGGAATGAAGATAAAAATAAAAGCACCCAAAAGCTTTAAATTCTCAATCAAATTAAACTTGGTGGTTTTACAAATTGAGATAGCTTTTGAGTACTAAACAGTTGAGGGGCAAGTCCCTCTTCAAATTAAATATAACATAATCTTCATTTGAATCATATGAAAATAAACATAAGAAAATCTACAAAAGCAGAATTTGTTATTGGATTAATAGCGTGGTCAATCATATTTCTTATTATATGGGTGGTGTTTAAATGAGAGAAATAATACAAAAATTGTTTGATAGTGAATTGAGTAGTTTGTATATATCAAAACAAACTGGCGTGCCACAAAGTACCATTTATAGAATGAGAACTGGTGATAGGTCATTAGATAATTTGTCTTTAAAAAATGCTGAAATACTATCAAAATTTGCAAAAGATGTTTTTGACAAAGAAATCGAACACAAATAAGGTTAGGTAAGTCAAAATTAGATAGACTAGGTTTATTAAATGCTGAAAAGCTTTACAATTATCAAAAGGAAATTGAAGCAGAAGACAAATATTAATACTAAATATTAGGACAGTCAAAAATGGCTGTCTTTTTCGTGAATTCATTGACTGATAATATATCAAAATATTTACATTCTATTTTAAAAATCGAAATATGTTTCTTACATTATTTTGATTTCAATAAGAAAGAAATTATTGTTTTATTTTCTTAAATTGCTATAATTATTAATATTAAGAAAATGGAGGTAATAAAATGACGTTAAAAGGTATCGAAAAACTTCCAGTAAGTGTTTCTAATAGTGTTGCATTAAAAATATATATTAAAGTATCTGAAATTAATATGAAGTTAGGCAAAATGAATAGTGAGCTATCACACGCAATAGTCAATGATAACTTTATAAATATAATGAGTATGAGAGAGTCATTAGAATCAACTAAAATTGAGGGAACTCAAGTTACATTTGATGAGCTATTAGAAGAAAAAATGGAGAAAAGACAAAGTAATGAAGTTAAAGAAGTACTTAACTATATGGATGCATTAACCTATGGGTATGATCAAATCAAAAATAAAAATATGCCAATTTCCTCAAATCTAATAAAAAAGTTACATGCTATATTATTAGAAGGAACGAGAGGTAAAGAGAAAGATCCAGGCAATTTTAGAAAAATACAGAATTTTATAGGTCCTGATAATAAAATTGAAAATGCGACTTATATACCAATTGAAGCAAATCAAATTGATGACTATATGACCAACTTAGAATACTTTATGAATGGTTTAGAACATAATAGTTTAGTAGTAAATACTAACGATACGTGCTTTAATTTTGATGCTGACCCATTAATAAGAACAGCTATCACACACGCCCAATTTGAGTCTATTCATCCTTTTCTTGATGGAAATGGTAGGTTAGGGAGAATTTTAATTATTTTAATGTTAGTAAATACAGGTGTCATAGATAAACCAGTATTCTTTGTTAGTGAAGAATTAGAAAAAGAAAAAGCTAGATACTATGATTTACTAAATGGTGTGAGATCTAAAAATAGTGATTGGGAAGGTTGGATAATGTTTTTCCTTAATGCTAGTGAAAGAATGATTAACAGTATATTAAAAAAAATTGAAAAATCCGAAAAACTATATACTAATGGCGTAAAACGATTAAAAGCCAAATCTGAAATAAGTCTATGGTTCTTAATGTTTCAAGAGCCAAAAATAACAGTTAAAAGAGCATCAGAAATAACATCTTACTCTCAACCAACTGTAAGAAGAGCATTAAAAAAATTGGCTGAATTAGATTTAATTTATGAAGAGAAAAGTAAAAAGCGTAACAGAAGCTATAATAATTATGAATTGTTAAGAATTATTAATGATTAAGATTACAACCGTATCTAAATGATGCGGTTATTTTAAAAAAAGATAAAAAACATTGATTACGTTAGAAAAATAACGTGTAATAGTAATACACTTATTAGAAGTGAGGAAAAATAAATGAAGAGACCAAAAAAGCTCAAAAGCTTAACATTCTCGATAAAAATTAACTTGGCCGTTATCATAATCGAGATAGCTTTTGAACTTAACTAATTGTGGGAGGGTAACCTCCCTGTCATATATATTATAAAACGCTCTTCATTTATTTGTAAACAATGAAAGTAAATTACAATCTAAGAAAAACTAATAAAAAAGAAAAAATTGAATTTGTACTAGGCTTATTGTTAATCGTAATGATAATATCTTTTGTTAAGGCTGTGTTTTAAATGAGAAATGAAATAATTAAGTTACTTAATTCAAATATAAGTGCATATCAAATAAGTAAAGATACAGGAGTTAATGAAGCAACTATTAAACAATTAAGGTTAGGTAAGTCAAAATTAGATAGACTAGGTTTATTAAATGACGAAAAGCTCTACAATTATCAAAAAGAATTAGAAAGAAATAATGAAGATTGAAAATAAAGCTCTAACTCTTATGTATCAAGAGATAGAGCCTATTTTCTTGACCAAATTTTTAATTTTAAAAAAACGGTCAAGTAATTGGTCAAGTTATATTAATAAATAATGAAATTTAATGATATAAAAACCTTGTCATTATGCGATTTTAATATCTAAAAAAGTGAATAACTCCCATTTTTAAATACCGCACCCAAGTGTCCGAATGGGAGCGCGAGCAGTATATGAAACAATATTAATACGCTAAACAAAACGGGATGAGTTTAGTAATATCAAGGGCTAGAGCGATTTCGCTTTAGCTCTTTTTTGGTGTGAAATTTAATTTTAGGTGCACAGAAATACTGATTTTAACTTTTAAAATTAGTGTTTGTCCACTTTTTGTCCACCTAATTCCATTTTATTATGTGTTGGTGATTGTAGAAATGGGTCACCAAATTTGTTTTAAAATATAAAGATACAATTCATATGGCTAAAGATGCATTAAATAATAAAGAAGTAATAAATGTGGAAAGTGAAGTGAACCCAAAAAGTTAGACCTAAAATCTAACTTTTTGGGTTCACTTCAAAGATATGGTGATAAGTCTTGGATATTCTTTTCATTATTAGAATTACTTTGGATATTAACGGTTTAAACCAGTACTATATATTTTTATTACCCAGCAGTTATTGGTCTCCATTTAAACTGTCAGATTGATTTTGCACTAAAAAGAGAGCTTTTGATATATTCATAACATAAAAACATAAAAGTGTCATCAATAACTTTGGCATCCGTTTTGTCGTAGTACTACCGTTCCACACGTTGGCAATTGGCGAGACCAATTCTTTAAAGAACGCAAAGGTAAATATAAGCTAGAAGATGATAGTGAAGAATTACAACAAAACGCTAAAAAGAAATGCTAGAAATGATTAAAGATGGTAGAATAAAGTTAGAATTAAACCATGAAAAACAAAACAGACATCAAAAAGGGCATGAACTATATGAGCGAAATAGGAAATTTGCAAAAGAAAATGGTTCTAAATTACCAAGCTTTACTACCTTGTCTAATGAAGAATTAAATAATTTGATTATAAAAAAAGCTAATACTGGAATTTTATTGACATTAAATGGAAAATTTAACAACAAAGAGATTATTGATTTTGGCAAAATTATTGGCAAAGTTTATGTAACAAATAAATATTCGGAAACTACAATAGCAAAAGTTCACTATTCTAAAACTGGAGTACATATTGTTCCGCATATTAGAAAGGAGAAATAATGTTGAGAATACCTAATGCTTATGGTCACGATGTAGAAGTAACATTGAAAGATGGAAAAGTACTTACAGGTTTTGTATTTGACTATGATAATCCATTTGAAAATGATTCTGGAAATTTTTCAATGGATTTAGAGACCAATAGTGAGTTTTGTACTATTGATGATGAACTAATAAAAGATATCAAGATATTAGCTTAAAATAGCATCCTTTCTACACAGATAAAGAGAAAGTGATGCTAATTTTATACCCAATTTTACCTTCCAATGTGAAGGTTAATTTTTATTGTCCAAAACATACTGATGACGTTATAAAAGCTGGAATGGAATAAGTCGACAGACTATAAACGGAGGTTGCTCTCATGGCAGAACAAGTTAATCACCAGTTTGATGATAATCAACACACTGAGTCATCTTACAACGCAAAAGTTAGTACTAACGACGACAAACAACTAATGTAAAAATTTTTCTTAGTCTCACATTGATAAAACTTACACAGAAATTTTTACTTTCAAAAATATATAAATTCAACTTTTAACATATACTAAATCATTGGTAAATTCATGGATTATAAAACTAGGAGCACTCAAGCGTACTCCTTAATTAATTATATTAAAGACAATAATTTCTCGACCTGTTCTTCTGTTGTTGCCCAACTTGTAGCAAATCGAACAACTCGATGATTATCGTCGTATTTTTCCCATATTGCAAATTTAACTTTTTGTTCTAATTCTTTTATTTTGTCTTCATGTAAAATGATAAATTGTTGATTTGTAGGTGAATCAAAGTAAAGTTGATATCCTTTATCGATAAAACCTTGTTTGACTTTTCGTGCCATGTTAATTGCATGCTTACTAATTTTAAAATATAAGTCATCAGTAAATAATTCTAAAAATTGTATGCCAGTCAAACGTCCTTTTGCTAATAATGCACCATGTTGCTTAATTAAAGTTGTAAAGTTTGCCGGTTCATTATTTTTAGTGAAGACAATTGCTTCACCACATAATGCTCCGATTTTCGTGCCACCTATATAGAATATGTCACAATATTTAGCAATATCTTCTATTGTTAAATCACTATTATCACTCATCAAACCATAGCCTAAACGTGCACCATCCATAAATAAAGGTAAGTTATAATGACGACAAACGTCTGATAACTCTTTTAATTCTTCTTTAGAATATAACGTACCATATTCAGTCGGATGGGAAATGTATACCATACCAGGGAAGACCATATGATCCTTTTTAAAATCTGAGTTAAATGTTTCAATGTATTGTTTCACATCTTGAGGTAATATTTTTCCAGCATGAGATGGAATAGTTAGAACTTTATGACCACTAAATTCAATAGCACCACCTTCATGTACGGCTACATGACCACTATCAGCCGAAATAACACCTTCAAAACTTTTTAATACAGAATTAATGACAACTTGATTCGTTTGTGTACCACCAACTAAAAATCGAATCGTTGCTTCAGGACAGTTTATTACAGTTTTAATATTATCGATGGCTTGTTGAGTAAATTGATCAAAGCCATAACCAGCAGCTTGTACTAAATTGGTATCTATTAAACGTTGTAATACCTTTTCGTGCGCACCTTCTAAATAATCATTTTCAAAAGAAATCACTTTATTGCCTCCCAATTAAAATCATAAATTATAAAATTTAATAATATTATTATACAATAAAGTTATAATACAACAAGAGAATAAAGTCATAATTCAGTTGTTATAACTATATTTT
>NZ_PPQR01000090.1 GCF_002902085.1 Staphylococcus simiae
GAGTAACACGTGGATAACCTACCTATAAGACTGGGATAACTTCGGGAAACCGGAGCTAATACCGGATAATATATTGAACCGCATGGTTCAATAGTGAAAGATGGTCTTGCTATCACTTATAGATGGATCCGCGCTGCATTAGCTAGTTGGTAAGGTAACGGCTTACCAAGGCAACGATGCATAGCCGACCTGAGAGGGTGATCGGCCACACTGGAACTGAGACACGGTCCAGACTCCTACGGGAGGCAGCAGTAGGGAATCT
>NZ_PPQR01000091.1 GCF_002902085.1 Staphylococcus simiae
GTGTATAAGAGACAGATATTATATATATCATTAGTATTACTCATATTAGGTCAACAAATGTTAATTTTACAAGAAAATAAAGTAAGAGCTATTGAACCTTATTTACAAAATAAAAATACTGTAAATTCAAGTAACTATCGAAGTCCTATATTAGATAAGACAATAAGCAATATCAATAACGCTAATGATGACGCGCTTAATAGAATTGATTATATGTCTGGTTATGCACTTAACTCACCTTTCATTTATCACTATAATGGTATTTCCTTATATTCAAGTATTTTCGATGGTAAAATATTGAATTATTACGATAATCAACTACAAATCAATATGCCTACTGACAAAAATAGTACGTATAGATTACTAGGTGATCGAGCTAATCTAATGGCTTTGTGGAATGTACAAGATCGTCTACGTAAGTATCATGACAAAACAATCCCATATGGCTTTAAAATAAAGCAAACTGTTTCTGATAATGATACAACCTGGGTTCATTCAAAAAATACAATTAATTATCCAAGTGCACATATTACGAATAACATTTTTAATAATAGTGACTTAAAATCACCTCTAGATAAAGAACAAGCCATGCTACAAGGCGTTGTATTATCTGATAAAACGGTAAGCAATAGACATTTTAAAGCAAATACTAATCTATTATCGAAAGCGCACACTAGTACGAAAAATGCGCAATGGCAATCTAAACATCATTTACGAGTTAATAAACATAATGGTGGTTTAACTATCACCTTACCAAAGTCATTAGCACAACGATATCAAGACCTATACGTCGAAATGGATATCGAATTATTGTCTCCTGATAAAGCTTATGATGTAAAAGTAAATCACTATGTTCAAAGGCGTAATCCATTAACATATCAATATCGTCGATTCGTTACACCTGTTACAATGCGTATTAAATCAGATAGCAATATTCACATCGCATTACCAAAAGGACAATATCGCTTAAATTTAAAAGGAATTTATGGAGAAGATTATCAAACTTTAAAAGAGGCTTCTAAACATACTACACCTGTTCAAGTAACTAAAAATAAACGCAGCTTTACAATTACAAAACATCAAAACGATGAAGGTTACATCGTCTTACCTATGACTTATGCAAAAGGGATGCAAGCACAAGATGAACATGGTCACAAGTTAAAAGTTGAAGCTGTCAATGGCATCATGACAGGAATAAAAGTATCAAAAGGATCTACACATATTAATTTAAGTTATCAATCTCCTCATATTAAATTATTAATTTTTATAAGTTTAGTTGGTATCTTTTTAAGCATAGTAGCCATAATATTTATACCAAAGTTGTTACAACGTAAAGATAATTAGGATATATTACACTTTAAATGTTTTACGACATAAGGTACCTGTCGTAATAAAATGATTTATAAGTCATAGAAAATAGTGACATAATATAAATTAACACACCAAAAAAACCATCTAAATCACTTGTTAAAAGTGATCTAGATGGCTTTTTGAATTGCATCATATCAAACTCAATTATAGTTTTTGATAATTGCTGATTAACGAATTTCTTGGATTCTAGCAGCTTTACCACGTAAACTACGTAAGTAATATAATTTAGCACGACGTACTTTACCACGACGTTTAACTTCGATTTTTTCAATTTTTGGAGTGTGTAATGGGAATGTACGTTCCACACCAACACCTGATGAAATTTTACGAACTGTAAACGTTTCAGAAACTCCGCCACCACGACGTTTGATTACAACACCTTCGAATACTTGGATACGTTCACGAGTACCCTCGATTATACGTACGTGTACACGTAAAGTGTCACCTGGACGGAAGTTTGGTAAATCTGTACGTAATTGTGATTTTGTTACTGCTTCAATTAACTTATGGTTTGTCATTATAAATTCTCCTCTTCACCCTATGTTCTTGCCTAGACAAATATATAGCAGCGGAGCATAGTGATTATTCGTGTTTTCACACTTAAATTATGTTAGCATAATGCTATTCTTTTTTCAATTCTAATTTATATTTTTCTAGAAAATCTTTGTCTTGTTCAGTCAATGGATAACTTTCAAGTAAATCAGGTCTTTTATGATAGGTACGAATTAACTTTTGTTCATGTCTCCATTGTTCAATATGAGCATGATTTCCTGATAATAAAACATCTGGTACTGTTAATCCTTTAAATTCTCGTGGTCTAGTATATTGTGGAAATTCTAACAAACCATCTGAAAATGAATCATCTTGATGAGATTGTTCGTTCCCTAGCACACCAGGAATCAGTCTTACAATTGCATCAGTCATTGTCATCGCAGGCAATTCTCCACCAGTTAATACATAATCTCCTATAGAAATTTCATCAGTTACTAAGTTCGTTCTTATACGCTCGTCATACCCTTCATAGTGACCACAAATAAATACGATATGCTCAGCGTGACTTAATTCTTCTGCTTTACGTTGCGTAAACGGTTCACCTTGTGGGCACATTAATATGATACGTGTATTGTCACTAACTGCTAAATCTGCCATCGCATTAAACACTGGTTCTGGTTTTAGGACCATACCTTGACCTCCACCATAAGGGTAGTCATCAACTTGATTATGCTTATTAATTGAATAATCTCTAAAATTAACTGTATTTACTTGTAAAAGTTCTCGTTCTTGAGCCCTTTTTAGAATTGAATGATTCAGCACACCATCAAACATTTCTGGAAAAAGTGTTAAATAATCAATTTTCATTAGTCCAGTAGTCCTTCCATTGGAGTAATAATAATTTTTTTGTTATCAATATCAATGTCTTTAACAACATCTGCAATATAAGGAATTAAATATTCTTTCGCTCCTTCAACCACCCATACGTCATTCGCACCTGTTTCAAAAATATCAATAACACGACCAATAGGCGTCTCTTGATCATCAAAGACGGTACAACCAATGATATCTGAATAATAAAATTCATGTTCACCTAATTCAATATCGTCATGATCTCGTTCTTGATAAATAAGGTTACCTTTAAGATGTTCAATTTCATTAATATTAGTAATACCTTCAAAAGTCAACATGTGTAATCCTTTATGGATACGGTGCGATTTTACCACATAATCAATATCTTGTTTGTTATGTGATATCGTCAAAGTTTCACCTGGCTGAAAGCGAATATCTGTAAAGTCTGAATTGGATTTAACTTTCAATTCACCTTTAATTCCATGTGTATTTACAATTTGACCAACTTCAACTTTCATATATTTTACCCTCCAACAATTTTTTAAAATAACATTCTATCTCACAATAAACATATCATTCTTCTTTACTTTGAACATTCAAGCTTTATATTTTTGTTTATATTTATACCGCTTTACAATCTCACGATTGACTTCCGTTGTCAATTTTGACAGTGACTTAAAATTCATCCAAATTTTATCAGTATTTGAGCCTGGGACAAAATGTATTTTACACTTAAATTTAAGCATTTGGCAGTAACTGTCTGGTTTTCAAAATGTTGATAAATCACCATTTTGAAAACCTAGTCAGTCTTGCCGGGGTGGAAGGGACCCAACACAAAAAAACTGGTTAGTCAGTTTTTTCAGACAATACAGGGACCCGTCATCAAAAATCCATGTGTGGATTTTACATTAATGTGCAAGACGGGCATCTACGAAATAAATTTTATATAAAATTTATTTCTGTCCCACTCCCACATTTTTTTACATACTTTTTAACGACACTATATTTCCTTTTAATCAAATAAAAAGGGCACCATACTGGTACCCTTCACTTATGATAACATATATATTCACGTCTCATTTACATCAATATATTAAGTTGAATGATAAGTCTTAAATTAATATTTCGACAAGTGCTTAAGCTAATTATTTAGCTTTCTTTTGTTCGTCGAATTTTTTCATAATACCTTCTTTGGATAAGATATTGTGAACTGTATCAGTTGGTTTCGCGCCATCTTTTAACCATTTTAAAGCTAACGCTTCATCAACTTTAATTTCAGGAGCATTAACGCTCGCTGGGTTATAAGTACCGATTTGTTCGATGATACGACCATCACGTGGTGAACGTGCATCTGCAACTACGATACGATAGAATGGATTTCTTTTTGAACCTAAACGTGTTAAACGAATTTTAACTGCCATTTATAAAATCTCCTTTAAATCTGTTTTATTATTTATTTTCTACAAGAAATAATATTAACAGGTGCTAAGTAATTTGTAAAGAGTTTTTTCTTTACCAAATATTTCATTATCAACTTTCACATTGTAACTTTTAGCAATATCACTAATTAAAACGGTAAATTCATTCCTTTTAGCATATTTTGCATTTGATTACGTTTACCTTTTTTACCTTTACCGCCACCAGTGAATTGTTTCATCATTTTCTTCATATCATTGAATTGTTTCATTAGGCGATTTACTTCTTGTAATGAACGTCCAGAACCTTTAGCAATTCTTTTCTTACGTGACACATTTAACGTGTCTGGATTATGTCGTTCTTCTTTAGTCATAGATTGAATAATGGCTTTAATATGATCGATTTGTTTGTCGTTCATATTTAATTTATCCAAGCCTTTCATCTTATTCATGCCTGGAATCATTTTCATAATATCATCTAATGGACCTAAATTTTTAACTTGATCTAATTGCTCTAAAAAGTCATCTAATGTGAATGATGATTCACGCATTTTTTTCTCTAAATCTTTAGCTTTTTCTTGGTCAACGTCTTGCTGAGCTTTTTCAATTAAACTTAGGACATCACCCATGCCTAAAATACGAGATGCCATACGTTCAGGATGGAATAATTCTAAACCATCTAATTTTTCACTCATACCAACAAATTTAATTGGTTTTTGAGTTACAGAACGAATTGATAATGCCGCACCACCACGTGTATCACCATCAAGTTTAGTTAATGTTACACCAGTGATATCTAATTGATTATCAAATGATTCTGCAACATTAACTGCATCTTGACCTGTCATTGCGTCAACAACTAACATTATTTCATTTGGTTGCGCAATTTCTTTCACTTCTTGAAGTTCATTCATTAACGCTTCATCAATATGCAAACGTCCAGCTGTATCAATAATAACAAAATCTAAATGTTCTTCTTTAGCATGTTGTAATGCATTAGTAACAATTTGTTGAGGTTTAACTTGATCTCCTTCACTATAAACAGGAATATCAATTTGTTTACCTACAGTTTGAAGTTGATCAATAGCTGCAGGACGATAAATATCTGCTGCAACTAGCATCGGTTTTTTGTTATATTTTTTGCGCATTAATAATGCTAATTTACCAGCAGTTGTCGTTTTACCAGCACCTTGTAAACCAACCATCATGACTACAGTTGGTGGTTTGTTAGCCATTGTAATGGATGTATTTTCTCCACCCATTAATTGAGTTAACTCGTCTTGTACAATTTTCACGACTTGTTGTCCAGGTGTTAATGATTGCATTACATCTGAACCTAAGGCACGCTCTGAAACTGTTTTGATAAATTCTTTCACAACTTTGAAGTTAACGTCGGCTTCTAATAATGCTAATCTAACTTCTCGCATCATTGTTTTAATATCTGCTTCAGTTAACTTACCTTTACCACGCATTTTCTGCATCGTTGCTTGTAAACGTTCTGATAAGCCTTCAAATGCCATAAAATATGCCCCCTATCTCTCTATTCTAATTCTTCTAATTGTTGAATATATTGTGCTATTTTTTTCGTATCATTTAAATGACGTTTCATTTCTTTATATATTGCTTGTCGTTGTTCAAACTTTTGATATAATGCCAATTTGGCTTCATAATCCTCAACTAAATCGCCAGTTCTTCTTATATTATCATAAACTGCTTGCCTACTCACATCAAAAGTATCAGCGATTTCACTTAAAGAATAATCTTCAAGATAAAATAACTCTAAATAGTTACGTTGTTTATTAGTTAACAATGATTGATAAAAATCAAACAAATAATTCATGCGTAATGTTTTTACTAAATCATTTTGACTCATGATCATTATCCTCTGATTGTTCAAAATTATCAGCTACACTATCAATTTCTTCGTTTTGTTCAATCATATCTGCAAATAAGCCATAAACATAACTTTCAGGATTAAATGGTTGTAGGTCATCAAGTTGTTCACCTAAACCAACATATTTAACTGGTATGTGCAATTCATTTCTAATAGCTAATACAATACCACCCTTAGCAGTTCCATCTAATTTTGTTAAAACAATACCAGATACATTTGTAACATCTTTAAAATTACGTGCTTGTGATAATGCATTTTGACCAGTAGTTGCATCTAAACATAGTAATACTTCATGAGGTGCTTCTGGTACAGCTCTACCAATAACACGCTTAACTTTTTCTAATTCTTGCATTAAATTTGTCTTGTTTTGTAAACGACCAGCTGTATCACAAATTAGAATATCTATACCTTTATTTTTAGCCGCATTGATAGCATCGTACATAACAGCAGCAGGATCTGAACCTTCACTTTGACTTATTACCTCAACGCCAACACGTTCTCCCCATACTTTTAATTGTTCAATTGCTCCTGCTCTAAAAGTGTCACCAGCAGCTAACATCACTTTTTTACCTTCCATTTTATAACGATAAGCAAGTTTACCAATTGTTGTAGTCTTACCAACACCGTTAACTCCTACCATAAGAATGACATTTAATCGTCCATCTTCTAAGTTCATTGCTTCAGAATTATCATCTTCTTGATGGTAAATTTCAACAATTTTTTCTACGATAACTTCACGTAAATCCTCAGTGTCTTGAATATTTCGACGTTGTGCTTCACTGCGCAGTTCTTCTGTTAAAGTCATTACCGTATTAAAACCGACATCGGCAGTAATTAACATCTCTTCTAGTGCTTCGAAGAAATCTTCATCAACTTTACGATATCTTGCAATTAAATTATTTAACTGTTCTTGGAAATTTTGTCTAGATTTTTCTAAACCAGCTTTAAACTTAGCACCCATTTTTTGGGCTTCAATCTCTTCAAAATCTTCAATAGATATTAAGCCATCATCATCAAAATCAGCTTCACTCAGTTTACGTGGTTTTTTCTTTGGTACTTCAACTTCTGCTTCATTAGATTGTTGTGGTTCTGATAATGATTGTTGATCCTCAGTTTTAGGTAAATTACTTTGTACTTGTTCTTCATCTTTTTTTGTTGTAGTAAATTTATCCTTTAAACGTTTAAAAAAGCTCATTACTGTTCCTCCTTGAGTATATCGTCTATAGTATTTAAATTAACACTTACTAATTTAGTTACTCCTGATTCTTGCATTGTGACACCGTATAGTCGATCTGAAAATTCCATCGTACCTTTACGGTGTGTGATAACGATAAATTGAGTCTGTTCTGACAAATCATTTAAATATCTAGCATAACGAATGACATTTGCTTCATCTAACGCCGCTTCAACTTCATCTAAAATAACAAACGGCGCCGATCTCACTTTTAAAATCGCAAATAATAATGCAATGGCTGTTAAAGCGCGTTCACCACCACTTAAAAGAGATAAATGTTGTAATTTTTTGCCTGGAGGTTGTACATTAATATCAACACCAGCAGTTAAATAATTATCATCTGTTAACGTTAGTTTTGCATCTCCACCACCAAATAATTGCTTAAATACACTAGTGAAGTGTCTTTCAATGGCATGAAATGTTTCTTTAAATCTTCCAATAACTTCTTGGTCCATTTCATTTATAATTTGTTCTAATGTTTCTTTAGCTTGTCGTAAATCCATTCTTTGCTCATTTAAAAAGGTGTATCGTTCATTTAGTTCATCATATTGTTGAATTGCATTTAAGTTAACTGGTCCTAATTCTTCAATTGACATTTTAGTCAACTTAACTTTTTTACGTAAACTTTCAATATCTTCTTCACTGTGATAGTCAGCTTTTGCTTTTTCAAAAGTTAAATTATAATCGTCATTTAAATGATTGATAGCATGACTAATTAGGACATCTAATCTAGATTGTTGTGATTTAACATCTTGATAATGATTTTCGATAGATAATATATCTTGATGACACACTTGTAACTGATCTTCCAATTGTTCAACTTGCTGATTGACATCGATTCTTTGTTGTTTTAAGTCAGCTAATTTTAAAGATAATTCTTGTCTTTCTTCTTCTGCATTAGTAATTTGTTGTTGAATTTTATTAAATGCTTGTTCACCCATTACTTCATCTGAGTTAAAGAAAGCAATCTTCTCTTTCAATTCAGTTAATTGATTTTCAGTTGCTTGTTGTTGATTATTTAAACGCTCTATTGATTCTTTTTGAGATTTAATGCGTTCTTTAATTACCGCCAAATCAGATTGCTTTTGATGTAGTTGTTGCTGAGTTTGAGTCGTATTCTCTTTACCTTCTTTTGATAATTGTGTATAACGCTCTATTTCTTCTTCAAGATGTTTTAACTGCTGCTGAATATTTGCAAGTTGTTGTTCTTTATCATTTAATGTTTGCTTACTTTTTTCACTTGCATAGCCATCATTTTTCTCAAATTCAAATTCCTCATGCTCATTTTTAATCTGAGTTTCTTGAGTAGTCAAGCGATCTAAATCTAATTCATAATGATGAACTTGCTCTTTAAGTGCATTATAAGTTTGACTCTTATCGAAATATTGTTCACTTAATTCATCACTCTGTTCTTTTATATCTTTAAACTGTTGTTCAAACGCTTCAGTTTGACGTAAATAATCTTGTAACTGCTTACGCATCGTTGTTAATTCATCTTTTTGAGATAGGATGCTCTTAGTCTTTCTAGCACCACCACCAGTCATTGAACCACCTGGATTAACGATATCTCCTTCTAACGTAACAATACGTGTACGATATTTAATTGCTCTTGCTAAGTCATTAGCATTTTTTAAATTATCAACTATAATCGTATTTCCCAATAAGTTATCAATGATTTGTTGATACGTTGATGTTACTGTTACTGCTTCGGATGCTACGCTAATAAAACCATTTGCTTGTTGTGCAATCATTTTAATATCAGATGCTATCGTTCGACTCTGTATGACATTTAACGGTAAAAATGTCGCTCTACCAAGCCCTTTGTCTTTCAAGAACTTAATGGCGTTACGTCCATCTTTTTCAGTATCAACTATGATATGTTGTAAGGATGCCCCTAACGCGGTTTCAATTGCTTGTGTTAATTTTGAAGGAACTTCTATAATTTCAGCTACTGCTCCGTGTATGCCAGACAACTCTTTATTCTTAGCCTTTAATATATGTTTAACTCCATTAAAGAAATATGTATAATCTTCTTCTTGAGAAGCTAAACTATCAATTCTTGTTTTCATTTTTTCAGTGTAACGATAAGCTTGATATAACTTTTCTTCATATTCATGTTGTGATTGCTTTGTTTTAGTCAAATTTTGCTCAAGTATCTTAATTTCTTTTTCAACTTGGCCCATATCTTTTTTCGCTTGTTTATATTCCTTATCAACTGATGTGATTTGTTGTTGAATAGATTTAAGTTGTTCATATACTTCTACTAATCTTGAATCTAAGCGCGACTTTTTAGCTTCATTTTCATCTATTGTATGTTTTAAAAAACGAATATCATTATTAACATCAGATTGTTGTGACATTAATGTATAGTAATCATTCTTAATTTGTTCTAATTTTTCATCGTGTGCTTCATCTGAAATATATAATTGCTCTTCTAATATTTTAATTTCACTGTTAAGTGCTTTTTGTTTATCTTGTAATGCCTGTAATGTCGTTGAACATTCTTGTCGTTCTTCTTTAATATTAGTTAATTGTTCATTTAAATTTAGCTGCTCTTCTTCATATCTTGCATTTGTCTCTGATTGATTTTTTTTACGTTCTTCAAGAACATTTAATTGACCTGAATATTTTTCGAATGACTCAGTTGCTTTAACAAGTTGATAATTAAGTGTTTCAATATCATTGTCTATTTGTTGTCGTTGTCCTTTAAATTGCTGAATATGTTGCGATAGTTCACTTTTTTCACCTTCTTTGCTAGCTTCTTTACTTTTCAAGTCATTCAAACGCTCATCTAGTTGCTGATTATCATTGTGATAACTCGTAATGTCATTAACCGTAACCACAATATCACTATGTGTCATTTGTTCAGATAATGTTTTATACTCTTTAGCAATCGCTGCTTCTTCTTTTAAGGGCTCTACTCGACCTTCTAAATCATACAAAATATCATCTACACGACTTAAATTGTCTTCTGTTTGATCTAATTTATTTAATGATTCAGCTTTTCTTTTTTTATATTTTAATACTCCTGCTGATTCTTCAATAATTTGACGACGATCGACAGGTTTAGCATTTAAAATTTCATCCACACGACCTTGAGAAATAATACTGTATGCTTCTTTACCTAAACCTGAATCTAAAAATAAATCAGTAATATCTTTAAGTCTAGCACGATCATTATTCAAGTAATATTCACTTTCACCACTACGATACAATCTTCTTGTTACAACTACTTCTGAAGCATCTATATTAAGTTTGTTTGACTGATTGTCGAGTCTTAGCTGCACTTCAGCGTAATTTAGTGCTTTACGATGCTCAGCTCCAGAAAAAATAATATCTTCCATTTTTGAACCACGTAGGGATTTAGCAGATTGTTCTCCTAATACCCACTTTATTGCATCTGTAATATTACTCTTGCCACTACCATTTGGACCAACAATTGCTGTTACACCTTTATCAAACTGCACATTTGTTTGATCTGCAAATGATTTAAATCCAATGGTATCAATTGATTTTAAGTAAACCATTCTTAACTCCTTATCACTATTTCACTATTCAAAAGCTATATCT
Source organism: Staphylococcus simiae (assembly GCF_002902085.1). Classification (GTDB taxonomy): domain Bacteria; phylum Bacillota; class Bacilli; order Staphylococcales; family Staphylococcaceae; genus Staphylococcus; species Staphylococcus simiae. The sequence continues at coordinate 10,829 of NZ_PPQR01000091.1, forward strand.
TTTATTTCATCAACATAGAACCTGAAATTAAAAAGCTTTATCTCTTAATTTTCAAACTTTTAGCAGTAACAACTTGAATTGTAAGATGTCGCTTAATCAACATCTTTCAATCCTAGTCAACCTTGCCGAGAGGAATTAGGGTTCTCTCCAAAATTGGAATGATACATAATTATTTTTTTATTTATCAGTCCTAAAAAATAGAGAACCGGAATTAGGAAGCATTATTTTAAAAAAATTATTTCTGTCCTAGTTCCAATTATTTCTTTATAATTTCAACTTGAAATTAACTAAATATTAAATATTAAAGTAAATTCTTTAATTGTTTATATGCTTGTTCAGCTGCTTTTTGTTCGGATTCTTTTTTTGTTTTTCCTTTACCACTGGCAACTGCGTGTCCTTCTAAAATCACTTCCGAAGTGAATAGACGATGATGTGCGGGTCCTTCTTCATTGATTAATTTATATGTTACATCACCTTTATTTTGTTGATGAACTAATTCTTGAAACTGTGTCTTAAAGTCCACAACACCTAATAACTCATCATGCTCAACATGGGGAAATATCACTTTTTCAGCAAATTGCCAAACAATATCTAAACCTTGATCTAGATACAGCGCACCAATAAAAGCTTCAAAAGCATCCGAAATTAACGATGGTCTTGTTCGTCCACCAGTCTTTTCTTCTCCTTTGCCGAGTAAAATTATTTCATTTAAGCCGATTTTATTTGCAAATATTACAAGTGATGGTTCACAAACTATTGTCGCACGCATTTTTGTTAAGTTACCCTCGGGTAAATCTGGGTGTTTATCAAATAAATAGCGTGAAACCGTCAATTCTAATACCGCATCTCCAAGAAATTCTAATCGTTCATTATGATCTAAACGATTCATATTAAAATCGTTAATAAAACTAGAATGTGAAAAAGCTTGTTGGTATAAATCAATATTATTATATGAAAATCCTAACGCTTTCATCTTAGCTTCAAAATTCAGTCTAAAATGATGTATAATATCGTCTTTTTTTTGCTTCGACATCATCAAAACTCCTTTATTGTGTCATCTTTAATCATTATTAATTTTACGTCAAATTTAACTATAATTAAAGAAAAAAACTGAGCCGACAATTCTATCGACCCAGATGTTTAATTTATTATTTTTCAAGACTGTTAATAAAATTAACAGCATCACCAACAGTGTTGATTTTTTCAGCTTCTTCATCAGGAATTTCAGTACCAAACTCGTCTTCTAATTCCATTACTAATTCAGCAATATCAAGTGAGTCAGCGCCTAAATCATCTTTGAAAGATGCATCTGCAGTTACTTTATCAGCATCAACACCTAAACGGTCAACGATGATATCTTTTACTTTATCGAAATTTTCCACGTCGATTCACCTCCTTTAAAAATGCCTATACATAGACTATTATATTTTCACATGTTGAATTGTAAAAAACAAGTAGAAATTTTAGAAACACTTATCACTTTTAGTGATTAGTGTTTCTTGGGAGTGGGATAGAAATGAATTTCCAATAAAATTCATTTTGTCATCCCACCCCGGCAAGACTGACTAGAGTTGAAAAACGTTGATTTATCAACATTTTTCAACTCAGACAGTTACTGCCAAATGCTTAAATTGAAGCATAAAATGCTTTTTTAATTCAAACTTATCCACTAGTCACTTATTCCATAAACATACCGCCATTAACATGAATCGTTTGTCCAGTGATATACTTCGCTTTATCTGAAGCTAAGAAAGCAACAGTATTTGCAATATCCGTATCTTCACCAAAACGAGATAGTGGAATTTGTGTTAACATTTGTTCTTTTAAGTCATCACTTAAAGCATCAGTCATATCAGAAACAATAAAACCAGGTGCTACAGCATTAACTGTAATACCACGTGAAGCAAGTTCACGAGCTGCAGACTTAGTCAAGCCAATCACACCAGCTTTAGTTGCAACATAATTTGCTTGTCCAGGGTTACCTACTGCACCTACAACACTTGATAGGTTGATAATAGCTCCACTACGTTGTCTTAACATTTGTGGTGTTGCTTTTTGAATACAATTGAACACACCTTTTAAGTTAGTATCAATTACATCATCCCACTCTTGTTCTTTCATACGCATTAATAAATTATCTCTAGTTATACCAGCATTGTTTACTAAGACATCTAATGAGCCAAATTGACTAACAACATCTTTAATCATTGTTTTTACTTCGTCTGGATTAGCAACATTTGCTTGAATTGCAAAGCTATCTACACCTTTAGCTTTAATTTCTTCAACTACCGCTTCTGCTTTATCTTTACTTCCTGCATAATTGACTGCAACATTATAACCTTCATCTGCTAATTGTAATGCGATACTTTTACCTATACCTCTAGATGCTCCTGTAACTAATGCGCTTTTAGTCATTTTGATTCCATCCTTTCACATCTTCTAAAGTTTGTATTGATGTTAATGTGACGTCTCTATTTATTTTTTTAATTAAACCTGATAGTACTTTTCCAGGGCCAATTTCTATAAAATGATTTACGCCGTTATCAATTAGCCATTCAACAGAATCAATAAACTGAACTGGTGAATATAATTGTTTAACCATTTGAGCTTTAATAACTTCAGCATCTGTTTCACCCTGTGCATTAACATTTTGCACTACTGGAAACTTAGCATCATGCCATTCAAATTGATTAATATAATCAGAAAAATCATGCTCAATTATTTTCATCATAGAAGAATGGAATGGCCCAGACACTGCTAAAGGCATAACACGTTTTGCGCCTAATGCTTTACCTTTGTCAACTAACTCGTCTATAAGTGCTTTGTGTCCTGAAACAACAATTTGTCCTGGACAGTTAATGTTTGCTGGTTCAATCACTTGATCATCTGTAGATAATTCTTTACAGATATTGTCTACTTGTTTAAAATCCAACCCTAAAACAGCAGCCATACTACCAACACCACTTGGAAAAGCTTGGGCCATTAATTGTCCACGTTTGCGAACAATTTTAACTGCATCTTCAAATGATAGTACACCACTTGCTACTAAACTCGAATACTCACCTAAACTATGTCCCATTGTATAGTCTGCATTCAAACCCTTTAATGCATGCAATAAAGCCATACTATGAGTTAGAAGTGCTGGTTGTGTATGTTCAGTTTGACCTAATTTGTCTTCTGAATCGACAAACATCGTTTCTAAAATATCAAAATCCATTACCTCAGCTGCACGATTTAAAATATGTGTTGCCTCTTCATTTTGATTGTATAAATCTTGTGCCATACCTACTTTTTGAGCACCTTGTCCTGGAAAAATAATTGCAGTTTTAGTCATTCGTTTCACCTACTGTTTCTTTCATTGTTTGTACAATTTGTTGTTCACCAGCTATTTTGGCTTGTCTAATAGCAGAATAAAATGCCTTAGCATTAGAGCTACCGTGTGCTTTTACTACTGTACCATCTAAACCTAATAACACGGAGCCTCCATATTCAGAGTAATCCATTTTTTTGGCAAAAGCATCTAAGTCTTTCTTTAAAATTGCGCCGGCAATTTTATTTTTAGTGCTACCCATTATTGTATCTTTTAACATTTTACCTATGGATTTGGCAGTACCTTCTAAATTTTTAAGTACCATATTGCCTGTATAACCATCAGTTACCACAACATCAGTTTCTCCATCCATCAATGTTTTGGCTTCGATATTACCAACAAAATTTAACTGTTGATCTTCGTTCAATAATTGATAAGCTTTTTTAGTTAGTGCATTACCTTTTGCTGGTTCTGTACCAATATTTAATAATGATACTTTAGGTTGATTGATACCTCTTATTTTTTGAGCGTAAATGTTACCTAATTGAGCATATTGTTGTAAATGTTCAGGTTTAGCATCTGCATTAGCACCTACATCTAAAAAGACGAAACCTCTACCATCAATAGTCGGTAAAGTAACAACTAACGCAGGTCTAGCAACACCTTTAATACGTCCGACAATAAATAAACCAGCAGACATTAACGCACCTGTATTACCAGCTGAAACGCATCCATCTGCTTCTTTAGATTTAACCGCTTCAGCCATTTTAACCATAGAGCTATCTTTCTTACGTTTAATTGCTCTAACAGGCTCATCTTCCATTTCAATTTTTTCACTACAATGTCTAAAATCTATACGTTCGTGATTTAAATTATATTTTGCTTGATCACCAAAAAGGATAATTTCTAAATCTTTAAAATCTGCGACAGCTTGTTTTACTGCTTCCAAAACAATATCAGGTGCATTGTCTCCACCCATCATATCAATTGCTATTTTGACCATTATATTATTCCTCACTTATAATAAAACATTTTAAAATTGCCCTTAAATACTAATTTGTCTTTAACATAAGAATTAACTTCAACAATATAAAATTTTGAAGTTTTATCTTTTACTTTGGCTTGTGCAATAACCGTATCATTTAATTTTACCTTTTCTAAAAATTGAATATTACTTTCATAAGTTAATACTGTTTGATACTGAATTAATGCTACACACAAAGAATTGGCTTGTGCAAACAGTACATGTCCTCTAGCAATTTGATTCTTTGCGAAAACAGAATCATGTGTAACTTCCAAAATAGATTGTGCTTTATCATTTGGCTTCACTTGAATTAATGTACCAATAAACTCTTGTTCATCTATCGAACTAATTTGTTCATAATTCTCTTCAGCTACTAATTGAATTCTTTTACGTAATTCAGGAATATTTAAATTAGTTCTATCTAAGCGAATCGTTTGAATACTCACATTAAATATATCGCTTAATTCATTATCTGTAATGAAGGGATTACGTTCTATTTGTTGTTTAATAGCTTGTCTACGTTCATCTTTTTTTAATTTCACAACGTCACCCCTCATTTTTTAGTACCTAGTCTTAAACATTCCTCACATATCATAACACTTTCTATTTAAACTGCTCAACAATTTACTGTGAAATATCTATACTTTTTATATATTAATATTATTTCAAGAAAGTAAGCAGTTACTCATAACATATTAAAAGTAAAATGTTTAGTCCATCATAAATGACTTTAGTCAATTCATTTTCTAAGAGCCTGTAACAAAAGCATTTCACACTTAAATTTATGCATTTAGCAGTAACTATTTGGTTTTTAAAATGTAGATAACTCAGCATTTTAAAAATCTCGTCAGTTTTGCTGGAACGGGATTACGAAAACAAATTTATTTCTGTCTCAACCCTCAGTAATTGTTTAATCAAAACTTCGATGGAGTAAATGATTTTCAACAAAACTTCTTAACTGTTGATACTGATTATTGAAGAATGCGCCAGATTGGATAAGTTCTGCCGCTTCATCTCGAGCCACTTCTAACATGCGATAGTCTTCAACAATATTTGCAACTAGGAAGTCTGGTAGTCCACTTTGCTTAACGCCAAAGAAATCACCAGGACCACGCATTTCCAAATCTCGCTCACTTAATTCAAAGCCATCGGTTGTTTGCGTCATTATGGTCATACGTTCAATACCAGTTTCCGTCTTAGGAGAAGCAATTAAGACACAATAACTTTGATGCTCACTTCTACCAACACGTCCACGTAATTGATGCAATGTAGATAATCCAAATCGATCTGCATCATAAATCATCATGAACGTTGCGTTAGGTACATTAACACCAACTTCAACAACCGTTGTTGAAACTAGAATATCAATTTCATGATTACTAAACTTTTGCATAACTTCATCTTTTTCTTCAGATGATAGCTTACCGTGTAGTAATCCAACACGTTGTTCACCATAGTATTGTTGTAATGACTCGTATAAGGTGACAACATTTTGTACATCTTCTAAGTGCTCAGAACTTTCAATTAATGGGCATATTACATAAGCTTGACGACCTTTTGCTAGCTCAGATGTCATTTGTGTCAATACTTGATCATATTGTTCATGTTTAGCCCAAGTCGTAATAATCGCTTTTCTTCCTTTAGGTAGTTGTTTTATTGACGAAACATCCATCTCACCAAATACAGAAATGGCAAGTGTTCTAGGTATAGGCGTTGCAGTCATAAACAATACATTTGTCATGGCACCTTTTTCTCTCAGTAATTGACGTTGGTTAACACCAAAACGATGCTGTTCATCTGTAATAACTAAGCCTACATCCTTAAACACTACATCATCTTGTATTAACGCATGCGTTCCTATTAGACAATCAATGGTTCCTTGCTCTAGTTGCTCTAAAAGTATACGACGTTTTTTTCCTTTAACAGAGCCAGTCAATAATGCCACATTCATTTTATCACCAAATAATTGTATTAAACTTTCAGCATGCTGCTCAGCTAAAATTTCAGTTGGGACCATTAACGCTGATTGAAAACCTGCTGTTTTTAAAGCATACATACATATTGCAGCAACTACCGTCTTGCCAGAACCAACATCTCCTTGTAATAATCTGTGCATTCTAATAGGTGCTTTTAAGTCTCTAAAAATTTCGTTCACACTATTTTTTTGTGCTTCAGTTAATTCAAAAGGTAATTGATTTATAAAATCTTTTACTAATTCAATATTATAATTTACTTCAATTGCTTCGTCTGTAGTCTTTTCTAATCTATTTAACCATTGCATACGTAATTCAAATAAAAACAATTCAGTAAAAGCATACGTTCTACGTGCTCTCAATAGTTCTGTTTTATTTTTAGGATTATGCAGTGTATTTAAAGTGAATTCAAGCGATTCTAATTTATATTTTTGTCTTAAATCATCAGTTAACCATTCATGAATTGTTACATCTTGAATAGCTTGTCTAATATGGTCTCTTAATTGCTTTTGTTTAATACCTTCTTTAATACGATAAACAGGTTCTAATTGTACTTCATTTTCGTCATTGGATACTTGTGTAGTAGCATTAAAGAATACTCTATTGCCAGTTATTTCTTGTTTATGTCTATGCCACTTACCTTTAACAGTAATTGTTTGGTTCAACTCTATTTTCTTTTTTAAATAGGGTTGATTAAAAAATATACATTTAACTGCAATATTATTGACCATTAAATGCACGGTGAGTTTTGATTTATTTCGTCCAAAAAAGGCAATAACTGGTGAAGTGTATACTTGTCCTTCTACAGTAACATTCGCTTGATCATCAGCTTGGTTTAAATCAATCACTGTATTGTCTTCATATCTCGTTGGTAAATAAAGTACTAAATCTTCAACAGAGTTAATGTTTAATTGTTGCAAAGCCTCTATCTTTTTGGGTCCTATTCCTTTAATTTGTCCTAGCGAATACGGACTTTCTATTAAGTTGACCTTTGTCACTTTTATCACCTATTAATTATTATTTATTTCACACGATGCTTTTGTAATAGCTCTATTCTATCATGAATACTACTGAATACCTATGCTCAGAACTTTACTAAATAACAAAAAATCAAGCCCCTCACAACAGTGAAGACCTTGATTAAAATGATTGGTATTAAGTGGTTCTCTATTTTTTAGGACTGATAAATAAAAAAGAATAATTTAAAACGCAAATTATTTTGAAACCGAGACTCCTGAGTAGGGACCCAACACAGAGAAACTGTGAAACAGTTTCTACAAGAAATGCAAGTTTGGCATTGGGTCCCCAGCAAAGAAAAATTCTATTAACAGAATTTTTACTATAATGTGCAAGCTGGGGTGCGAGGCTTAAAAAAACAATTATGTATCAGTCCAATTTGGAAGAGAACCTATTAAGTTAAACTTTATCGTTAATCTTATTCAACTGAAAAGAAATATTGATAAATAGGTTGATTACCTTGATGAGCTTCAATTTCAACTTCAGGATAGTGTTCTTCTATCCAAGAAATCATTTTATCAGTCATTTCTTGATCAGCATCTTCTCCAGCTATGATAGTTAAAATTTCACTTTCTTCAGATAACATAGCATTTAATAGTTCTGTTAACGTAACAAACTGGTCTTGATTACTGCTAACGATTTTGTCTTCTATCAAGCCCATATAGGCATCTTTTTTGATTTCAACACCATCAATTTTAGTGTCTCGCACAGCATATGTTAATGACCCTGATGTTACTGAGCTGAGCGCTTGTTCCATTTGTAATTTATTGTCCTCAACTGTGGCATCAGGGTTATATTGGAATAACGCATTTATACCTTGAGGAATCGATTTAGTTGGTACAACGACTGCATCTGCATTAACAATACTTGCAGCTTGTTCACTAGCCATTAAAATATTTTTATTATTTGGTAAAATGATTGCTCGTTTACATTGTGATTGTTCAATCACTTTGACAATATCTTCAGTAGATGGATTCATCGTTTGACCACCACTTATAATGTGTGTGGCACCCATTGATTTAAAAATGTCTGATATACCATCACCCATTGAAATCGTAATAATAGCTGTATCTACTGTTTTCATTGCTTCTTCTGTAGAACGTTCTTCCTTACGTACAACTTCGCGATGTTGTTCTCTCATATTTTCAACTTTTAATTTAATTAACTCTCCATATTGTTGACCATAGTTAAACACATCACCTGGATGTTCAGTATGTACATGAACTTTAACTATCTCTTCATCATTGATAACTAATAATGAATCTCCAAACTCGCTCATGTCTTGTCTAAATTCTTGCTCATTGAATTCTTTTTTATTTTTGCCAAAACGAACCATCATTTCTGTACAATAGCCATAAACGATGTCTTCAGTATTAATAACACCATGAAAATCGTGTTCATCATGTACTAAATCGTCTTTATCTAGTTTCACAGTTTTTACTGAAACTGTTTCACCTTTAAGTGCCTTTAAAAATCCTTCATAGACACATAATAGACCTTTACCACCACTATCAACAACGCCTACTTCTTTTAATACTGGCAATAAATTAGGTGTATTATCAAGTGATTCTTCCGCTTTAACGATGATATATTCCATTAATTCTATACAATCATTGGTTTGTTGAGATTTGTCCATCGCTGCACTTGCTGCGTCTTTAGCAACTGTTAAGATTGTACCTTCAACTGGCTTCATCACTGCCTTATATGCTGTTTCAACTCCTGCATTAAAGCTTTCAGCCAATTGTTGTGCGTTGATATCAGCTTCATTTTCTATATTTTTACAGAAACCTCTAAACAATTGAGATAAAATAACACCTGAGTTACCTCTAGCTCCCATCAACAATCCTTTTGAAAATGTCTTACCTAATTCACCAATGTGTTGTGATAAATTATTTTCAACTTCTTCTCTACCTGAAGTCATTGTAAGGTTCATGTTTGTACCTGTATCTCCATCTGGTACAGGGTAAACATTTAATGAATCTACTAAATCTGCATTATTAGATAAATTTTGTGCCCCTTGTATTATCATATCGGCAAATAATTTACCATTAACTTCGCTAATCATTTCAAGTTGTCCTCCTAGTTTTTCTTGACTGTATTATTCACACGTACACCTTGTACATATATATTGATAGAATTAACTGATACATTGAGTGATTTTTCTAATGTATATTTCACAGTTGATTGAACATTATTAGCAACTTCTGATATTTTCACACCGTAACTTACAATGATGTACATATCAATGTCAACCACACCGTTACTTTCATTAACTTTTATGCCTTTAGCATAATTTTCATGCCCTAAAATTTCGGCAATACCATCTCTTACTTGTTGTCTTGAAGCCATACCTACGATACCATAACATTCAACAGCTTTACCACCAACAACAGATGCAATTACTTCATTTGATATGTCGATTTTACCGTAGTCGTTTGAAATTTCTAATGTCATAGTTTATGTTCCTCCTATACTTCGAAGTTATTCTTTTCCCTAATAAATAAACATGTAGTCTCTTCAATTTGTTTCGTTAAAATTAGTTTTAATCATAGATTTGAATAATAACATTACTTATATTAATAGTTGGTTGCATCCATTTGACTTCGTCAAACTGTTTAATAACTACATTATGTAAATATGCATAATAAAAATTAAACTTAGTCAAACTAAGGTGAATTATTTCGCACGCTTTTGTTACTTATAATGAAACGTCAATAAGTTTACAAT
>NZ_PPQR01000092.1 GCF_002902085.1 Staphylococcus simiae
AAACTCACATTCAACTTAATTATGAATGTGAGTTCAACATATTAATATGTCTTATTTATGATCAGGACCGAAATCATTTTTGGATAAGCCTTATCAACATTTTATTATTCAATCAAGCTAATGCTAATAACAAAATATTAAATATAGATTCCTTTTTGCACTAATGTTCTAAGTCTTTATAAATAGAACACTGCTTTTATTCGTTATCTATTTAAAATGCTATCTTATTAGTTTTTAGTATTGTCTGGATTGAAGTTTGATTTAAATTCACTAAATGGCCAAAATCTAAATGACACTTTACCTACGATTTGATCTTTATCAATTAAACCAAATGAACGACTATCTTTGCTTACTTCTCTATTATCACCAAGTACTAAATATTTACCTTTAGGTATAACATTAGACTCAGGATTGGCATTTGCTAAATTTTTAACTTGGAATGTGCCTGTAATATAGTCGCCTTGTTTATGTCTAGTATTATAGCCTAAGTATGGCTCATCTTGTTTCTTACCATTAATATAAAGTTTGTCATTCTTATATTCCACGCTATCTCCTGGCACACCAATGACACGTTTAACATAATCATCATTTTGGTTGGCATGGAAAACAATGACATTACCTTTTTCCAAACCGCCAGTCTTAAATCCAATAATATTAACAGCAACACGTTCACCGTCTTTTAAAGTTGGATCCATTGATTCACCTTTAATCGTATAGGGTGTAATTATAAATTTCCCAATTATACCTACAATTAATAATGCGACACCAATCGCTACAATCCATTCAATTACTTCTTTTTTCAACGTTTGACACCTCTTTTTATAGTTAGAACTTAATCGACCATTTATCAAATGGATAATAGCGTAAACTTATATTACCTATTATATCTTTTTTATCAATTAATCCAAATTGTCTTGAATCCTGAGTATTTTGATTCTGGTCATTGATGACTACATATTGATTAGGTGGAATAATATCACCATCAAGTCCTTTTAAATCTCTTAAATTAAAATCTTTAATATTTCTGTTTATTGCATATTGTGCACTCACTGGTCTATCATCACGATATATTTGACCATGTCGAATAGCCATTGATTCACCTGGTTTGGCGATGATTCTACTCGTATAAACTTTTCCACCATGTCTATATTGTACAACATCACCATTTGACAACATGTTAAATGTTACTTTAACTTTGTTAATAATGACTCTATCACCTTTAGTCAATGTAGTGCTCATACTATCGTTATGCATAACAGCACCAACAATGATAAAAGATTGAATGAACAGTACAATAATAATGGCAACAATCAAGGAAATCAAATATTTAACTACTTTTTTCACTTTGTCACTCCTTGCGGGATCCCATAAAATGTTGTTCAATTTTCCTGCCAACAAACCAAAAAATAACTAAACCAACAAGCATTAAAATACCTCGTAATGGATGGCTTACTATCGTAGTGACCTCTTTACCCAGTAAACCTAAAATAATTGTTGATATTAATTTAGATATCACTAACACAATGAAATAATATTTTGCTTTGATATGTGATAAACTAGCAACAAAATTTATGACTGTATTTGGGGTAAACGGAAAACAAAGTAGTATAAACAATGGTATTAAACCTTGTCTATCTATAAAACTTATCAATCTTTGTACAGATGTTCTTTGTTTTATGCGTTGCATTCTATCTGTATTAACTAATTTTTTACATATTAAATATACGGTAAAAGTCCCTGAAATAAGTCCTAGCCAACTGATCAAAATACCGACAATAGTTCCATAAGTATGTATATTAATTAAGATATACAATGCTAATGGAAAAACTGGAACGATGGCTCGTAAATACAACAAGACAAACCCAGGTACATAACCAAATTGTCGTAATACTTCAAACCACTCTTCAATTTGATGAAACGACAAATCATCAATCCCTTTCTTGGTTGAAGATAACTACTTTTCATTATAAAGTTAAAATTCTATTATGGAAATACAATATTTAATAAATACGTCTCAAGTTGTATCAATGAATTAACTCTATTTAGCTATCTCAAATCGCAATATTATTTAAATCAACTATAATTATTTCAATTTCTTTGTTGGTTTCATGTAATGCTTTTCTATTTTTTTACCACCAATCCATAACGCAACAATACCAATAATCATTGTCAAACCTTTCTTTGGATCTGTCAAAATTGTTGTTACATCTGTTCCCATATATCCTAAAATTGCAGTAGATATTAACGTAGACGTAGATAACACGATCAAATAATGTTTACTATTAATATTAGAAAAACTTGCAACGATATTAATTAATGATGTAGGTGAAAAAGGTATACATAATAGTACAAATAACGGTACTAATCCTTGATTATCAATGATATTTATAATTTTTTTAGTCGCTTTCTTTCTTTTAATTTCTATCATCAATTTAGAATTAACTAGCATTTTACAAACTAAATAAACTGTAAATGAACCTACAACTAAAGCTAGCCAACTGATTATAACACCGACGAAATCACCATATTCATGCATGACCACAATAATATATAACACTAAGGGGAATACTGGAATAACAGCTCTAAAAAATAATAATAGAAAGCCTCCAAAATAGCCTAAATGTTTAAGCACTTCAAACCATTGCTCTAAATGCTGCAATGTCATAATTAATCCCCCTTCAGAGTACGAAATGTCTCTTTATTATATATTTTTTATATGTGAAAATAAACACAAAAATTTTGTTTTGTAAATTGCAATTTTTTATATTCACCACAATTCGCCATAGCATAATGATTGCATTAAAGTTGTTAATGATATAGCTCTTAATATTACAGCATAATATATTGATATATAGACATAAAAAAGTCCGTATCTTTAAACATCTTTGCTTAAAGACACGGACGATTGTGTTAATTTTTCATTAACGAATCTATACTTAAAATATTGTTAATAAAAGATTATAGACGTTCTTCTAATTCTTTTTTCATATCTTCAAATCCAGGTTTACCTAACAACGCAAACATATTTTGTTTATATGCTTCTACACCTGGTTGGTTAAATGGATTCACACCTAACTGATAACCGCTCATAGCACAAGCTAATTCGAAGAAGTACACTAAATAGCCAAATGTTTCTTCATCTAATTGCGGAATATTAACAACCATATTTGGTACGCCACCATCAGTATGCGCTAATAATGTACCTTCAAATGCTTTAGTGTTTACTTCATCAATTGTTTTACCAGCAAGATAATTTAAGCCATCTAAATCATCTTGATCTTGTTCAATTGTAATATCATATTTCGGATGATTTACTTTAACAACTGTTTCAAATAAGAAACGACGACCTTCTTGTACATATTGTCCTAATGAATGTAAATCAGTTGTGTAATTAGCACTTGATGGATAAACACCTTTATAATCTTTACCTTCTGATTCGCCAAATAATTGTTTCCACCATTCATTAAAGTATTGCATTGATGGTTCATAGTTAATTAACATTTCTGTTGTATAACCTTTAGCATAAAGAATATTGCGGATTGTTGCATATTGATATGCAATATTATCTTCTAATTTATCTGAAGACAATTCTTTACGAGCTTTTGCAGCACCTAACATCATAGCTTCGATGTTAATACCTGCTGTTGCAATTGGTAATAAACCAACAGCTGTTAATACTGAATATCTACCACCAACATCATCAGGAACAACAAATGTTTCGTAACCTTCATTCGTAGCTAGTTCTTTTAATGCACCTTTAGCTTTATCAGTAGTAGCAAAAATACGTTTCTTCGCTTCTTCTTTACCATATTTATCTTCTACTAATTGCTTGAATAATCTAAATGCAACTGCAGGTTCTGTTGTCGTACCAGATTTAGAAATAACATTTACTGAGAAATCTTTATCTGCTAAATAATCAATTAATTCTTTAGTATAAGTTGAAGATAAGTGATTACCTACAAATACAATTTCAGGATATTCATTACTATTTCTAAATGATGACGTTAACATTTCAATAGCAGCACGAGCACCAAGGTAAGATCCACCAATGCCAATGACAACTAGGACATCTGAATTTTCTTTAATTCGTTTTGAAGCTTCAACAATTCGAGAAAATTCTTTTTTATCGTAATCAACTGGTAAATCAACCCATCCTAAGAAGTCACTACCTGCGCCTGTACCTTTATGAATTGTGTTATGAATTGTCTTAACAATATCTTGTTGTTGCTGTAATTCATGTTCACCGAAAAATTCTAATGTCTTACTAAAGTCCAATTGAATATGAGTCATTAAAAAGCCTCCTGTTAATTTATTACTTTAATTCTACTAAGTTTGTGTTATCTATTCAATTCACATGATTGTAGATTAGCAATAAAATTGATATTTATGTGACAAAAATTGATTTTTCCACTTAATAACGCATCAAAAATATTCTGAATAGCATTTTTTATACAAATTACATAATTTTCTTACTTTAACCGAATCCTTTAATAACAGCTTTTATAAATTATTTTATAGTATCAGCACATTTATTTTATGAATAAATATGTATAAAAATGGTTTTATTTTCATAAAAAGTCTGTTATGATGTGTTCATACTAAATATTCTGATAATTATTACGAGGTGAATTTTATGAAAGAGAAAATTGTTTTAGCATATTCAGGAGGACTAGACACAAGTGTTGCAGTTCAATGGTTAATAGATAAAGGCTATGACGTAGTAGCATGTTGTCTAGATGTTGGAGAAGGTAAAGATTTAGACATCGTATATCAAAAAGCATTAGATATGGGCGCTGTTGAATGCCATATTATTGATGCTACAAAAGAATTCAGCGAAGATTATGTTAGCTACGCAATTAAAGGTAACTTGATGTATGAAAATGCATATCCATTAGTTTCTGCTTTATCAAGACCGCTTATTGCTAAAAAGTTAGTAGAAATTGCTGAGAAAACTAATTCTGTAGGCATTGCTCATGGTTGTACTGGTAAAGGTAATGACCAAGTCCGTTTCGAAGTTGCTATTAAAGCCTTAAATCCAAATCTTAAAGCTTTTGCACCTGTTCGTGAATGGGCATGGAGCCGTGAAGAAGAAATTGATTATGCCATTAAACATAATATTCCAGTATCAATTAACCACGATTCACCTTATTCTATAGATCAAAATTTATGGGGTAGAGCAAATGAATGCGGTATTTTAGAAGATCCATATGCTGCACCACCAGAAGATGCTTTTGATTTAACAAATGCCTTGGAAGAAACACCTGATGTAGCTGATGAAATTATTATGACATTTGACAAAGGTATTCCTGTTCAAATTGATGGCAAACATTATGACTTAGATGACTTAATCCTGACATTAAATACGTTAGCTGGAAAACATGGAATTGGAAGAATTGACCATGTTGAAAATAGATTAGTCGGTATCAAATCAAGAGAAATTTATGAAACACCTGCTGCTGAAGTAATTTTAACTGCTCATAAAGCATTAGAAACAATTACTTTAACGAAAGACGTTGCACATTTTAAACCAGTAATTGAAAAACAATTTGCTGAACAATTATATAATGGTTTATGGTTCTCACCTTTAACTGACAGCTTAAAATTATTTATCGATAGTACACAGCAATATGTAACTGGTGATGTTAGAGTGAAATTATTTAAAGGTAATGCTATTGTTAATGGTAGAAAATCACCATATACACTTTATGATGAAAAATTAGCAACGTATACAAAAGAAGATGCCTTCAATCAAGATGCTGCAGTTGGCTTTATTGATATTTATGGTTTACCTACTCAAGTCAATGCAATGTTACATGGAGGATATAGTAATGAGCAATAAAGCTTGGGGTGGTAGATTTCAAGCACAACCTGAGGAATGGGTAGATGACTTTAATGCATCTATCCATTTTGATCAAACTTTAATTGATCAAGATATTGAAGGCAGTATCGCTCATGCTACTATGCTCGCAAATCAACATATTATTAGTGAAACTGATAAAGATGCTATTATTACTGGTTTAAAATCAATTCAACATGATTATCATCACGGACACATTCAATTCAGTACCTCACTCGAAGACATTCATTTAAATATTGAACATGAACTGATTAAACGTGTTGGAAATCCAGGAGGTAAATTGCATACTGGTCGAAGTAGAAATGACCAAGTTGCAACTGATATGCATCTTTATACTAAAGAACAGGTAAATAACATCATTGCTTTAATACAATCTTTACAACAATCAATCTATACGATTGCTGCTAAACATATAGATACCATTATGCCTGGTTATACACATTTGCAACGTGCTCAACCTGTCTCATTTGCTCATCACATCATGACTTATTTTTGGATGTTACAACGTGATCGTCAACGTTTCAATGATAGTTTAAAACGTATTGATATTAACCCACTAGGTGCAGCAGCATTAAGTGGTACTACCTACCCTATTGATAGACATGAAACTACTGAGTTATTAAATTTTGCAGCTGTCTATGAAAATAGCATGGACGCTGTTAGTGATAGAGATTATATAGTAGAAACATTGCATAATATTTCTTTAACAATGGTTCATCTATCAAGATTTGCTGAAGAAATTATTTTTTGGTCAACGGATGAAGCAAAATTTATCACGCTATCAGATGCATTTTCTACTGGTTCATCTATCATGCCACAAAAGAAAAATCCAGATATGGCAGAACTTATTCGTGGTAAAGTTGGCAGAACAACGGGTCATTTAATGAGTATGTTAATGACTTTAAAAGGATTACCGCTTGCATATAATAAAGATATGCAAGAAGATAAAGAAGGTTTATTTGATGCAATTCATACGATTAAAGGATCGTTACGTATATTTGAAGGTATGATTGATACAATGACGGTTAATACAGAACGTTTAAATCAAACTGTCAAACAAGATTTTTCAAATGCGACAGAACTTGCTGATTATTTAGTAGGTAAAGACATTCCATTTAGAACTGCTCACGAAATTGTAGGTAAAATCGTCTTTGATTGTATCCAACACGGACACTATTTATTAGATGTTTCTTTAGATGACTACCAAAAGCATCATCCTAGTATTGGAAACGATGTATATGATTACTTACAACCTGAAAATTGTTTAAAACGTAGACAAAGTTACGGTTCAACTGGACAAGACGCTGTACGTCATCAATTAAACGTAGCCAAAACATTACTACAACAATGATGGCTTCAATAATAAAAATGATGGCTATCTTATTTGATCACAATCAAATAAGATAGCCTTTTAGTGTTTGTTATTTCAACTTTTCAAATATTAAGCCCAGCCACGGTATCTTGCCGCTTCAGCTGTACGTTTAATACCAATGATATATGCCGCTAAACGCATATCAATTTTTCTATTTTGAGCTAATTCGTAAATCGTATCAAAAGCTGTAATTAACTTTTCACGTAATTTTTCATTTACTTCTTCTTCAGTCCAATAATAACCTTGATTATTTTGAACCCATTCGAAGTATGAAACTGTTACACCACCTGCACTAGCTAATACATCTGGTACAAGTAAAATATCTCTTTCAGTTAAAATACGTGTTGCTTCTGGAGTAGTCGGACCGTTAGCCGCTTCAACTACGATACTAGCTTTAATATCATGTGCATTATCTTGAGTAATTTGGTTAGAAATTGCTGCTGGAACTAAGATATCACAGTCTAATTCAAATAGTTCTTTATTTGAAATTGTCTCTTCAAATAAATTTGTAACAGTTCCAAAGCTATCACGACGATCTAATAGATAATCAATATCTAAACCATTTGGATCGTGTAATGCACCATAAGCATCTGATATACCAACAATTTTAGCACCTAAATCATATAAAAACTTAGCTAAGAAACTACCAGCATTACCAAAACCTTGAATAACAACTTTGGCACCTTCAATATTCATACCACGGCGTTTCGCTGCTTGTTCAATTGCAATAACAACGCCTAATGCTGTAGATCTATCACGGCCATGAGAACCACCTAACACAATCGGTTTACCTGTAATAAAACCAGGTGAGTTAAATTTATCAAGTGCACTATATTCATCCATCATCCATGCCATAATTTGTGAGTTTGTAAATACATCAGGAGCTGGAATATCTTTATTTGGTCCAACGAATTGAGAGATTGCTCTTACATACCCTCTAGATAAACGTTCAACTTCATGTATACTCATTTGACGTGGATCACAAACTATGCCACCTTTACCACCACCATATGGTAAATTAACAATGCCACATTTTAAAGTCATCCACATTGATAATGCTTTAACTTCTTCTTCATCAACATCAGGATGGAATCGTACCCCACCTTTAGTAGGTCCGACAGCATCATTATGTTGCGCACGATATCCTGTAAATGTTTTAACAGTACCATCATCCATACGTACTGGTATACGCACTTGTAACATTCTTAATGGTTCTTTAATTAAATCATACATACCTTCATCGAATCCCAATTTATGCAATGCTTCTTTAATAATTCCTTGAGTAGAAGTTACTAAATTATTGTTCTCAGTCATGATCCTCTTCGCCTCTTCTTTTACTAATGATTTCGCTTTCAAACATATTGTAACATAACGTTTTTCTTTTTAAAGTCTTTACAAATTGATTGTTACTACTTTTTGATCTTACTGAAATACATGTCTTATTTTTTCTAATGCTAAGTCTAATTCTTCTTTAGTGATGACTAGTGGTGGTGCAAATCGAATGACCGTATCATGTGTCTCTTTACATAATAGTCCTTCTTCTTTTAGAGCTTCACAGTATGGTCTAGCGCTTTCATTAAGTTCAACACCAATAAACAGTCCACGTCCACGTACTTCTTTAATTGATGGGTGTTCAATTTGTTGTAATTGTTCTTTAAAATAATTACCTAATTCTAATGAACGTCCTGGTAAATCTTCATCTACAATAACATCTAATGCAGCAATTGAGGCTGCACAAGCTAATGGATTACCACCGAATGTTGACCCATGTGAACCTGGTGTAAAGACATCTAATACTTCTTTGTCAGCTAGGACAACTGAAATTGGGAATACTCCTCCACCTAATGCTTTACCTAAAATGTAAATATCTGGTTTAACATTGTCCCAATCTGTTGCGAATAATTTTCCAGAACGACCTAAACCTGCTTGAATTTCATCGGCAATAAATAATACATTATGTTCATCACATAATTCTCTAATTGCTTTTAAGTAGCCCTCAGGTGGAATGTTAATACCTGCTTCACCTTGAATTGGTTCTACAAGTATAGCTGCTGTATTATCATTAATTGCTTCTTTTAATGCATCTATATTACCAAAATCAACTTTTCTAAAACCATCTAATAATGGACCATAGCCACGTTGATACTCTGCCTCTGATGATAATGATACAGGTGCCATTGTACGACCGTGGAAGTTACCATTTAACGCAATGATTTCAGCTTTGTTTGGTTCAATTCCTTTAACATCATATGCCCAACGACGTGCTGCTTTTAATGCTGTTTCTACAGCTTCTGCACCAGTATTCATTGGTAATGCTTTTTCTTTACCAGATAATTGACAAATTTTTTCGTACCATTCTCCTAAATTATCACTGTGAAATGCACGTGATACTAATGTAACTTTATCCGCTTGATCTTTTAAAGCTTGAATAATTTTCGGATGTCTATGACCTTGGTTAACTGCTGAATACGCAGAAAGCATATCCATATACTTATTGCCTTCAGGATCTTTAACCCATACCCCTTCAGCTTCCGAAATGACAATTGGTAATGGTAAGTAGTTGTGCGCTCCATAATGATTTGTTAACTCAATAATTTCTTCTGATCTAGTCATCATATCTCCCCTTTACTTCATTTATAACTATTATACATGAAATATTATTCAATTTATTATTAGTTTTCAAAGCAGATGCTATTCACTCAATAAAATAT
>NZ_PPQR01000093.1 GCF_002902085.1 Staphylococcus simiae
CGCTATTTGTGTAGAGCTTGTCGTAGCTATTTCACGGCGAAAACACCAGAAATAAATCCATATTGTCATATTTCAAATAATACACGTCTAGCAGTTATTGAAAAAGCTGTGGATGTGAGATCAGAAGTATCTATTGCACGCTCATGTTCAGTTTCAACGGCAACAGTATCACGTTTTATTGATCAAGCAGCAGATTATTTAAAACAATCACCGTATGCTTCACTACCCAAACATCTAATGATGGATGAGTTTAAAAGTGTCAAGAACGTTTCGGGTCATATGAGC
>NZ_PPQR01000094.1 GCF_002902085.1 Staphylococcus simiae
TTACCTGGATGTTCTTCTGTTGAATCCGTTGGTAAGTTTGGATCGAACTCATCTTTGTGACCTTGCGGCACTTTTTCGCCACCGAACTCAATAATCTTATCTACTGGTTGTTTAGTGATTTCTTCTGTTGGTTGGCCTTCACCAATTTTTTCTCCTGTAATTGGATTTATAGTAATTGGCGTTGTGATCGTTTTCTCACCTGGACGACCTTCTTGTTTCACTCGTTCTTCACCAGGGTTTAAGTTTGGATTGAATTCGCGTTTTGTTTCAAATGGTAC
>NZ_PPQR01000095.1 GCF_002902085.1 Staphylococcus simiae
TCATTATATTTTAACATTAAAAATCGATTTTAATAAAGTTATTTTACCTATATATTATAGTAAACTAATAACATTCAATTAACATAAAGCATTTAGACTTTAAAATGATATAAAAAGGTTCTTTCCTAAATTGGACTGATATATAAATATTTTCTTAAATTATTCCCTTTTTATTTACCAGTCTTAAAAATAGTGAACCTATAAAAAGAGCCCTATAACTAGGACTCTAAAGTAAACCCCAAAAGTTAGATTTTAGGTCTAACCTTTGAGGTGTGGTAAATACTTTTACTAATCAACTAAGATCATATATAATCTTTGTTGCTTTAATTGCTATAAACTATTTTCAACTCATTTTACTATCAATGATTAATAATAGAATTCTAATTCTTGTTTTAATTCATCGACGTATTCTTTTGCACCTGTGACAATTAATCTGTCTCTATATCTTAATTGTGTATCACCGTGTGGCACTATTGATTCATTATTGCGTATAATACGAACAAATATAATATCTCCACCAAATGGGAAGTTACGCAATTGCATATTTTCATATTTATAATTAAGCATTTGTATTTCATATAGTGAAGTTTCTACATTACTTAATAAATTAAGCATATTTGGTGTTTCAATTAAACCTTTTAGTAATATTTTATTACTTTGGTAACTACTGAATATTTCAACACCTAATTGTTTCAATTCACTGTCGTCACTTGTACTTTCCAAACGACAAATGACACGAGCAACTTGATGTTCTTTTGCTAATTTAGCAACCTTACGATTAATATCATCGTCATTGGTAGCACAAACAACGATATCACGTTTGAATAAACCTAAACGGTCTAAAATACCGTGTTCATAATCAGCAATTTCAATCATTGTTATATCATTCGATAGCTGTCTATTATCGCTTAAATCTTTACGATAATATAAAGAAATATCATAAAGTTGAGATGTTAAATTTTGAGCAATTGGTATGGTTAGCTGATTTTTACCGATTAAGCTAACTTCAATTTTACGATTAAACTCGTCAGGAATCGGGAACATTTTTTTGAAGATAATGGGTACAAAGACACAAGTAATCACTGCACTCAAAATTAATATTCCTGAAGTTTCTGCTGAAATTGTATTAAGACGCTCTGAAATTTTTGCAGCTGCGATAACTAAAGACAATGTTGATGTTAATAGAAAAGCTGAAGCAATGATTGTCTTCGTATCAAACCATCGTCTTATAAATAATACTGGTAGGAGTTTAGAAATAATAAACGCTATTATTAATATTGGAATGATAATTAATAATGAAGGCTCTTTTATTAATGATGGGATATTCAAATCTACACCGACCATAATAAAGAATATAGGTATAAAGAAACCATAGCCAAATGAATCCAATTTTTCAACCATCTCTTCATCTGGGTTTAACAATGACACAACAACACCTGCTAAAAATGCGCCTAAAATATTTTCTGCGCCGACACCTTCAGCTAAAGCAACTAAGAGGATAATTAATGCAAATACCGCACGAATACCTATTTGAGTTGTACCATCCATTAACTTTTGTAAAAATGACATTTGTTTAAATTGAACACCTAATATATAGGATATTGCTGTAAAAACAACTAAGATGCCAATCAACCAAATCGTACTTCCACCTTGGCCATTAATTGCTCCATAAACGGTTAATAAGACCATCGTGATTAAATCGGCCAATACTGCAACGAGTAAAATAAATTGACCAATCGTTGTACGCATGATGTTCATTTCTTTTAAAGTTGGTACTACAACCCCTAATGAAATCGTTGAAATAATAATAACCATTAATAAAACATCATCTACTAAACCTAACCATTTAAATACATACGCTAAGAATATAGAAACAATCATGATCAGAGAAAAGACCGTCAATGCCAAAGTTAAGTGACCTGGCATTTCTTTGTCATCACTATCTTGACCTTGTCTAGCTCTTTTATCTTTTTTAAATGCTTTAAAATCAATTTCCAAACCACTTAAAAACATTAAAAAGATAAAACCTAATGTAGAAAGGATATTTAGAATAGAATCTCTTTCGACTAAATTGAGAAACGAATTACCAATAATAATCCCCATTAATATTTCGGCAACGACAACTGGCAAAAAGTTAATATTTAATCGATTAACAATGATTGGAGTTAAGAATGCTGCTACAACGACGATAACTAAAGATACAAACTCCATAATTCCTCCTTAAGTTAAATAAGCCATAAATGAAGTTGCTAAACCGAAGTAAATCAACATACTAATAATATCATTAATAGTAGTAATAAATGGTCCACTTGCTACTGCAGGGTCAATTTTTAATTTGTTCATTAATAATGGAATCATAGAACCAACTAATGTACCAACTGTCATTGCACAAGTTAAACTACCACCAACAATAAGTGCTAATAGTGGTTGACGATATATGGCAACGATAATAGTGAATAAAATAATAGCACAAACAAGTCCTGATAAAATTCCACTACCCGCTTCACGTAAGGCAATCTTAAATTTGCTTTGCTCATTAATTTCACCAGTTGTAATATTACGAACTGATACCGCTAATGATTGTGTTCCCGAGTTACCAGACATACCACTGATAATTGGTATGAAGGCTGCTAATAATGCTACTTTTTCTAACGTTGCTTCAAAACTACCTAAAATAGTAGCAGTTATCATACCTAGGAACGTTAAAATAATTAACCAAGGTAAACGTTTAGCTGCTGTTTTAACTACTGAATCATTCGTAGAGTCGATATCTGATACACCGGCTAAACGAGAGTAGTCTTCACTAGCCTCTTCATCCATAACATCTAAAATGTCATCGATTGTAATAATACCTAGTAAATGATCTTGGTAATCAACAACTGGTACGGCCATAAAATCATAATCTCTAATTGTTTGAGCAACATTTTCTTGGTCTTCAGCGACATTAACACTGATAACTCTTTCACTCATGATATCTTCAATATAAGCATCATTTTCAGCAACAATTAAATCTCTTAATGATAATACACCGACTAATTTATCTTCATCATTAATAACATAAATAACATAAATCGTTTCAGCATCAGGCGCCTGTTCTTTGACGTGTATCAAAGCTTCTTTGACAGGTGTATGTGCTTTTAAAGATAAATATTCGGTAGTCATAATACCGCCGGCAGTATCTTCATCATAATGTAATAATGCTTTAATTTCATTAGCGTCATCTTTATTCATCAATGTCAATAAACTAGCTACTTTAGATTTAGATAACTCATTTAAAATATCTACGGCATTATCGTATGACATTGCTTCTAAAATATGACTAGCATAGGTTGCATTCATTTTATCGAATAACTGCTCATATTCTTCATCATCAATATCTAATTGATCAAAAAAGTTTGCTACTTCTTCTGGTGATAAGAAGTGAAATATTTTTTGTCTATTTTCCTCAGTGGTATCCTCAAAATACTCACTTTGTTCATAAGTATGCATAGATAAAAATTCTTCACGAAATTCATCAATATTATTATTGTCTAACTCTTGGTCTAATAACGTTTTGTTATATAGTTCCTCTTGAGCACTTTCTCTATTTTCTGTGTCAATCGGCATGCTTACACCTCCATAATTATTATATGTTTCTAAATAGTTTTAAAATTCGCTTATAGTCAATAGTAATCGAAATTTGTTTTTTTTCAATAGGATGATCAAATAAAATTTCAGAACATTGTAACGTCTGTCCTTGTATGGTTGGGTGCGTACCTCCATATAAATCATCTCCAACAATTGGATGACCTATATGTTTAAAGTGCACTCTAATTTGATGTGTTCGTCCAGTATGTAGTTGTATTTGACAAATACTGTAACGATGATTCTGTACTAATGTTTTATAAGATGTCTTAGCGTATTTACCATCTTTGGCTACTTCTCTCGTAATAATACTGTTTAGAGAGCGTTTGATATTTGCTTCTATTATGCCACTACTATTGATCTGACCGTTAACTAATGCAATATAAGTTTTTTGTAATTTTACTGTAGAAAATAAATGATGAATATGGCCATATTTAGCAAATATGACTAAACCTTCAGTATCTCTATCTAAACGTGTAACAATATGTGGATTAATATCTTCACCTTTGTTGCGACAATAACTCAGTACTTGTTCAATTAAACTATAATGTGGATGTTCTCTTGACGGTGTACAGTTTTGTTGTTGATATTTTCTAACAACTAATATGTATGGATCTTCATAACATATATCTAATGGCTTGTCATAGGGTTGTAGGTTGCTACTTGGTTGTTCTTTAGGCAAATGAATTTGCAAAATATCTTGAGGAACTAGCATTTTTCTAACAGTAACTGGTTGTCCATTAATAAGTAAAGCGCCATATTGTTTGATGGCGCTCACAGTCTTTTTAGAAAATTGATGTCTTTTTAACCACTCTTTTAACAGTTCTGGGTGTGTTATTTTATATGTGAAAATCATCTATCATCATCACTTGAAATGAATGAATCATGTACTCTTTTCCAGAATGGGAATGGTCTAAAACGTGCAAATCTAACTTTTTCATTAGCTACACGATATTGTATTGAGTTAACATTTTTATGTTTGATACTTACATGATCAATCGTCATTCTAATAGTATCGTGATTGACTGGTGATATTAAACATGTATGATGTTTAGGTAAAACTAGAGGAGAACCAACTGTTCTAAAGACACGGTTATTGATAGAAGCAATTTCAGTAATTTGCATTGCTTCTAATGAAGGATGAATTAATGCGCCCCCCAAAGCTTTATTATAGGCGGTTGAACCTGATGGAGTAGAAATACATAGACCATCTCCTCTAAAGCGTTCAAAATGTTTACCCCTCAAATTAACATCAACTACTAATGTAGAGCCATTTTCAGTTTTCATTGTAGCTTCATTAAGAGCCAAGTATCTCGTTTCATAGCCATTATCATTATAGCGTACGATTATTTCTAATAATGGGTATTCAATGACTTGAAATTCCGAATTATTAATTTCAATAATTAGTTTCTCAACTTCATGAGGCAGCCAATCAGCATAAAATCCTAGATGACCAGTATGTACACCTACAAAAGCTACACTGGATAACATATGACTATATTGATGAAAGGCTTGAAGTAATGTACCATCGCCACCAACCGAAATGACAATTTCTGGATTTTCACTGTCTTCAATCATGCGGAAGTCTTTCATATAATTAATCATTTTATGCTTTAAGGCATTAGATTTAGAATCACCTTTAGTTAAAATTGTATAGCGCATGATTTTTACACCTCATTAATCATTTTCGTGTTTTTTAGCACGTTTTTGACTGTAATATTTTTGTGCTTCTTGAATTTCATCTTTGATTTCTGACATTTCTTCATCTAATAAGTATGCCGCTTCGGCTGCACGTTCCAAACGATGCTGAATTTCATCAGGATAATCACCATCATATTTATAACGTAATGTATGTTCAATTGTAGCCCAAAAATTCATCGCCAAGGTACGAATTTGAATTTCTGCTAATATTACTTTTTGACCATTTAAAGTTTCAATCGGATATTCAATAATAACATGATATGAACGATAACCACTTTGTTTCGTATTTCTAATATAGTCCCGTTCTTCTACTACTTTGAAATCTTTACGTTGTTTCAAAATATTAACAACTACATCAATATCTTCTACAAATTGACACATAATTCTTAAACCCGCAATGTCATACATTTCTTCACGTAAACGATCAAAAGGTATTTGTCGTTTATTCGCCTTATCGATAATACTTGAAATAGGTTTAACACGACCTGTGACAAACTCAATTGGAGATGCATATTCGCCTATTTCATATTGTTTACGTAAACCTTTAAGCTTAATTTTCAATTCATTGACCGCTTGTTTATACGGTGTTAGGAATTGATCCCATTGATTCATAGTGATTCACCCCAATTCATTCAATGTTGAAGACATCTTCAACAGTAGCAACAAATTCTTTACCGTAATTATTGTTACCTTTAATATTATCTAAAATATAATTTAGTTCCTGATGAAATTCTGTTAATTCCAATTCATCATTAATGATGATTTTTTTCGTCATATTTTCATGAAGCATCGTCCAGGTTTCTTGAACAAAAATTAGGTATGAATATGCTTTGCCGTCATCTAATGTATATGCAAAAGCATAATTATCACTATCAACAAGCATTTGCCCTACTTCTTTCAGACCTGTAATTGAGTCTTCTGAATAACAATAAAGTCCATCTTCTTTTACTTTAATTTCATTGATATAAATACGCATGCTTGTTCCTCCTTATCCCATAATATTTTAACATAATTCAATTCTACAAAACACTTTGAGACCCTATTTTCATTATCGAAAAAGTAGGTATTTGCTATAACTATTATTACTTTTAAATTTTGTAGATGTCATTCATAATATGGTTAATTATTCATTTAATATTTGAGGTGTATGTAGGCTATGGCAATCAATCACGAAATTGAATTTAAACAAATTTTGACTCAGCAACTTTATTCACAAATAAAACAACAACTTTTTAGTAATGCTCACTTATTCAAACAAGTTAACTATTATATTGATACTCCTGACTTTAAACTGAAGTCACATCGTTCAGCATTGCGTATAAGGTTAAAAGATCAATGTTATGAAATGACCTTAAAAGTACCAGCATCAATTGGTTTAACTGAATACAATCATGAAGTAACCATCGAACCAAAGCTTGATAAAGAAATTAAGGTGGATGACTTACCAACAGATATTTATCGCATGGTCACTGAAACATTTGGTATTAATAATGATTCACTGTTGATATTAGGCGCATTAACAACTTATCGTATGGAAGTAGATTATGATGGGGACTTACTTGTCTTAGATAAAAGTGAATATTTAGGAACGACTGACTATGAGCTAGAATTTGAAGTGACTGACTATAATACTGGGCTAGTTAAATTTCAAAAATTATTGCGTCAATTTAATCTTGAACATCAACAACCATTAAATAAAGTACAACGATTTTTTATGCAAAAAGAAAAACTTTCAAACAATATATTGTAAATAGACAAATATGCATATTTCTTTCAAAAGTATAAAATCATGTTATATTAGATATATATTTAATGACTTTAAAGCAAGTCTATGAACGGAGGATTGATTAATCTCCGTTAACAAGAATTAATGATAAATTAGGTGAGTTTATGGCAGAAACACCATATGACATTGTTGGTAAAGATGCATTATATAACATGATTGACCATTTTTATAGACTGGTTGAACAAGATGATAGAATAAATCATTTATTCCCAGGCGATTTTGCGGAAACAAGTCGCAAGCAAAAACAATTTTTGACACAATTTTTAGGTGGACCAAAATTGTATACAGCTGAGCACGGCCATCCGATGCTCAAAAAAAGACACATGGAATTTATAATTACCGAATATGAACGTGATGCATGGTTAGAAAATATGCATCAAGCAATAACTGAAGCTAATTTCCCTTTAGGCGTGGGAGATTATCTATTCGAAAGATTAAGATTAACAGCAAATCATATGGTAAATTCCTAAAATTAATTGTAGGTGAAAAGGCATGACTGAAGAATTAAGAATAATGGAAAATAAGAGTCGTGAGGATGTTAATCTATCACCTGTAAGTAAAATTGAAATTTATTCATTTTTTGATCCATTTAGTCCAGACTGTTTTAAATTATCTGCAATCTTATCAAAGTTAAGAATCGAATATAATCAATATATTCGTATTAGACATATATTGAATCCTTCAATAAAGGTATTAACAAAATGCCAAGCACAAAGCACGTCAGATTTTGATAATATTGCACTAGCTTATAAAGCAGCTGAACTTCAAGGACGCTTAAAAGCTGAACGTTTCATTCATTTAATGCAAAATGAAATTATTCCTAAACGAGATATTATAACTGAAAATATGATATGTGACTGTATTAAAAATGCTGGTATTGACTTAGACGTTTTTAATGAAGATTTACAAAAGAGTAAATTAACCGAGAGTCTTAAAATAGATTTGCATATTGCACGTGAAATGGAAATTGAACAAGCACCTTCTTTAGTATTTTTTAGTGAAGATGTTCATGAAGAAGGATTAAAAGTTGAAGGGTTGTATCCCTATCATATATATACCTATATTATTAACGAATTAATGGGATCTCCTATCGAAAAGAAATTACCACCAAAATTAGAAACATATATTCAACAACAACAATTAGTTACTATGGAAGAATTATTGACTATTTATGAGTGGCCTGAAAAATTACTAAATAAAGAACTTAAAAAATTAGTATTGCAACAAAAAATTGAGAAATTAAAATATCCAGATGGAGATTTTTGGAAATCAAAAATGCCTAAAATTAATACAAAATGTTTTTAAATATTGAATAAAGCCCACGGTACTTAGTTGTATCGCGGGCTTCTTATTATTTGATTTGATTGTTTTGTAAAGAAATCAGTCAGCGCTCATAAATCTTTTTTGTGGTTCATTTTATATTAATGGAGCACAATTATTTTTGAATAATAAAATGTATAATCTAGGTATTTATTATAATAGGTATAAAAAAACGCCGTGTCTGATTACACGACGCTAAACAAAGGGGATGGGAGAAATTTTCTCACTTCAAACAAAGGGGTATGTTTGTTATGTGATTAATTTCATGTTCATAATATAACACGCTATTAGCCCCTTTTCAACCTTTTAAATATAATAATTACAAATTGTCACAAACTGTTCAAATTGTAAGCGAATTCAATTATGTTAAGCTTTCATTAATTTTTCAAAAGCATCTAATTTCTGTTTAAATACTTCACATGCTTGTTCAATTGGTTCAGGTGTTGTCATATCTACGCCAGCATTTTTCAGTATCTCAATAGGATAATTTGAACTACCTTTTTTCAAGAATTCGTTAATATATCTTTCAACTGCTGGCTTACCTTCTGTCAAAATTTGATGACTTAAGCTTTGTGCAGCGCTATATCCAGTAGCGTATTGATATACATAATAATTCATATAAAAATGTGGAATACGTGACCATTCTTTGCTGATATCCTTGTCAGTATCAACTGCATCACCAAAATATAGTTTATTTAATTTTGCATATTCATCATTCATACGAGTTGGTGTTAACGGTTCGCCACTTTCTTCAATTTGATGGATTTTATGTTCAAATTCTGCAAACATCGTTTGACGGAATAATGTAGCTCTAAAGCGTTCTAATTCCTGATTTAATAATAATAATCGTTTATCATCATCTAGATGTTTATCCATATAATCACTTAACAACGCTTCGTTACATGTTGAAGCTACTTCTGCAACAAATATTGTATAGTCACTTAAATTTGATGGTTGGAACTTTCTGCTGAAGTAACTATGTGCTGAATGTCCAAATTCATGAACTAGTGTATATAAATCTGAAATTGTATTAGACCAATTTAGCAGAATGAATGGATTAGTTAAATGAGCACCTGAAGAATAGCCACCTGAACGTTTACCTTTATTTTCATAAACGTCGACCCAACGATTATCCAAGCCTTCTTTGACGACTTCTAAATATTCTTCTCCCATTGGTTCTAAAGCTTTTAACATCCATTCTTTTGCTTCCTCATATGGCATATCAAATTGAATGTCTTTTACTAATGGTGTATAGAGATCATACATTTTCAAATCATCAATACCTAAAAGTTCTTTACGTAATTCAGTGTAACGATGTAGTAATGGTAAATATTTGTGAACAGTTTTCACTAAATTATCGTAAACTTCTTCTGGAATATGATTATTACTTAAAGCACGTTGTCTAGCACTTTTATAGTTATGTGTACGTGCATTAAAAACATTTTTCTTAACCTCACCTGCTAAAGTAGCACCTAACGTATTATTATGTGCACCGTATGCTTTATATACATTTCTATACGCACTTTCTCTCAATACTCTATCATCTGATTCTAAATATTTAATAAATGTTCCTTGTGTTAATGGATGTGAATGACCATCTTTGTCAATCGCATCTTCAAATTCTAAATCAGCATTACTAAACATGCCATATACATTTGAAGGTGTAGACAATGCATCTTGAGCCTCTGTTAATAGCTTTTCAGTATTAGCGTCTAAAATATGCGGTCTTTTTTCATTAATCAATTTCAAATCAAAAGCATATTGTTGTAATTGCTCATTTGATTGTATAAATTCTTGAATTTTAGCTTCATCTATTTGTAATATTTCAGGTACTAAGAAGCTCCATGCTGAACTAAATTTAATAATGAGTTGATGTGCATTTGACTCCATGCCAATATATTTATCATTGGTAGTGTCTTGATCTTGTTTGAGATGTGCGTAGACATAAACTTTCTCTAGTTTAGTACCTATTTCATCTTCTAATTTTAATGCTTGATATAATGTCTCAGCATCATCGCCCAAGTGACCTTTAAATTGTTGTTCTTTACCTAATTCATTTTCAACTTCCTTGAACGCTTGTTCATACGCTTGATCATCTTCAAATATTGTTGATAAGTCCCATGTATATTCAGGGTATTTACGTTCCTGTTCCTCTCTAGTTAATTGTTGACTCATTTAATGTAAACCTCCTACTAATAATCTAATTGCTTCAATTTTCTCATGTTAATGCAGAATTTGCACGTTTTTACACCTTTGATTAATGATATCTAAGTAACTTTGCCTACATTGTTCTATAATGTCATTTTGACAATAATTATGATAAATAAATTCTCTAAATTTAAATATCGGTAATATATCTTTATTAGTTAATAGCTGCTTATTAGCTAGTAAATGCCAATTTAATTGCCATTCTATAGGATGAGTTTCAATATAAAGTTGCTGAGGGAAAATATAGCCAAAGTGTTCAATAACATCATAGTCAGTTAATCTTAGTTGATACATAGCACTCAATGTTGGCTGCAATACTGAATTTTGATGTCGACAGCGACGAAGATAATTGTGCATGTATTTTGATGATAATTTATAACAAACTGTTGATGAAGTTGTCATATTTTGTAGAATCGTATGTGGTAGTATACGTTGCTTTTGACAATAAAAAATTTGTCCGCCTATATGCTGCAAATTCGATAATAAATAAAATGTTCTCTTATTACTATTATAAGTGAACATCGCTCTTGTATATGGGTGAATAAATGACGCTAAAAATCGACTTAATTTAACCTTGTCTTTAATGACATCCGAATCTTTTACTATCCATGTTACTTTATAACCTAATTGTTCTAGACCTCTAGTTCTAGTTATGATATCAATAAATGGTATCGTCGATAATTGCAATTCAATCACATTTGTTTGGTTAATAATTAAATCAGGTACTTGTCTAATCGTCTTTAAATGTGGCTCAATTTCTACATGATATCCTAAGCGATTAAAATATTGTGCGAGTAATAGTTTCGCATAATAATGATTAACTGATTCATTAGCATAACAATGATTAGATTGATTACTTTGATGTGCGAAATGCGCACTATACTTTAAACCCTTTTTAAAATAACTGGTTTAAGACAAACAGGACAAACATATCTTTCTTGTTTAGAAGCATGCATAGCAAGTGTACGTCGTCTATCTTTATTCAATGCAATTATCATAGCGTCACCTCTACTTTATTTCACGAAGTATGACATCGTTTTACTTTATATTTATAAAATAAGACGTTGATTTGATAACATTGAATATGATATTAACTAAGACACTTTAACTAAACTTAGACAATACAAAAACAAGACACACTTAATTAAAGTATGCCTTGTCTATATTTTATAATTAACTTGATATCTTTATTCTGTGGTATCAGGGAAATAACGTCTAATTTGTGATGCAACATTATGACTCATAATAATTTTTGCATAGTCATTCAAGTAAACTTCAGTTTTATCAGTTGGGAATGCATATTCTAATAACTGACTATAACTATCATTAATAACAAATTGATTTACACTATCATCAAAATGTACTGCGTAATAATAAGTTGAATCAATCATGTATAGTAAATCTTCGAAATCATCTGTAACTGGATTACTATGGTATGCAAAATCAATGACGTCTTCTAAGTCATTAAATTTAACAATCACTGTTCGAGCATTAGCTTGTCTACGCGCTTTTTGACGCTGAGAAGCTTGCTCTTTTTTATCTTTATGACGTTGTTCAAATAAGTCTTCTATTTGATCGTCATCTTCTAATGATTTGGCTAATAACTCTTGAACTTGGTTATCGAATTGGTCATTTCCTTCATCAGTCATACTCATCACATCATCATTTTTAGATTTAGAAATTACAACTTCGACACCTTTTTCAAAGGCATGTACTTGTATCCATAATGGACCTTCAACAACAAAATCTTCTTCTTCGTTAACTTCATCCATCACTGACCAAAAGAATTCTTCACCACGCTGACGATTAGTCCATAAATCTTCTCGACTATATCCGCGTGCTTCGATATCACTATATGTTATAAATAATTTTACAGTTGTGTCATCAACACGTTCTATTCTCATATCATCTCACTCCTTACAGTCGATGAATAGTAACCATATTGTATTAAACTCATCAGCAAAATACAATTTTTTTGTTTGATTAAATTTAACTAAAATATTTGATAATCATCATAACACATAACAGGACCTTAAACTATTTTAATGATTACTTACTAGTGTTACTTTATTTAAAAACTGTAAAAAAGCAACACTATAGTAGTATATAGCGTTGCTTAACATATCTTTTAGTAAAGTAATACACATAGTTATATGGTTATTAGTCAACCATACGTTGTGCTTCTTGTAATTGGAACGTACGAACTTTTCTTGGTAAGAAACGTCTAATTTCGTCCTCATTATATCCAACTTGTAAACGTTTATCGTCTAAAATAATTGGACGACGTAACAATCCAGGATTATCTTGAATGATTGAATACAAATCTTGTAACGGTAATGAATCAATATCTACATTTAATTTTTGATACGTTTTAGAACGTGTAGAAATAATTTCATCAGTACCATCTTCAGTCATTTTTAATATTTGTTTAATTTCGTCAATTGTTAAATGTTCAGAAAAAATATTACGCTCCGTATACGGAATGTCATGTTCTTGTAACCATGCTTTCGCTTTACGGCAAGATGTGCAACTTGGTGAAGTAAATAATGTTACCATACATCTCACTCTCCTATTGAATGAATAAAATTCATTGATTAAAATTTAGTTATAGATCAAGAAAAAACACTTTTTTCTAAAATTCTTAATCGTTACTATTTATTATAACCGTCTAACATTAAAATTAAATGAGAAAATCCTAATTTTTCAGATAAATAATAAAAATTATTTGCTCTCATAAAACTATTAATTAGTTACATGGTATAGATACATTTTAACATATCTTACATTTTTAAGAAATACTGTTATAATGATAATTATTAAATTATTTATTTAGAAGGTAGGAATTTACATGGAGACATTATTTTCAGGCATTCAACCAAGTGGCATCCCTACCATTGGGAACTACATCGGAGCTTTAAAACAATTTGTCGATGTTCAAAATGACTATGATTGTTATTTTTGTATTGTAGACCAACATGCGATAACGATGCCTCAAGATCGCCTAAAATTACGTAAGCAAATTAGACAATTAGCTGCTATTTATTTAGCTTCTGGTATTGATCCAGAAAAAGCAACTTTATTTATCCAATCTGAAGTACCAGCACATGCACAAGCTGGTTGGATGTTAACAACAATATCTTCAGTTGGTGAGTTAGAACGAATGACACAATACAAAGATAAAGCCCAAAAAGCTATGGAAGGCATTCCAGCTGGTTTGTTAACTTATCCTCCATTAATGGCTGCAGATATTGTACTTTATAATACCAATATTGTTCCAGTTGGTGAAGATCAAAAACAACATATTGAATTGACGAGAAATTTGGTTGATCGTTTTAATAGTCGTTATAATGATGTTTTAGTTAAACCAGAAGGACGTATGCCTAAAATTGGTGGACGTGTAATGAGTTTACAAGACCCTACTCGTAAAATGAGTAAAAGTGATGATAATACGAAAAACTTTATCTCATTACTCGATGAACCAAATGTTGCAGCTAAAAAAATTAAAAGTGCTGTTACTGATTCAGATGGCATAATTAAATTTGATCGTGATAATAAACCTGGTATTAGTAATTTAATTTCTATTTATGCTGGATTAACTAATGAAACAATTCAAGACATTGAGTCAAAATATACTAACGAAGGTTATGGTAAATTTAAAGGTGATTTAGCAGACATTGTCAAAGCATTTTTAGTTGATTTCCAAACTAAATATAATGAATTTTACGAATCTGATGAACTTGATACGATATTAGATCAAGGACGCGACAAAGCTCAAAAAGCTTCATTTAAAACATTGAAAAAAATGGAAAAAGCAATGGGACTAGGTCGAGTAAGAAAGTAATTAATCATATTAAACTGGTAGCTAACTGATTTAAACAAATCTTTTAGCTACCGTTTTTGCGTTTATTTCAAATATAAGTTTATTTGTTGGCAAATTTGAGCATTAAATTTATAAATAACCCTCATAACTAAAAAATTAAAAGTCATAACTAAAAAATTAAAAGTCATAACTAAAAAATTAAAAGTCATAACTAAAAAACATACTAAGATTAGCTGTGAAGAAATCTATGACGATAGATTTTTTCACAGCTATTTTTTATAGTTGTAGAGAGAGAAGTAGACTGTGCAGGCTCTTGGGTTTTAAACCCGTATAAAAAACTAGTCAGCTTTACTCTCGCCTTTTAAAATTCGTTTGTAGTATGTTGGGTTCTTGAAACCGTGTATAGGAAAGTGAAATGAGAAAGGTTAAGT
>NZ_PPQR01000096.1:0-4201 GCF_002902085.1 Staphylococcus simiae
CGATGGTAGTCGGACTTACGTTCCGCT
Organism: Staphylococcus simiae; assembly: GCF_002902085.1. Taxonomy (GTDB): domain Bacteria; phylum Bacillota; class Bacilli; order Staphylococcales; family Staphylococcaceae; genus Staphylococcus; species Staphylococcus simiae. The sequence goes on from NZ_PPQR01000096.1 coordinate 28, forward strand.
AGAGTAGGACGTTGCCAGGCAATAAAAATGGATGCGATGAGCCGCATTGAGACCGTAAGGTCTCTTTTTTTATTGTCTAAAAGACATGAAGGTATAGAAGGACTTGATGCAGAGCAAGCGTTTGAAGCTGACGAAATAAGGAACGAACGCCACGACTTTAGACGAGCTAAAGGAGTCAGAGAGAGACGTCAATGAGGAAAGATGCGAGCGGTTGTCTCAAGTCAAGAAAGCGCCTTAGCGCCGATGGTAGCAGACTACGTTCCGCTAGAGTAGGACGTTGCCAGGCAATAAAAATGGATGCGATGAGCCGCATTGAGACCGCAAGGTCTCTATTTTTTGGTTCTATAATAAATCGGACTGATAGAAAATTTTAAGTTATTTTCTATTAGTCCGATTTTTGTATTTTGAATATGAAAAAGCGCAATTATCTCTATAATTAAAAGTGACTAAACAAATAATCTAAGGAGATAATGCGCCTATGTGGAAATGATAATTTAATAATGTACACTATTGACTATTTAAGTATGTACGATCTTTAAAATTATCTAAAATAGGAATTGTTTTGAAGTTGAAATTCCTGAAGTATGTACTTAACATAAAAAATTGGTTATCCGTTTTTCATGCACTGCAGATTGGTCATTAGTAACCTAACACAAAAAATCAATAATTAGAATTTTTATTATAACGTGCAAATTGGGATGGGAGATTTTATAAAGTAATTATATATCAGTCCAATTTGACAGAAAATCATTTTTAAAGCAACTTAATTATTGTACAATAGACAAGCTATTGTATAAGTAACACTAACTTTTTTCAAAGAAGTGTTACTATATAATTAAAGCTCTAATTAATGCATCAGTATGTGCTTTTAATTTGTCTTCATTTATTCCTCCAAACCCAAGAATAAATTTAGGTAATTTATTATAATTATCACTTTCTTCATAATTATAAACTTGTAATTCTAATTTTTCTGTCATAGCTCTATCTAGACATTCTTTCAAGGTTAACCCATTCGTAACAGTTATATTAAAATGCATACCTGTTTCTGCACCTTCTATAGTTAATTGATCTTCATATGGTTTTAATTCCTTAAGTATAAAAGATAATTTATTTCTATAGACTTTTCTCATTCTATTTAAGTGTCTATTAAAACTGCCACTTTCCATGAAAAGAGAAACTATTTTTTGCATATGAACCGGAACAGTATTTGTTTCTTTATGCTGTTGATTGTAAAAACGTTGCAGTAGTTTTGAAGGAAGAACTAAATAAGCAATTCTACAACTTGGAAAAATTGACTTTGAAAATGTACTTATATATATCACTTTTTCTTTTGAATCTAAACTTTGTAATGCTGGAATAGGTTTACCATAATATCTAAATTCTGAATCATAGTCATCTTCTATTATGTATCTATTTTCATTTTCTTGTGCCCAGTTGATGAGTTGTGTTCTCTTTTTTAAATCCATAATAAAGCCTGTTGGAAATTGATGAGAAGGTGTTATATATACTATATTTTTATTAGATTTAATGACTTCATCAACGTTAATCCCGTTTTTTTCAACTTTGATTTGATCATAACTAACATGTTGTTTATCTAAGACAAATTTTATAGGTGGATAACTAGGTTTTTCTATTATAAATGAAGAATCATTGAGTAAAGTTACTAATAAATTGAGTAATTGTTCTGTTGATGATCCAATGATTACTTGATTTGGATGACAAGTTACTCCACGACTATTAAATAAATATTGAGTTATTTGCTGACGCAACTCCACTTCTCCTTGAATATCTCCACGTTGCAATAAAGTTAAGTTATTAGCATCAAATACATCTTTGGAATATTTTCTGAATAGATCAATAGGAAAATATTTAGTATCAATTTGAGCTAGTTTAAATGAATATTCATTTTCTGTAAACGAATTTTTTTTATTTAAAGTATCATCAATAGATAATATTTCATAATTATAATTCTGAAAAATAGGTAAAGACTCAATATCAGAGACAAAGAATCCAGATTTAGGTTTAGAATATATATATCCTTCATCTTGTAAAAGATGATATGCATGTTCTATTGTTGTTTGACTTACTGAAAGATGATTTCCAAGTTGTCTTTTTGAGTAAAATTTGTCATTAGCTTTAAATTGTCCTTCTATTATTTGTTTCTTTAGTTTTTCGTACAATTCAATATATAAAGTAGATTTCATTGTTAAACTGACCCCTTAATTTTATGTCATTTTGTACCTGTTTAAATATCAGTTTATATTTTAAAATAAATTTAATCAAATGATATAGGAGTGAAATATCTATGAGTAAAATTATTGGTTCTGAACGAGTAAAACGTGGTATGGCTGAAATGCAGAAAGGCGGCGTTATTATGGACGTAGTTAACGCTGAACAAGCTAGAATTGCTGAAGAAGCAGGGGCAGTAGCTGTAATGGCATTAGAAAGGGTACCATCAGATATTAGAGCAGCTGGTGGGGTTGCACGTATGGCTAATCCTAAAATTGTTGAAGAAGTAATGAATGCAGTGTCAATTCCTGTAATGGCAAAAGCACGGATTGGACATATTACTGAAGCCCGTGTTTTAGAATCAATGGGAGTAGACTATATAGATGAATCAGAAGTTTTAACACCTGCTGATGAAGAATATCATTTAAGAAAAGACCAGTTTACTGTTCCATTTGTATGTGGCTGTCGTAATTTAGGTGAGGCTGCAAGAAGAATTGGAGAAGGTGCGGCAATGTTACGTACTAAAGGTGAACCGGGAACAGGAAATATAGTAGAAGCTGTAAGACATATGAGACAAGTTAATTCTGAAGTAAGTCGTTTAACTGTTATGAATGAAGATGAAATCATGACATTTGCTAAAGATATCGGTGTACCGTATGAAATTTTAAAACAAATTAAAGATAACGGTCGTTTACCAGTAGTTAACTTCGCTGCAGGTGGAGTAGCAACACCTCAAGATGCAGCTTTAATGATGGAACTTGGAGCTGATGGTGTGTTTGTTGGGTCTGGTATTTTCAAATCAGAAGATCCTGAAAAATTTGCAAAAGCTATCGTACAAGCAACAACACATTATCAAGATTATGAGTTAATAGGTAAATTAGCAAGTGAATTAGGTACTGCTATGAAAGGTCTAGATATAAATCAATTATCATTAGAAGAACGTATGCAAGAGCGTGGTTGGTAAGGTTATGAAAATAGGTGTATTAGCATTACAAGGTGCCGTTCGTGAGCATATTCGACACATCGAATTAAGTGGACATGAAGGTATAGCCGTAAAAAGAGTTGAGCAATTAAATGAAATTGAGGGTTTAATTCTTCCTGGTGGAGAATCAACGACATTGAGACGTTTAATGAATTTATATGGTTTTAAGGAAGCGTTACAACAATCATCATTACCAATGTTTGGTACTTGTGCTGGATTAATTGTATTAGCACAAGATATTGTTGGAGAAACTGGATATTTAAATAAATTGAACATAACAGTAGAACGTAATTCATTTGGAAGACAAGTAGACAGCTTTGAAACTGAACTAGAGATAAAAGGAATAGCTAACGATATAGAAGGCGTCTTCATTCGAGCGCCACATATTGCTAATGTTGGAGAAAATGTAGAAATATTGTCTACAGTTAATGATAAAATTGTAGCTGTTAAACAAAATCAATACTTAGGTGTATCATTTCATCCTGAACTAACAGATGATTATAGGGTAACTGATTATTTTATTAATAAAATAATTAAAGAAACACATTAATTAAATGTTATTAATAGTAATTTGTAGATTATTTAAGTAAAAAAATAATAGAGAAATATAGAGAAGTACAAAGATGAATAAAAACAACACCTAATATAATGGATATTGAACGGTTGAATCATAGTTCAACTAAATTGTAACCATTATATATAGGTGTTTTTCTTTATAAACTTGTTGAATGTCATCTTCAAACATAATGTGTTTTCCTTTATAATCTAATGTTTTTATAATATAATTAGACATAGGCACAATCCCTCTCTTTCTTTAGTTGTGGTGACTTAAATGATAGGGTATTGTGCCCTTTTTTCAAAAAATGGTTCTCTAACAAATCGGACTGATACATAATTAAATTTTCAAGCCTCGCTATGCCCAACCTGCATTGCATGAAAAAACTGGATAACCAGTTTTTCTGT
>NZ_PPQR01000096.1:4237-60688 GCF_002902085.1 Staphylococcus simiae
GTTTTAAAATTATTCATTTTTTATTTATCAGCCCTAAAAATAGTGAACCCAAAAAATTCGGTTGGTAAGATAACGTTCAAATTATCTTATCAACCGAATTTTATTATAGAACCTTTTTATAGATTAAATGAAGAAACCAGCAATTGCTGCAGAAATGAATGATACAAGTGTAGCGCCAAATAATAATTTTAAACCAAAACGGGCTACCATATCACCTTTTTTATCATTAAGTGATTTAATTGCACCAGAGATGATACCGATAGAACTGAAGTTTGCAAAAGATACTAAAAATACAGATGTAACACCTTTAGCATGTTCAGTAATACCATCTAATTTGCCAAGTGCCTGCATAGCAACAAATTCATTAGAAAGTAATTTAGTAGCCATGACAGATCCTGCTTGTACAGCTTCGTTCCATGGAACACCAACTAAAAATGCAAATGGAGCAAAGACAAAACCAATTAATGTTTGGAAATCCCAAGAAATTTGACCACCAGATGCTAGGCTAAATATACCACTAACGATTCCGTTTAATAATGCAATAATAGCAATATAACCAATTAACATGGCACCAACAATCACTGCAACTTTAAATCCATCTAAAATATATTCTCCCAACATTTCGAAGAAGGATTGATTTTTAGTTTCTCCTTCATCTACTAACAACTTATCATCTTCTTCATTAACTCTATATGGATTGATAATTGAAGCGACGACAAAACCACCAAATAAGTTAAGTACGACTGCAGTTACAACATATTTGGGTTCAATTAAAGTGAAATAAGCACCAATAATTGAAGCAGATACTGTAGACATAGCAGAAGCAGTTAATGTGTATAAACGTTGCTTAGGTATGTATGGTAATTGTTTTTTTAATGAAATAAATACTTCTGATTGACCTAAAATAGCTGCGGCTACAGCATTATATGATTCTAAACGGCCCATACCATTTATTTTAGAAATTAAAAATCCTAATACATTAATTATCAATGGTAGAATTCTTGTATATTGCAAAATACCTATAATTGCCGAAATAAATACAATTGGCATTAGAACACTTAAGAAAAACGGAGGTTGATCTGCTTTGACAAATTTAAATCCACCAAAAACAAAATTAACACCATCTGCAGCTTTTAATAACAAGTAATTAAACCCGCTAGAAATACCACCAATAACCGAAATACCAATAGTAGTCTTCAATAATAAAAAGGCAAAAACAAGTTGTATAACTAGTAAAATACCAACATATTGCCAGCGAATATTCTTTTTATCTGAGCTAAATAAAAACGCAAGTGCTAAAAAGAAAATAATCCCTATAATTCCAATTAGAATATGCATATAATCCCCATTCCTTTAATTTTTTCTACAATCTATCATACAATAAATTGTAAAGGCTAACACCATAAATTTTTGAAAATATATAAACAAATTGGTTGAAAAAGGTCAAAGTAGGTCATATAATATAGTCAAAGAAGGTCAAAAAGGGGTGATATACATGCACAATATGTCGGACATCATAGAACAATACATCAAACACTTATTTGAAGAGTCAAATGAAGATGTCGTTGAGATTCAAAGAGCGCATATTGCTCAACGGTTCGATTGTGTCCCTTCACAATTAAACTATGTCATTAAAACGAGATTTACGAATGAACATGGTTATGAGATAGAAAGTAAACGTGGTGGCGGTGGATATATTCGAATCACAAAAATTGAAAATAAAGATGCAACAGGTTATATTAATCATTTATTACAATTAATAGGACCTTCTATATCACAGCAACAATCATACTATATAATAGATGGTTTATTGGATAAAGCTTTAATTAATGAACGAGAAGCTAAAATGATTCAAGCCGTTATTGATCGCGAAACATTAGCGATGGATATGGTTTCAAGAGATATTATTAGAGCAAATATTTTAAAAAGATTACTGCCAGTAATTAATTATTATTAATATTTATATAAATGAGGTGTTTATGTGCTTTGTGAAAATTGCCAACTGAATGAAGCGGAAATTAAATTAAAAGTAACAAGTAAACACGGCACCGAAGAAAAATGGGTTTGTCAAACATGTGCACAGGGTAATCATCCTTGGAATTCATCTCAAGATCATTCATTAGATCAAGAACACCAAGATGATATTGAAGAAGCATTTGTTGTAAAACAAATTTTGCAACATTTAGCTACAAAACACGGCATTGATTTTCAAGAAATAGCGTTTAGAGAAGAAAAGCGGTGTCCAAGTTGCCAAATGACATTGAAAGATATTGCACATGTAGGTAAATTTGGTTGTTCAGAGTGCTTTACAACTTTTAAAGATGATATTTATGATATTGTACGTAGAGTTCAAGGTGGTCAATTTGAGCACGTTGGAAAAACACCACAATCATCATATAAAAAATTAGCATTGAAAAGAAAAATAGAAGAAAAAAATCAATATTTATCAACATTGATTGAAGAACAAAACTTTGAGGAAGCAGCGATTGTAAGAGATGAAATTAAAGCCCTTAAAGATGAGAGTGAGGTTTAACTAGATGGCTAATGATATTCATGAAAATATTAGTGAATGGATGAAAAGTAACCAAGAAAATCCCATCATTATGTCATCAAGAATACGACTAGCACGAAATTTAGATAATCATGTACATCCACTAATGTATAAAAATGAACAGGATGGCTTTAGAGTAATAAACGAAGTTCAAGATGCTTTGCCAAAATTTGATTTACTACGTTTAGATCAACTTGATCAACAAAGTAAAATGAAAATGGTAGCTAAACATCTTGTTAGTCCTGAATTGATTAAACAGCCAGCTGCTGCAGTATTAGTGAACAACGATGAATCTTTAAGTGTCATGTTAAATGAAGAAGACCATATTCGTATTCAATCAATGGGAACAGATATTGCGTTACAAGAGCTTTATAAAAAAGCATCAGAGATAGATGATGAATTAGATAAACAACTTGACATAAGTTTTGATGAACAATTAGGCTACTTAACGACATGTCCTACAAATATTGGTACAGGTATGAGAGCTAGTGTGATGCTACACTTACCTGGATTATCAATAATGAAAAGAATGTCTAGAATAGCACAAACCATTAACCGTTTTGGTTATACAATTAGAGGTATATATGGTGAAGGGTCTCAAGTATATGGCCATATGTATCAAGTTTCAAATCAACTTACACTTGGTAAATCTGAAACTGAAATTATTGAAACACTTACTGAAATTGTTAATCAAATTATTCAAGAAGAAAAGCAAATTCGTCAAAGATTAGATATATATAATAAACTAGAAACAGAAGATAGAGTACATCGTTCTTTAGGAATTTTACAAAATTGTAGAATGATATCGATGGAAGAAGCTTCATATAGATTAAGTGAAGTTAAATTAGGTATAGATTTAAGTTATATCAAATTACAAAATTTCAAATTTAATGAATTAATGGTTGGCATTCAATCTCCATTTTTATTAGATGAAGAAGAAGAAATAGATATAAAAGTTAAAAGAGCAGAATTATTGAGAAAACATATAAAATAGGAGGTTTTTATATATGCTATTTGGTAGATTAACAGAGCGTGCACAGCGTGTATTAGCACACGCACAAGAAGAAGCAATCCGCTTGAATCATTCTAATATAGGAACAGAACATTTATTGTTAGGTTTAATGAAAGAACCAGAAGGTATAGCTGCTAAAGTATTAGAAAGTTTTGATATTACAGAAGATAAAGTAATCGAAGAAGTTGAAAAATTAATTGGTCATGGTCAAGATCATGTGGGTACATTACATTATACACCTAGAGCTAAAAAAGTGATTGAATTATCAATGGATGAAGCAAGAAAATTACATCACAATTTTGTAGGAACAGAGCATATCTTGCTTGGTTTAATTCGTGAAAATGAAGGTGTTGCAGCAAGAGTATTTGCTAATCTTGATTTAAATATTACCAAAGCACGTGCACAAGTAGTTAAAGCACTAGGTAATCCAGAAATGAATAACAAAAATGCCCAAACTAGCAAAGCTAATAATACGCCGACATTAGATAGTTTAGCACGAGACTTAACAGTTATTGCAAAAGATGGAACACTGGATCCTGTTATTGGAAGAGATAAAGAAATTACTAGAGTAATTGAAGTATTAAGTCGTCGTACTAAAAACAACCCAGTATTAATTGGTGAACCGGGAGTAGGTAAAACTGCAATAGCAGAAGGTCTTGCTCAGGCAATAGTCAAAAATGAAGTTCCAGAAACTTTAAAAGATAAACGTGTCATGTCACTAGATATGGGAACTGTAGTTGCAGGTACTAAATATCGTGGTGAATTTGAAGAACGTTTGAAAAAGGTTATGGAAGAAATTCAACAAGCAGGTAATGTCATTTTATTCATCGATGAATTACACACACTTGTTGGTGCAGGTGGTGCAGAAGGTGCAATAGATGCATCTAACATCTTAAAACCAGCATTGGCTCGTGGAGAGCTACAATGTATAGGTGCAACAACATTAGATGAATATCGTAAAAATATTGAAAAAGATGCTGCACTAGAAAGACGTTTCCAACCAGTTCAAGTTGATGAACCAACAGTTGAAGATACAGTAGAAATACTTAAAGGATTACGTGATAGATACGAAGCGCATCATCGTATTAATATTTCTGATGAAGCATTAGAAGCGGCAGTAAGATTAAGTAATCGATATGTTTCAGACAGATTTTTACCAGACAAAGCAATTGATTTAATCGATGAAGCATCTTCAAAAGTAAGATTGAAAAGTCATACTACACCAACTAATTTAAAAGAAATAGAACAAGAAATTGAAAAAGTTAAAAACGAAAAAGATGCAGCAGTACATGCACAAGAATTTGAAAATGCTGCAAACTTACGTGATAAACAAACTAAACTTGAAAAGCAATATGAAGAAGCAAAAAATGAATGGAAAAATACTCAGAATGGTATGAGTACTTCATTATCAGAAGAAGATATAGCTGAAGTTATTGCTGGATGGACAGGTATTCCATTAACTAAAATTAATGAAACAGAATCCGAAAAATTACTAGGATTAGAAGATACGTTACACGAAAGAGTTATTGGCCAAAAAGATGCCGTTAATTCAATCAGTAAAGCAGTAAGACGTGCCCGTGCCGGATTAAAAGATCCTAAACGTCCAATTGGTAGCTTTATTTTCTTAGGACCAACAGGGGTAGGTAAAACTGAATTAGCACGTGCATTAGCGGAATCAATGTTTGGCGATGATGATGCAATGATTCGTGTTGATATGAGTGAATTTATGGAGAAACATGCAGTGAGTAGATTAGTTGGAGCACCTCCAGGATATGTTGGTCATGACGATGGTGGTCAACTTACTGAAAAAGTAAGACGTAAACCATATTCAGTGATTCTATTTGATGAAATTGAAAAAGCGCATCCTGATGTCTTTAATATTCTTTTACAAGTATTAGATGATGGACATTTAACTGATACAAAAGGGCGTACAGTAGATTTCAGAAATACAATCATTATTATGACTTCAAATGTCGGTGCTCAAGAATTACAAGATCAACGTTTTGCAGGATTTGGTGGTGCAAGTGAAGGTCAAGATTATGAAACAATCCGTAAAACAATGATGAAAGAATTGAAAAATGCATTCCGTCCAGAATTCTTGAACCGTGTAGATGATATTATTGTCTTCCATAAACTTTCTAAAGATGAATTAAAAGAAATAGTTACAATGATGGTTAAAAAATTAACTGATAGATTATCTGAACAAAATATTAATATTAAAGTAACAGATAAAGCGAAAGATAAAATTGCTGAAGAAGGATACGATCCAGAATATGGTGCAAGACCATTAATTAGAGCAATTCAAAAAACAATTGAAGATAATCTAAGTGAATTAATATTAGATGGTAATAAAATAGAAGGTAAAGAAGTTACTGTTGATCATGATGGTAAAGAATTCAAATATGATATTCAAGAACCATCAATGAAAGAAGAAGTAACAGAATAGAAATAAGGCATAAATTAATACACACATGCTCAATATAAATAATGTTGACACCTTTCCACGGAGGAAAGGTGTTTTTTTACGAATTTTTACTAATAATTAAAAAAGGAGAATTGTAATAACATAAGTAACTATTAGTAAAAATGAATGATTGATGAATACAACAAAATGTAGGGGCTTTTTGTATTCATTGATAAACAACACAAACATTTAATCAGATAAAGTTGCATTTTTATTATATGGTTGTGATTATCAAAAATATAAAGATAATTAATAAGTGAACTAACTATTAATATTACAATTGAGCGATATCGTTTTAAAAATTTTTAATCAAGAATAAAGATATTAGATTTGTCAGAATGACATTGTACGTATAAAATAGATGTGTTCAAAAGAAAGTGGAGGTGCAATATTGGCCAAGAAAAAAGTGATTTTCGAATGTATGGCTTGCGGATACCAATCACCAAAATGGATGGGTAAATGTCCAAACTGTGGTGGTTGGAATCAAATGGAAGAAATTGTTGAAAAAGCATCTAGTCCAAAACACGGTGTGAAAACAAAAGAAGTTGCAAGTAAAGTACAAAAGTTAAATAGCATTCATCATGAATCAACACCTAGAATATTAACTGAATCAGCAGAATTCAATCGCGTGCTAGGTGGAGGAATTGTTAATGGTTCTCTAGTTTTAATCGGAGGAGATCCTGGTATTGGGAAATCAACCCTATTACTTCAAATTTGTGCATCATTATCACAAAAGAAAAAAGTGTTATATATAACAGGTGAAGAATCATTAAATCAAACTAAATTACGGGCTGATCGTTTAGATGAAGATTCAAGTGAATTGCAAGTTTTAGCTGAAACAGACTTAGAAGTTATTTATCAAACAGTGAAAGAAGAACAACCAGATTTATTAGTTGTAGACTCTATTCAAACTATTTATCATCCGGAAATATCATCAGCGCCTGGTTCAGTTTCACAAGTGAGAGAGAGTACACAAAGTTTAATGAATATTGCAAAACAAATGAATATTGCAACATTCATTGTTGGTCATGTTACGAAAGAAGGACAAATTGCTGGTCCGCGTTTATTAGAACATATGGTTGATACTGTTTTATATTTTGAAGGTGATGAACATCATGCGTATAGAATTCTACGAGCAGTAAAAAATCGTTTTGGTTCAACGAATGAAATGGGTATTTTTGAAATGAAACAAAGTGGTTTGAAAGGTGTCAATAACCCATCTGAGATGTTTTTAGAAGAACGTTCAGCTAATGTACCAGGATCTACAATAGTAGCAACAATGGAAGGTACAAGACCATTACTTATTGAAGTTCAAGCTTTAGTTACACCAACGACTTTTAATAATCCGAGAAGAATGGCAACAGGAATAGATCATAATAGGCTTAGCTTATTAATGGCAGTACTTGAAAAAAAGGAAAACTACTTATTACAACAACAAGACGCTTATATTAAAGTTGCCGGTGGAGTTAAATTGACAGAACCTGCTGTTGACTTAAGTGTAATTGTTGCGACAGCATCTAGTTTTAAAGATAAAGCTGTAGATGGTTTAGACTGTTATATAGGAGAAGTTGGTTTGACTGGAGAAGTTAGAAGAGTTTCACGTATAGAACAACGTGTACAAGAAGCAGCGAAGCTTGGATTTAAGAGAGTAATTATACCTAAAAATAATATCGGAGGCTGGTCATTTCCAGAAGGTATACAGGTTATTGGTGTAACATCGGTTCATGAAGCATTATCATTTGCCCTACATTCATAGTACAACTGGAAAGGAGTTTCTGACGTGAATTTTATACGCTTGATGGTCATTGCGATTTATATCGTAATCGGTAGTACTTTAGGAATTATTATTATACCAGGCATAGTTAAAGATATTGGTTTATCTGGCATGCATATTTTTAAAAATCACTACATTGATGGCATGATAGGTATCATTATCATGTTCTTACTATTTGGACTCTTTATTAAACGTATCGCTGGTGCTATTAAAGAACTAGAACAATTTATCTTACGTAGAAGTGCAGTTGAAATACTTTTTGCGACAGTAGGTCTTATTTTCGGATTATTAATATCGGTAATGGTATCATTTATTTTTGAGTTAATTGGTGATTCAATTTTTAATCACTTTGTACCAATTATCATTACTTTTATACTTTGTTATTTAGGTTTTCAATTTGGCTTGAAAAAAAGAGACGAAATGTTAATGTTCTTGCCGGAAAACATCGCACAATCCATGTCACAACATACTAGAAGCGCTAGTCCCAAAATTATAGATACCAGTGCTATTATCGATGGGAGAATTTTAGATGTACTAAAATGTGGCTTTATGGATGGAACTATTTTAATTCCACAAGGTGTTATAAATGAATTACAAATTGTTGCCGATTCTACAGACAGTGTTAAAAGAGAAAAAGGACAAAGAGGCTTAGATATTTTAAATCAATTATATGATTTAGAACATCCGTCAAAGGTTGTTAATCCAACAAAGTCACACAGTGATATTGATACAATGTTAATCAAATTAGCTAAAAATTATCATGCAAGTATCATTACAACGGATTTTAATTTAAATAAAGTTTGTCATGTCAACGGAATTACGGCATTAAATGTTAACGATTTATCGGAAGCAATTAAACCAAATGTCCATCAAGGTGATCAACTCCATTTATTACTAACAAAAATGGGTAAGGAAGCGGGACAAGCTGTAGGCTATTTAGATGATGGAACAATGGTAGTTGTCGATCATGCAAAAGAATTAATTGGTCAACATGTACAATTAGAAGTTGTTAGTCTATTACAAACATCCTCAGGAAGAATTGTCTTTGCTAAAAGAACTGATTAGAAATGACAATGTTAATCATTAAGAAATAAAGTAACTTATTACTATTAGCAACATAAACACATGACTTATCAAACATAAAATATAGTGCTAAAATATATTTTAGTTATGTTAATAAAAAAGGGATTAAGTAAAGACAAAATTTGTATTTAAAAAATAAATAATTCTAGAAAATTTTGATCTTTATTGATAAATAGTGAATGATTGGCATCACTTAACAAAAGTTAATTAAATTATTTGAGATAGCAATCAAGTAATTATGTTATGATAAATCAATGTAATTAATAAAAGTGGCGTCATTTTTGATGAATGTTGTCGATGCAATTGGCATACAAAAATGGTAGTATACACAACTTAAAATTAATATTAGATAAGAAGAATTTAGGAGTGAACATGATGAGCGAACGAATTAGAGTAAGATATGCACCTAGCCCAACTGGATATTTGCATATTGGTAACGCGAGAACAGCTTTATTCAATTATTTATTTGCTAAACATTATAATGGCGATTTTGTTATCCGTATTGAAGATACAGATAAGAAACGAAATTTAACAGATGGTGAGTCTTCACAATTTGATAATTTAAAATGGTTAGGCCTAGATTGGGATGAATCAATGGATAAAGATAAAGGTTATGGTCCTTATCGCCAATCTGAACGTCAACATATTTATGAACCATTAATTGAACAATTATTAGCTGAAGATAAGGCTTATAAGTGTTATATGACTGAAGAAGAGTTAGAAGAAGAACGTGAAGCTCAAATTGCACGTGGTGAAATGCCACGTTATGGTGGACAACATGCTCATTTAACTGAAGAGCAACGTCAACAATTTGAAGAAGAAGGGCGTCAGCCAGCAATTCGTTTCCGCGTACCTCAAAATAAAACGTATAGTTTTAATGATATGGTTAAAGGAGAAATATCATTCGATTCAAACGGTATTGGTGATTGGGTTATTGTAAAAAAAGATGGTGTACCTACTTATAATTTTGCTGTAGCTATCGATGACCATTTTATGGAAATTAGTGATGTAATTCGCGGAGATGATCATATATCTAATACACCTAAACAATTAATGATTTATGAAGCATTCGGCTGGGAAGCACCACGTTTTGGACATATGTCACTTATTGTCAATGAAGAACGTAAAAAGTTAAGTAAACGTGATGGTCAAATTTTACAATTTATTGAGCAATATCGTGATTTAGGATATTTACCAGAAGCGTTATTTAACTTCATTGCATTATTAGGTTGGTCACCAGAAGGTGAAGAAGAACTGTTCAGTAAAGAAGAATTTATAAAGATTTTTGATGAAAAACGTCTATCAAAATCACCAGCATTCTTCGATAAACAAAAATTAGAATGGGTTAACAATCAATATATGAAACAAAAAGACCCAGAAACAGTATTCCAAATGGCGTTACCACATCTTATTAAAGCAAATTTAATTCCTGAAAATCCATCTGAAGAGGATTTAGCTTGGGGACGTAAATTAATTGCACTTTATCAAAAAGAAATGAGTTATGCGGGCGAAATCGTTCCATTATCAGAAATTTTCTTCCAAGAAATGCCAGAACTTGGTGAAGAAGAACAACAAGTGATGAACGGGGAACAAGTACCAGAACTAATGTCTCATTTATATGGTAAATTAGAAGTTTTAGAACCTTTTGAAGCGGCTGATATTAAGAAAACAATTAAAGAAGTTCAAAAGGAAACTGGTATTAAAGGTAAACAATTGTTTATGCCAATTCGTGTAGCAGTAACTGGTCAAATGCATGGGCCAGAATTACCTAATACGATTGAAGTGTTAGGCAAAGAAAAAGTATTGCAACGATTAAAAAAATACGTATAATTAAAGAACATATAAATTGGGAGTGGGACAGAAATAATTATGTCAAAACAAATTATTTCGTAGATGCCCGTCTTGCACATTAATGTAAAATCCACACATGGATTTTTGATGACGGGTCCCTTCCACCCCGGCAAAACTGACTAGGTTTGTAAAATGTTGATAAATCAACATTTTACAAATTAGACAGTTACTGCCAAATGCTTAATATTAAGTATAAATGCTTTATGTCCCAGGCTCTTGAAAAAATGAAAGTAACAAATTAAGATGAAATTGTGTAATTTAAGTCGTCTTTGTAAAAGTAATATAAATCAAAGGATTAGTAATTAATCATGTATGTTTCAGAGAATGTACGGTTGCTGCGAGTACAACTTACTGATTAATGAATGCACCTTTGAAATAACATTTTAATACTTAAAAATGAGAATAAAAGAAGATACTGTGTATAATATAGAATTGTTAATCATGATAAGTGTGTGGCTAATTCTAGTATAAGCATGTAATTTTTCTTTTATTGAATTCAGAGTGGAACCGTGCGGAAGCGCCTCTAACATTAATTTAATATGTTAGAGGCGTTTTTGTCATAGTAAAAACTTTAGGTTCTCTCCCAAATTGGACTGATACATAATTATTTTTTAAGCCTCGCTATGCCCAACCTGCATTGCATGATAAAACTGGATAACCAGTTTTTCTGTGTTGGGTCCCTTCCTAGGGTGCTGTCTCAGCCTGTAGTCTTCGACTAGCACTGCTCCCTCAGGAGTCTCGGCTTCAAAACAGTTTATATATTAAATTATTCATTTTTTTATTTATCAGTCCTGAAAAATAGAGAACCAAACTTTATGACTGTTCAATATGAGTTTAACGAAATATAAAGAGTTAGCACTACTATGACACGAGATGAGCAATGTTTTAAGTATTTTAAAGTAGTTTAAGTATTATTAATAGAAATTATGACTTATCAAGGTTTAAAAGTAACAAGATATATGTTTGAAGACTAACATCATAAATTAACTAAACAGGTCAATTGATAGTATGTCGGGGGAGGTAAACATCTTGCTAAAAAGAATGAGAGACGATATTAAAATGGTGTTTGAACAAGACCCAGCAGCACGTTCAACATTAGAAGTTATAACTACATATGCTGGTTTACATGCAGTTTGGAGTCACCTAATTGCGCATAAACTTTACAATAAAAAGAAATATGTAACAGCACGATTGATTTCCCAGATTTCACGATTTTTTACAGGAATTGAAATACACCCAGGTGCTAAAATTGGTAAA
Organism: Staphylococcus simiae; assembly: GCF_002902085.1. Classification (GTDB taxonomy): domain Bacteria; phylum Bacillota; class Bacilli; order Staphylococcales; family Staphylococcaceae; genus Staphylococcus; species Staphylococcus simiae. Next base: position 16,230 of record NZ_PPQR01000096.1, read on the forward strand.
CGTCTGTTTATTGATCATGGTATGGGCGTAGTTATAGGAGAGACATGTACAATAGGTGATAACGTGACAATCTATCAAGGTGTCACATTAGGTGGAACAGGAAAAGAAAAAGGTAAACGTCATCCAGATATTGGTGACAATGTCTTAATTGCAGCAGGATCTAAAGTGCTAGGTAACATAAAAATTCATTCAAATGTTAACATTGGTGCAAATTCAGTTGTATTGCAGTCTGTGCCTAGTTATTCCACAGTTGTTGGTATACCAGGACATATAGTCAAACAAGATGGCATACGTATTGGTAAAACGTTTGATCATCGTAATTTACCAGATCCTATTTATGAACAAATTAAACATTTAGAACGACAACTTGAAAAAACGAAGAACGGAGAGATTCAAGATGATTACATTATATAATACATTGACACGTCAAAAAGAAGTATTTAAACCGATAGAACCAGGGAAAGTTAAAATGTATGTTTGTGGACCTACAGTATATAATTATATTCATATTGGAAATGCAAGACCAGCAATCAATTATGATGTTGTAAGACGTTATTTTGAATACCAAGGATATGACGTAGACTATGTTTCAAACTTTACAGATGTAGACGATAAACTTATTAATCGCTCAAAAGAACTAAATCAAAGTGTTCCAGAAATTGCAGACAGATATATTGAAGCATTTTATGAAGATGTAGGTGCTTTAAATGTTAAAAAAGCTACTTCTAACCCGCGTGTCATGGACCATATGGACGATATTATTCAATTTATCAAAGATTTGGTTGATCAAGGATATGCATATGAAAGTGGTGGAGATGTATACTTCCGAACTCGTAAATTTGATGGATATGGTAAATTAAGTCATCAATCTATCGATGATTTAAAGGTTGGTGCTCGTATAGATGCAGGAGAACAAAAAGAAGATGCCCTAGATTTTACATTGTGGAAGAAAGCTAAACCAGGTGAAATCAGTTGGGATAGTCCTTTTGGAGAGGGACGACCAGGTTGGCATATTGAATGTTCAGTTATGGCATTTCATGAATTAGGAGCAACGATCGATATCCATGCTGGAGGATCAGATTTACAATTCCCACATCATGAAAACGAAATTGCTCAGTCAGAAGCACATAATCATGCGCCATTTGCTAATTATTGGATGCATAATGGATTTATTAATATTGATAATGAAAAAATGAGTAAATCATTAGGAAATTTCATTTTAGTTCATGACATTATTAAAGAAGTAGATCCAGATGTATTACGCTTTTTCATGATTAGTGTACATTATAGAAGCCCTATTAATTATAATTTAGAACTAGTTGAAGCGGCACGCAGTGGTCTAGAAAGAATTAGAAATAGTTATCAATTAATTGAAGAGCGACAAGAAATTGCGACTGATATTGAAGAACAAAATGATTATATTAAACAAATACAAGCCATTTTAGATAGATTCGAAACAGTGATGAACGATGATTTTAACACAGCAAATGCTATTACAGCTTGGTATGATTTAGCAAAATTAGCAAACAAATATGTATTAGAAAATACGACATCATCAAAAGTAATTGCTAAATTTAAAGAGGTTTATCAAATTTTCAGCGATGTATTAGGTATTCCTTTAAAAGATTCAAAAGTAGCATTATTACTAGATGAAGATATAGAAAAGTTAATTGAAGAACGTAATCTAGCTAGAAAAAATAAAGATTTTGCACGTGCTGATGAAATTAGAGATATGTTGAAAGAACAAAACATTATCTTAGAAGATACACCACAAGGGGTTAGATTTAAACGTGGATAACCAACAAGTGAATCATATTAAATTATTAAACCCATTAACTTTAGCCTATATGGGAGATGCAGTGTTGGACCAATATGTTCGTTCTTATATCGTTTTGAAACTAAAAAGTAAACCCAATAGATTACATCAGGTGGCGAAACGGTACGTATCTGCTAAAAGCCAAGCACAAACGTTAGAATTATTAATTGAAGAACAATGGTTTACAGACGAAGAAATGGACATTTTAAAAAGAGGACGTAATGCCAAAAGTTATACCAAAGCTAAAAATACAGATATCCAAACGTATAGAAAGAGCTCTGCTCTAGAAGCCGTACTTGGTTATTTATATTTAACAAAGCAAGAAGAAAGACTAGAACAATTATTAACAAAAATAATCAACATTGTTAACGAAAGGTAGTGACTTTATGGAAGATGAAGTTATTGTCGGTAGACATGCAGTGAGAGAAGCGATTATCTCAGGACATCCAATCAATAAAATATTGATCCAAGATGGCATAAAAAAACAACAAATTAATGAAATTTTAAAAAATGCAAAAGAGCAAAAAATAATAGTTCAAACTGTGCCAAAATCAAAATTAGATTTTTTAGCAAATGCACCACATCAGGGTGTTGCTGCTTTGATTGCACCATATGAATATGCTGATTTTAATCAATTTTTAAAAGAGCAAAATGATAAAGAGGGATTATCTACAGTATTAATATTAGATGGTTTAGAAGATCCACATAATTTAGGGTCTATTCTTAGAACAGCTGATGCTACAGGAGTAGATGGCGTTATCATCCCTAAACGTCGTTCAGTCACATTAACACAAACAGTTGCTAAAGCATCTACTGGAGCGATTCAACACGTTCCAGTAATTAGAGTAACCAATTTAGCTAATACAATTGATGAATTAAAAAATAATGGTTTTTGGGTTGCAGGTGCGGAAGCACACAATGCAACAGATTATCGTAATTTAGAGGCGGATATGTCATTAGCAATTGTTATTGGAAGTGAAGGGCAAGGTATGAGTCGTCTTGTAAGTGATAAGTGTGATTTTTATATCAAAATTCCAATGGTTGGACATGTTAATAGTTTAAATGCATCTGTAGCAGCTAGTTTAATGATGTATGAAGTTTACAGAAAAAGAAATGATATTGAGGCAACATAATGAAAAAACGTTATTTGATAATAGACGGTTATAATATGATAGGACAATCGAGTAAACTTAGTGCCATTGCAAAAGAAAATTTGGAAGAAGCACGTCAACAACTATTAGATACGATTGCCAACTATAGTGCTGTAATTACAGATGAAGTTATTTGCGTCTTTGATGCCTATGAACAATCAGGTATTGAAAGAGAATATATCTATCATGGAGTGAAAACAATTTTCACTAAAGAAAAAGAAACTGCTGATAGTTTTATAGAACGCTATGTATATGAGCTTTATGATAAACATACAAAACATATTACTGTAGTAACGAGTGATATGAGTGAACAACATGCAATTTTTGGTTCGGGAGCATACAGAATTTCTTCCAGAGAAATGTGGAGAGACTTAAAAGAAAGTGCGATAGATGTTAGTAAATCACTAGAAGATATTAGTGAAAATAAACCAAGAACTCGAATTCAGTTGTCTTCAGACATACTTGCCAAATTTGAAGAAATTCGCAGAGGAGATAATAATAAGTAGATTTTTTGTCATCTTGAAATTTTTATATGTCTACGTATAAACTAACCTTAATTTAACTTGAAAGGTAAGAAAGCGTGACAAATCAATATTTAAATATCTCTAATGATAAACAGCAACTAGATACATCCACACACTTTAACAACTTATTACAACAATTGCATCCGACAATTATGAGTAGGATCATGAAGATGAGAATTAGTGATTGTGATAAAGAAGATTTATATCAAGAAGTAATTATTAGAATCTATAAAGCAACAAAGACATTTGATTTTAATGGTAAACAACCATTTAAACATTATGTACAATGTGTTATAAGTTCAGTGAAATATGATTATTTACGTAAATATTTAGCAATCAATAGAAGGACTGAAAGCTTAATTAACGAATATAAAGTGAAGTATAGTAATCATTCGCTATATAAAGAAACAGAATTATGTTGTCTTTACAAAATGCAATTAACAGAACTGCAAGGACAATTTAAATATTTAAGTATATTTGAAAAGGAAGTAATGACGCTAGTATGTCAATATTATAGCCCTAAAGAAATTGCTACAATACTCAATGTTAGTGATAAAAAAGTATACAATGCAATACAGAGAAGTAAACAAAAAATTAAAGTATATTGTTAAAATGGTTATTATAAATAGGATAGCGATAAAGAGAAGACATATTGTTTAGCTAGTTTGACATTTGTCATAAATTTTATGTATAGTATACTGGTATTATAATGAACAAAGGTGAATTATAGTGAGAAAAATACCGTTAAATTGTGAAGTTTGTGGTAGTAGAAACTATCACGTTCCCAAGCAGGGAGACGCATCAGTTAGATTAAGTATAAAGAAATATTGTCCTAAATGTAATGCGCATACAATTCATAAAGAGTCGAAATAAATGTATTCATTATGACAAGGTTATATGTTTGAAAGATTTGGAGGTAGTACAAATGGCTAAAAAAGAAAGTTTCTTTAAAGGCGTTAAGTCTGAAATGGAAAAAACAAGTTGGCCGACAAAAGAAGAGTTGTTTAAGTATACTGTTATAGTTGTATCAACTGTGATATTCTTCTTAGTCTTTTTCTATGCCTTAGATATTGGAATTACTGCATTGAAAAATTTATTATTTGGTTAGAGGAGTGAAGACATGTCTGAAGAAGTTGGCGCAAAGCGTTGGTATGCCGTGCATACATATTCAGGATATGAAAATAAAGTTAAAAAGAATTTAGAAAAAAGAGTAGAATCTATGAATATGACTGAACAGATTTTTAGAGTAGTCATACCAGAAGAAGAGGAAACTCAAGTAAAAGATGGTAAAGCTAAAACGACAGTTAAAAAAACGTTCCCTGGTTATGTACTAGTTGAGTTAGTTATGACTGATGAATCTTGGTATGTAGTAAGAAACACCCCAGGAGTAACAGGATTTGTAGGATCTGCAGGCGCAGGATCTAAACCTAATCCATTATTACCTGAAGAAGTTCGTTTTATATTAAAACAAATGGGACTAAAAGAAAAAACGATCGATGTAGAATTAGACATTGGAGAACAAGTTCGTATCAAGTCTGGTCCGTTCGCAAATCAAGTAGGAGAAGTTCAAGAAGTTGAAGCGGACAAATTTAAATTGACAGTTTTAGTAGATATGTTTGGTCGTGAAACACCAGTAGAAGTTGAATTTGATCAAGTAGAAAAGCTGTAAAAATTAGCAGCATAATAATAATAACCATCAAAAATAATATTAGTATTGATTTTATAAATAAAAAAGTGTTAAAATAATGTGGTCGCGCTTTTAGGAGCGTCCATTTCGTCACGAAATGTTAGAGTGGGAGGGCAAAACTGAGCCCTGTGACCACATCACGATATCAAGGAGGTGCACATCGTGGCTAAAAAAGTAGAAAAAGTAGTTAAATTACAAATTCCTGCAGGTAAAGCAAATCCAGCACCACCAGTTGGTCCAGCATTAGGTCAAGCAGGTGTGAACATTATGGGATTCTGTAAAGAATTCAACGCACGTACGCAAGATCAAGCAGGTTTAATCATTCCGGTAGAAATCAGTGTTTATGAAGATCGTTCATTTACATTCATTACAAAAACTCCACCGGCTCCAGTACTACTTAAAAAAGCAGCTGGTATTGAAAAAGGTTCTGGTGAACCTAACAAAACTAAAGTTGCTACAGTAACTAAAGATCAAGTACGTGAAATTGCTAATAGTAAAATGCAAGATTTAAATGCTGCAGACGAAGAAGCAGCTATGCGTATTATCGAAGGTACTGCTCGTAGTATGGGAATCACTGTTGAATAATAAATCAAATTTTAAAATTTGATCACAAAGATTTAAAAGATGAAGCAGATAACAGAATTCATAATTTTAAATTATATATAACCAATGATATTAACATTTAGAGTTTAATATTGGTTATATATTCTGTTGTCTGCTCTCGACTTGCATGATTGCAAGGAATGTGGGAGGAAATTCCGCTAAAACCACTAAAGGAGGAACAATTAATGGCTAAAAAAGGTAAAAAGTATCAAGAAGCAGCTAGTAAAGTTGATCGTACTCAACACTACAGTGTTGAAGAAGCAATTAAATTAGCTAAAGAAACAAGTATTGCTAACTTTGACGCATCAGTTGAAGTTGCTTTCCGTTTAGGAATTGATACACGTAAGAATGACCAACAAATCCGTGGTGCAGTAGTGTTACCAAACGGTACTGGTAAATCACAAAGTGTATTAGTTTTTGCTAAAGGCGATAAAATTGCTGAAGCAGAAGCAGCAGGTGCTGATTATGTAGGTGAAGCAGAATACGTTCAAAAAATCCAACAAGGTTGGTTTGACTTTGATGTAGTTGTTGCTACACCAGACATGATGGGCGAAGTTGGTAAATTAGGTCGAGTATTAGGGCCAAAAGGTTTAATGCCTAACCCTAAAACTGGAACTGTAACTATGGACGTTAAAAAAGCTGTTGAAGAAATCAAAGCTGGTAAAGTAGAATATCGTGCTGAAAAAGCTGGTATTGTACATGCGTCAATCGGTAAAGTTTCATTCACTGATGAACAACTTATTGAAAACTTTAAAGCATTACAAGATGTGTTAGCTAAAGCTAAACCATCATCTGCTAAAGGTACTTACTTCAAATCTGTTGCTGTAACTACAACAATGGGTCCTGGCGTTAAAGTAGATACTACTTCTTTCAAACTATAATATAGATGAACATAAGACTGAGAGATATTTTCTCTCAGTCTTTAAAAATATGTTGACAATATGTAGATAACGAGTTATATTACATATTGTGATTATTTTACCTAAGACAGTAGGAGTTATTTGTAACTTAAAATTTATCCTACCGAGGCTAAAATTGACTTGAACGTGATGATCTATGATCTTTCAAGCACTTTTTGCCGTGGGTAGAAAGTGCTTTTTTTTAATTTTAAAAAAAGCACCCAAAAATATTAAATGGAGGTGTCTGAATGTCTGCTATCATTGAAGCTAAAAAACAACTAGTTGATGAAATTGCTGACGTATTATCAAATTCAGTTTCAACAGTTATCGTTGACTATCGTGGTTTAACAGTTGCTGAAGTTACTGAACTACGTTCACAATTACGTGAAGCTGGTGTTGAGTATAAAGTATACAAAAACACTATGGTACGTCGTGCAGCTGAAAAAGCTGGTATCGAAGGTTTGAATGATTTCTTAACAGGTCCTACAGCTATTGCAACTTCTAAAGAAGATGTAGTAGCACCAGCAAAAGTACTTGCAGGATTTGCTAAAGAACATGAAGCGTTAGAAATTAAATCAGGCGTTATGGAAGGAAATGTTATTACAGCAGAAGAAGTTAAAACTGTTGGTTCATTACCTTCACACGATGGTCTTGTATCTATGCTTTTATCAGTATTACAAGCTCCAGTACGCAACTTCGCTTATGCGGTTAAAGCTGTTGGAGAACAAAAAGAAGAAAGCGCTGAATAATTTTTAGCGTAACTAAATTTAAAAATAACGGAGGAATTATAAATGGCTAATCAAGAACAAATCATTGAAGCAATTAAAGAAATGTCAGTGTTAGAATTAAACGACTTAGTAAAAGCAATCGAAGAAGAATTTGGTGTAACTGCAGCAGCTCCAGTAGCAGCAGCAGGTGCAGCAGGTGGCGGAGACGCAGCTGCTGAAAAAACTGAATTTGATGTTGAATTAACTTCAGCTGGTTCATCTAAAATCAAAGTTGTTAAAGCAGTTAAAGAAGCAACTGGCTTAGGCTTAAAAGATGCTAAAGACTTAGTAGATGGAGCTCCTAAAGTAATCAAAGAAGCTTTACCTAAAGAAGAAGCTGAAAAACTTAAAGAACAATTAGAAGAAGTTGGAGCTACTGTAGAATTAAAATAATTCTAGTATCTTAACTTAATATGAATTTCAATATTGTTATTTGACATATCGAATAGCAAAGATATTGATAATATTCTTTGAGAAGTTAAAACCCCGTTATTTCGATAACGGGGTTTTAACTCATTTATAGGTTGTTTTAATGTTATAATATGTCAATAAGAACTATGAATGAGGTGGATTAATGAGCCATTACTATGATGAAAATCCTGATGTGGAAAGTGATGAACAACATATTAAATACACTTTTGATAATGAACAATTAGATTTAATAACTGATAACGGTGTTTTTTCGAAAGACAAAGTGGATTATGGTAGTGATGTGTTAATTCATACTTTCATGAAAATGTATCCACCTGGACCAAGCAAAACAATTGCTGATGTTGGATGTGGATATGGACCTATCGGATTAACAATAGCTAAAAAGTCACCACATCATAAAATTTATATGCTTGATGTAAATCGTCGAGCTCTAACTTTAGCTCAAAAGAATAAAAAGAAAAATAACATCGAAAATGTTGTGATTAAAGAAAGTGACGCGTTGAATGCTGTTGAAGATAATAGTTTTGATTTTATTTTAACTAATCCCCCAATAAGAGCGGGTAAAGAAGTTGTTCATCGTATTTTCGAGGAATCTATAAACAAGCTAAAGCAAGAAGGACAACTGTTTGTTGTTATACAAAAGAAACAAGGCATGCCTTCTGCTAAGAAAAAGATGCAACAATTATTTGGCAATGTCGAAGTAGTAAATAAAGATAAAGGATATTATATTTTGAGAAGTACAAAGTCTTGAAATGAATGTGATATTCTGTTATAGTTATATAATGTAAAAATTTATGTTCAATAAGTGTGTACTTTTACGTTAAATAAATAAGTGAATCAAGAATAAACATATGAATCGAAAATGGTGTCATCATTAGTGTTGCCGTTTTCTTTTTGTCTTTATATATTGCTGATCTTATGATGTTTAGGTAAAAGCGGATCACACAATTTTTGAGGGGTGAATCTGTTTGGCAGGTCAAGTTGTCCAATATGGAAGACATCGTAAACGTAGAAACTACGCTAGAATTTCAGAAGTATTAGAATTACCAAACTTAATAGAAATTCAAACAAAATCTTACGAATGGTTCCTTAACGAAGGTTTAATTGAAATGTTTAGAGACATTTCTCCGATAGAAGATTTTACTGGTAATTTATCATTAGAATTTGTTGATTACCGTTTAGGTGAACCAAAATATGACTTAGAAGAATCTAAAAACCGTGACGCAACATATGCAGCACCTCTTCGTGTTAAAGTTCGTCTAATCATTAAAGAAACTGGTGAAGTTAAAGAGCAAGAAGTATTTATGGGTGATTTCCCATTAATGACTGATACTGGTACGTTCGTTATTAATGGTGCTGAACGTGTAATCGTATCACAATTAGTACGTTCACCATCCGTTTACTTTAATGAAAAATTAGATAAAAATGGTCGAGAAAACTATGACGCTACAATCATTCCAAACCGTGGTGCATGGTTAGAGTTTGAAACTGATGCAAAAGACGTTGTTTACGTGCGTATTGATAGAACACGTAAATTACCATTAACTGTATTATTACGTGCTTTAGGTTTCTCAAGCGACCAAGAAATTGTTGACTTATTAGGAGACAATGAATATTTACGTAATACGCTTGAAAAAGATAGTACGGAGAACACTGAACAAGCATTATTAGAAATCTATGAACGCTTGCGTCCAGGTGAACCACCAACTGTTGAAAATGCTAAGAGTTTACTATACTCACGTTTCTTCGATCCAAAACGTTATGATTTAGCGAGTGTGGGTCGATACAAAACAAACAAAAAATTACATTTAAAACATCGTTTGTTCAATCAAAAACTTGCTGAACCAATCGTTGATAGCGAAACTGGGGAAATTGTAGTTGAAGCAGGAACTGTACTTGATCGTCGTAAATTAGATGAAATCATGGACGTTTTAGAATCAAATGCAAATAGTGAAGTGTTTGAATTACACGGTAGTGTTATAGATGAACCTGTTGAAATTCAATCAATTAAAGTATATGTACCAAATGATGAAGAAGGACGTACTACTACTGTAATTGGTAATGCTTTCCCAGATTCAGAAGTTAAATGTATTACACCAGCTGATATTATTGCTTCAATGAGTTATTTCTTTAACTTATTAAGTGGTATTGGTTATACAGATGATATTGACCATTTAGGTAATCGTCGTTTACGTTCTGTAGGCGAATTATTACAAAACCAATTCAGAATTGGTTTATCTAGAATGGAAAGAGTTGTACGTGAAAGAATGTCTATTCAAGACACTGATTCTGTCACACCACAACAATTAATCAATATTCGTCCAGTAATTGCATCTATTAAAGAATTCTTTGGTAGCTCTCAATTATCTCAATTCATGGACCAAGCTAATCCATTAGCTGAATTAACACATAAACGTCGTTTATCAGCATTAGGACCTGGTGGTTTAACTCGTGAACGTGCTCAAATGGAAGTACGTGACGTTCACTATTCTCACTATGGCCGTATGTGTCCAATTGAAACACCTGAGGGACCAAATATCGGATTAATTAACTCATTATCAAGCTATGCTCGAGTTAACGAATTCGGATTTATTGAAACACCTTATCGTAAAGTAGACATAGATACGCATGCTATTACTGATCAAATTGACTATTTAACAGCTGATGAAGAAGATAGTTATGTTGTTGCCCAAGCCAACTCTAAATTAGATGAAAATGGTCGTTTTATCGAGGACGAAGTTGTTTGTCGTTTCCGTGGTAATAACACAGTTATGGCCAAAGAAAAAATGGACTACATGGATGTATCTCCTAAACAAGTTGTTTCTGCAGCAACAGCATGTATCCCATTCTTAGAAAACGATGACTCAAACCGTGCGTTAATGGGTGCAAACATGCAACGACAAGCAGTACCATTGATGAACCCAGAAGCACCATTTGTTGGTACAGGTATGGAACACGTAGCAGCACGTGACTCTGGTGCGGCGATTACAGCTAAACATAGAGGACGTGTAGAACATGTTGAATCTAATGAAATCTTAGTTAGACGCTTAGTTGAAGAAAATGGTGTTGAACACGAAGGTGAATTAGATCGTTATCCATTAGCTAAATTCAAACGTTCAAACTCAGGTACTTGTTACAATCAACGTCCAATCGTTGCTGTTGGAGATGTAGTTGAATACAACGAGATTTTAGCTGACGGTCCTTCTATGGAATTAGGAGAAATGGCACTTGGTAGAAACGTCGTTGTTGGTTTCATGACATGGGACGGTTATAACTACGAAGATGCTGTTATCATGAGCGAAAGATTAGTAAAAGATGATGTATATACGTCAATTCATATTGAAGAGTATGAATCAGAAGCGCGTGATACTAAACTTGGACCTGAAGAAATTACTCGTGATATTCCAAACGTTTCTGAAAGTGCACTTAAAAACTTAGATGATCGTGGTATTGTTTATGTGGGTGCTGAAGTTAAAGATGGAGACATCTTAGTTGGTAAAGTTACGCCTAAAGGTGTTACTGAACTTACTGCAGAAGAAAGACTGTTGCATGCTATCTTTGGTGAAAAAGCACGTGAAGTTAGAGACACTTCATTACGTGTACCACATGGTGCAGGCGGTATTGTGTTAGATGTTAAAGTCTTCAATCGTGAAGAGGGAGATGATACGTTATCTCCTGGTGTAAACCAATTAGTACGTGTATATATCGTGCAAAAACGTAAAATTCACGTAGGAGATAAAATGTGTGGTCGTCACGGTAACAAAGGTGTTATCTCTAAAATTGTTCCAGAAGAAGATATGCCTTACTTACCAGATGGAACACCAATCGATATCATGTTAAACCCACTAGGTGTACCTTCACGTATGAATATCGGACAAGTATTAGAGCTACATTTAGGTATGGCTGCTAAAAACTTAGGTATTCATGTTGCATCACCAGTATTTGATGGTGCTAACGATGACGATGTATGGTCTACTATCGAAGAAGCTGGTATGGCTCGCGATGGTAAAACTGTATTGTATGATGGACGTACTGGTGAACCATTCGATAATCGTATTTCTGTTGGTGTTATGTATATGCTTAAATTAGCACACATGGTAGATGATAAATTACATGCGCGTTCAACTGGACCATATTCATTAGTAACTCAACAACCATTAGGTGGTAAAGCACAATTTGGTGGTCAACGTTTTGGTGAAATGGAAGTATGGGCACTTGAAGCTTATGGTGCAGCATATACATTACAAGAGATACTAACTTATAAATCTGATGATACTGTAGGTCGTGTAAAAACTTACGAAGCTATTGTAAAAGGTGAAAATATCTCTAGACCAAGTGTTCCTGAATCATTCCGTGTATTGATGAAAGAATTACAAAGTTTAGGCCTAGACGTTAAAGTGATGGATGAACAAGATAATGAAATCGAAATGGCTGACGTTGATGACGAAGATGTTGTTGAACGTAAAGTAGACTTACAGCAAAAAGATGCTCCAGAATCACAAAAAGAAGTAACTGATTAATACGCAATTTAAATAAAATAGGGCAGTAAGTGTACAAACTGAGTAGTGAATATATTCAGTTTGTCACTTTTGACCTAATAAAATAAATGCAAATCAATCAAATAGCACAGCTAATCTAAATTGAAGGAGGTAGGCTCCTTGATTGATGTAAATAATTTCCATTATATGAAAATTGGGTTAGCTTCACCTGAAAAAATCCGTTCTTGGTCATTTGGTGAAGTTAAAAAACCTGAAACAATCAACTACCGTACATTAAAACCTGAAAAAGATGGTCTATTCTGCGAAAGAATTTTTGGACCTACAAAAGACTGGGAATGTAGTTGTGGTAAATACAAACGTGTTCGCTACAAAGGCATGGTCTGTGATAGATGTGGTGTAGAAGTAACAAAATCTAAAGTACGTCGTGAAAGAATGGGACACATTGAACTAGCTGCTCCTGTTTCACATATTTGGTATTTTAAAGGAATTCCAAGTCGTATGGGATTATTACTTGATATGTCACCTAGAGCATTAGAAGAAGTCATTTACTTTGCTTCTTATGTTGTAGTAGATCCAGGTCCAACTGGTCTAGAAAAGAAAACATTATTATCTGAAGCTGAATTCAGAGATTACTATGATAAATACCCAGGTCAATTCGTTGCTAAAATGGGTGCTGAAGGTATTAAAGATCTACTTGAAGAAATTGATTTAGATGAAGAACTTAAACAATTACGTGATGAGTTAGAGTCAGCAACTGGACAAAGACTTACTCGTGCAATTAAACGTTTAGAAGTTGTTGAATCATTCCGTAACTCAGGTAATAATCCTGCATGGATGATATTAGATGTTCTTCCTATCATTCCACCAGAAATTCGTCCAATGGTTCAATTAGATGGTGGACGTTTTGCAACAAGTGATTTAAATGATTTATATCGTCGTGTTATCAATCGTAATAATCGTTTAAAACGTTTATTAGATTTAGGTGCACCTGGTATTATTGTGCAAAACGAAAAACGTATGTTACAAGAAGCTGTCGATGCATTGATTGACAATGGTCGTCGTGGTCGTCCAGTAACTGGACCAGGTAACCGCCCATTAAAATCTTTATCACACATGCTTAAAGGTAAACAAGGTCGTTTCCGTCAAAACTTACTTGGTAAACGTGTTGACTATTCTGGTCGTTCAGTAATTGCAGTTGGACCAAGTCTTAAAATGTACCAATGTGGTCTTCCAAAAGAAATGGCATTAGAATTGTTCAAACCTTTTGTTATGAAAGAATTAGTACAACGTGAGATTGCTACTAACATCAAAAATGCTAAGAGTAAAATCGAGCGTATGGATGATGAAGTTTGGGATGTATTAGAAGATGTTATTAGAGAACATCCAGTATTACTTAACCGTGCACCAACATTGCATAGATTAGGTATTCAAGCATTTGAACCAACATTAGTAGAAGGTAGAGCTATTCGTTTACATCCACTTGTAACGACTGCGTATAATGCCGATTTTGATGGTGACCAAATGGCTGTTCACGTACCTTTATCTAAAGAAGCACAAGCTGAAGCAAGAATGTTAATGTTAGCTGCTCAAAATATCTTAAACCCTAAAGATGGTAAACCAGTTGTAACACCATCTCAAGATATGGTATTAGGTAACTATTATTTAACATTAGAAAGAAAAGATGCAGTGAATACAGGTGCAATCTTTAATGACACAAATGAAGTGTTAAAAGCTTATGCAAACGGATTTGTACATTTACACACTCGTATTGGTGTACACGCAAGTTCATTTAATAATCCAACATTTACTGATGAACAAAATAAAAAAATTCTTGTAACTTCTGTAGGTAAAATTATTTTCAATGAAATCATTCCGGATTCATTTGCGTATATTAACGAGCCTACACAAGAGAATCTAGAACGTAAAACTCCAGATAGATACTTCATTGATCCGACAACATTAGGTGAAGGTGGCTTAAAAGCTTACTTTGAAAATGAAGAATTAATAGAACCATTCAACAAAAAATTCTTAGGAAACATCATTGCAGAAGTGTTTAATAGATTCAGTATTACTGATACATCTATGATGCTTGATAGAATGAAAGATCTAGGATTTAAATTCTCATCTAAAGCTGGTATCACAGTTGGTGTCGCTGATATCGTGGTATTACCAGATAAACAACAAATTTTAGATGAACATGAAAAATTAGTTGATAGAATTACTAAACAATTTAACCGTGGTTTAATCACTGAAGAAGAAAGATATAATGCAGTTGTTGAAATTTGGACAGATGCAAAAGATCAAATTCAAGGTGAATTAATGCAATCACTTGAAAAAACAAACCCAATCTTTATGATGAGTGATTCAGGTGCCCGTGGTAACGCATCTAACTTTACACAATTAGCTGGTATGCGTGGTTTAATGGCTGCACCATCTGGTAAGATTATTGAATTACCAATCACTTCATCATTCCGTGAAGGTTTAACAGTACTTGAGTACTTCATCTCAACACACGGTGCTCGTAAAGGTCTTGCTGATACAGCCCTTAAAACAGCTGACTCAGGTTACCTTACTCGTCGTCTTGTTGACGTTGCTCAAGATGTTATCGTTCGTGAAGAAGATTGTGGTACGGACAGAGGTTTATTAGTTTCTGATATTAAAGAAGGTACAGAAATGATTGAACCATTTATTGAACGTATCGAAGGACGTTATTCAAAAGAAACAATTCGTCATCCACAAACAGACGAAATTATTATTCGTCCTGATGAATTAATAACACCTGAAATTGCTAAGAAAATTACTGATGCAGGTATTGAACAAATGTATATCCGCTCAGCATTTACTTGTAATGCTAGACACGGTGTTTGTGAAAAATGTTATGGTAAAAACCTTGCTACTGGTGAAAAAGTTGAAGTTGGTGAAGCAGTTGGTACAATTGCTGCCCAATCAATTGGTGAACCAGGTACACAGCTTACTATGCGTACATTCCATACAGGTGGGGTAGCTGGTAGTGATATTACACAAGGTCTTCCACGTATTCAAGAAATTTTCGAAGCACGTAATCCAAAAGGTCAAGCGGTGATTACTGAAATCGAAGGTGTTGTTGAAGACATTAAATTAGCTAAAGATAGACAACAAGAAATAGTTGTTAAAGGTGCAAACGAAACTAGATCTTATCTAGCTTCTGGTACTTCAAGACTTAAAGTAGAAATTGGTCAACCAGTACAACGTGGTGAAGTATTAACAGAAGGTTCTATTGAGCCTAAGAACTACTTAGCAGTTGCTGGTTTAAATGCTACTGAAAGTTACTTATTAAAAGAAGTACAAAAAGTTTACCGTATGCAAGGTGTTGAAATCGATGATAAACACGTTGAAGTAATGGTAAGACAAATGTTACGTAAAGTTCGTATCATTGAAGCTGGTGATACTAAATTATTACCAGGTTCATTAGTTGATATCCATAACTTCACAGATGCTAATAGAGAAGCATTTAAACATCGTAAACGCCCAGCAACAGCTAAACCAGTGTTACTAGGTATTACGAAAGCATCACTTGAAACAGAAAGTTTCTTATCTGCAGCATCATTCCAAGAAACTACAAGAGTTCTTACAGATGCAGCTATTAAAGGTAAACGTGATGATTTATTAGGTCTTAAAGAAAATGTAATTATCGGTAAATTGATTCCAGCTGGTACTGGTATGAGACGTTATAGTGACGTTAAATATGAAAAAACAGCTGCACCTATTGCTGAAGTAGAGGCACAAGAAGAAATTATCGAACAATAATAACTAACAGAGGCTATTAATTTAGCCTCTTGTTATTTTTATAGTGAATACATGTTGACTTTGTAGCTTAATCAATGTTAATATATTAAAGGTTGATGCAAGCAGAACTTTGGAGGATAAGTTATTGTCTAAGGAAAAAGTTGCACGCTTTAACAAACAACAATTTGTAGTTGGTCTTAAAGAAACGCTTAAAGCGTTGAATAAAGATCAAGTTACATCTTTGATTATTGCTCAAGACGTTGAAGTTCATTTAATGGCTCGCGTGTTAAGCCAAATCAATCAACAAAATATTCCTGTATCATTTTTCGAGAGCAAACGTGCTTTAGGAAAATATGTAGGTATTAATGTTAATGCTACAATTGTCGCATTACTTAAATGAGAATTAGTAAGTATCAATGCTTACTAAATTTTATTTAACTTAAAAATGAACCACCTGGATGTGTGGGATTAAAAAATGGAAGAGAGGAGGACATATCACATGCCAACTATTAACCAATTAGTACGTAAACCAAGACAAAGTAAAGTTAGAAAATCAGACTCTCCAGCTTTAAATAAAGGTTTTAACAGTAAAAAGAAAAAATTTACTGATTTAAACTCACCACAAAAACGTGGAGTTTGTACTCGTGTAGGTACTATGACACCTAAAAAACCTAACTCAGCGTTACGTAAATATGCTCGTGTGCGTTTATCAAACAACATTGAAATTAACGCATACATTCCTGGTATCGGCCATAACTTACAAGAACACAGTGTTGTACTTGTACGTGGTGGACGTGTAAAAGACTTACCTGGTGTTCGTTACCACATCGTACGTGGTGCACTTGATACTTCAGGTGTTGACGGACGTAGACAAGGTCGTTCATTATACGGAACTAAAAAACCTAAAAACTAATAATTAAATTTATGTTTTTACATGTGATTTAATTACATTACAATTATTAAGGAAGGGAGGATTTACATTATGCCTCGTAAAGGATCAGTACCTAAAAGAGACGTATTACCAGATCCAATTCATAACTCTAAGTTAGTAACAAAGTTAATTAACAAAATTATGTTAGATGGTAAACGCGGAACAGCACAAAGAATTCTTTATTCAGCATTCGACCTAGTTGAACAACGTAGTGGTCGTGATGCATTAGAAGTATTCGAAGAAGCAATCAACAATATTATGCCAGTATTAGAAGTTAAAGCACGTCGTGTTGGTGGTTCTAACTATCAAGTACCTGTAGAAGTTCGTCCAGAACGTCGTACTACTTTAGGATTACGTTGGTTAGTTAACTATGCACGTCTTCGTGGTGAAAAAACGATGGAAGACCGTTTAGCTAACGAAATTTTAGATGCAGCAAATAATACAGGTGGTGCCGTTAAGAAACGTGAGGATACTCACAAAATGGCTGAAGCGAACAAAGCATTCGCTCACTACCGTTGGTAAGATAAAAGCTTTTACCCTGAGTGTGTTAATTGTTAGTGACCCATCATTAGCAATTCATACTTAGGGCATCGCCATATCTATCGTATTTATTCAGTAATTAACTGGAAGGAGAAAAAATACATGGCTAGAGAATTTTCACTAGAAAAAACTCGTAATATCGGTATCATGGCTCACATCGATGCTGGTAAAACGACTACGACTGAACGTATTCTTTATTACACTGGCCGTATCCACAAAATTGGTGAAACACACGAAGGTGCTTCACAAATGGACTGGATGGAACAAGAACAAGATCGTGGTATTACAATCACATCTGCAGCAACAACTGCAGCTTGGGACGGTCACCGTGTGAATATTATCGATACACCTGGACACGTAGACTTCACTGTTGAAGTTGAACGTTCATTACGTGTACTTGACGGAGCAGTTACAGTACTTGATGCACAATCAGGTGTTGAACCTCAAACTGAAACAGTTTGGCGTCAGGCTACAACATATGGTGTTCCTCGTATCGTATTTGTAAACAAAATGGATAAATTAGGTGCTAACTTCGAATATTCTGTAAGTACTTTACATGATCGTTTAGATGCTAATGCAGCTCCAATCCAATTACCAATTGGTGCAGAGGACGAATTCGAAGCAATCATTGACTTAGTTGAAATGAAATGTTTCAAATATACAAATGATTTAGGTACTGAAATTGAAGAAATTGAAATTCCTGAAGATCATAAAGAAAGAGCTGAAGAAGCTCGTTCTGCATTAATCGAAGCAGTTGCTGAAACTAGCGACGAATTAATGGAGAAATATCTTGGTGACGAAGAAATTACAATTGCTGAATTGAAAAATGCTATCCGTGAAGCTACTACTAATGTAGAATTCTACCCAGTACTTTGTGGAACAGCTTTCAAAAACAAAGGTGTTCAATTAATGCTTAATGCTGTAATTGATTACTTACCTTCACCACTAGACGTTAAACCAATTATTGGTCACCGTGCTAGTAACCCAGAAGAAGAAGTAATTGCAAGAGCTGACGACTCAGCTGAGTTCGCTGCTTTAGCATTTAAAGTTATGACTGACCCTTATGTTGGTAAATTAACATTCTTCCGTGTGTACTCAGGTACAATGACATCTGGTTCATACATTAAGAACTCAACTAAAGATAAACGTGAACGTGTAGGTCGTTTATTACAAATGCACGCTAACTCACGTCAAGAAATCGACACTGTATATTCAGGAGATATCGCAGCTGCGGTAGGTCTTAAAGATACAGGAACTGGTGATACTTTATGTGGTGAGAAAAATGACATTATCTTGGAATCAATGGAATTCCCAGAACCTGTTATCCACTTATCAGTTGAACCAAAATCTAAAGCTGACCAAGATAAAATGACTCAAGCTTTAGTTAAATTGCAAGAAGAAGATCCAACATTCCATGCGCATACTGATGAAGAAACTGGACAAGTTATCATTGGTGGTATGGGTGAACTTCACTTAGATATCTTAGTAGACCGTATGAAGAAAGAATTTAACGTTGAATGTAACGTAGGTGCTCCAATGGTTTCATATCGTGAAACTTTCAAATCATCTGCACAAGTTCAAGGTAAATTCTCTCGTCAATCTGGTGGTCGTGGTCAATACGGTGATGTTCACATCGAATTTACACCTAATGAAACTGGTGGCGGTTTTGAATTCGAAAACGCTATCGTTGGTGGTGTAGTTCCTCGTGAATATATTCCATCAGTTGAAGCTGGTCTTAAAGATGCTATGGAAAATGGTGTCTTAGCAGGTTATCCATTAATTGATGTTAAAGCTAAATTATATGATGGTTCATACCATGATGTCGATTCATCAGAAATGGCCTTCAAAATTGCTGCATCATTAGCACTTAAAGAAGCTGCTAAAAAATGTGATCCTGTTATTTTAGAACCAATGATGAAAGTTACTATCGAAATGCCTGAAGAATACATGGGTGATATCATGGGTGACGTAACATCTCGTCGTGGACGTGTTGATGGTATGGAACCTCGTGGTAATGCACAAGTTGTTAATGCTTATGTACCACTTTCAGAAATGTTCGGTTACGCAACTTCATTACGTTCAAATACACAAGGTCGCGGAACTTACACAATGTACTTTGATCATTATGCCGAAGTTCCAAAATCAATTGCAGAAGAAATTATCAAGAAAAATAAAGGTGAATAATATAACTTGTTTTGACTAGCTATGCTAGGTTAGAATAATAACTGAGCTTATTGTAAGCTATCATCTTTAAAGTTTGATTTTTTCGGATATATGCATTATAAAGGAATTATGAATTTCTTTTTTGCAAACACTGTAAATCATCTTCTCATGATGGTGAGAAACTGTCATGAGAGATAAAATTTAAATTAATTTTCAATAAGAATAGGAGAGATTTTATAATGGCTAAAGAAAAATTCGATCGTTCAAAAGAACATGCCAATATTGGTACTATCGGTCACGTTGACCATGGTAAAACTACTTTAACAGCTGCTATCGCAACTGTATTAGCAAAAAATGGTGACTCAGTTGCACAATCATATGACATGATTGACAATGCTCCAGAAGAAAAAGAACGTGGTATCACAATCAATACTTCTCACATTGAGTATCAAACTGACAAACGTCACTATGCTCACGTTGACTGCCCAGGACACGCTGACTATGTTAAAAACATGATCACTGGTGCTGCTCAAATGGACGGCGGTATCTTAGTAGTATCTGCTGCTGATGGTCCAATGCCACAAACTCGTGAACACATCTTATTATCACGTAACGTTGGTGTTCCAGCATTAGTAGTATTCTTAAACAAAGTTGACATGGTTGACGATGAAGAATTATTAGAATTAGTTGAAATGGAAGTTCGTGACTTATTAAGCGAATATGACTTCCCAGGTGATGATGTACCTGTAATCGCTGGTTCAGCTTTAAAAGCTTTAGAAGGCGACGAAAAATACGAACAAAAAATCTTAGACTTAATGCAAGCTGTAGATGACTACATCCCAACTCCAGAACGTGATTCTGACAAACCATTCATGATGCCAGTTGAGGACGTATTCTCAATCACTGGTCGTGGTACTGTTGCAACAGGCCGTGTTGAACGTGGTCAAATCAAAGTTGGTGAAGAAGTTGAAATCATCGGATTACACGAAACTTCTAAAACAACTGTTACTGGTGTAGAAATGTTCCGTAAATTATTGGACTACGCTGAAGCTGGTGACAACATTGGTGCATTATTACGTGGTGTTGCTCGTGAAGACGTACAACGTGGTCAAGTATTAGCTGCTCCTGGTTCAATCACACCACACACTAACTTCAAAGCTGAAGTTTATGTATTATCAAAAGACGAAGGTGGACGTCATACTCCATTCTTCTCAAACTATCGTCCACAATTCTATTTCCGTACTACTGACGTAACTGGTGTTGTTAATTTACCAGAAGGTACTGAAATGGTAATGCCTGGTGATAACGTTGAAATGACAGTAGAATTAATCGCTCCTATCGCGATTGAAGACGGTACTCGTTTCTCAATCCGTGAAGGTGGACGTACTGTAGGATCAGGCGTTGTTACTGAAATCATTAAATAATATCTAATTCATTTTGGATATTATATAAAAGACCCCATGATGGGGTCTTTTTTTTGCTTATATTTCATGTCACATCGTTAAATTACAATTTTAAGACAATGATAATCGACAATTTATAGTTCGAAAATGACTTTTAAGTCGTTTTACAGACAATGTATTAATATCAAACGAATGATAGCGTAAAATAATCCAAAATAAACCTCGAGCTTCTTCTTTTGACTATAGCTCGAGGTTTTATTCATTTTTTCAATGGATTAAAATACGTTTTCTATATCTAAGATTTTCAAGAAGACACTGACTGCATATTTTAATGAATACTCATCGATATCAAAATGAGGATTGTGGTGAGGTGCAGTAATACCTTTAGTATCATTACCACATCCTGTTAAGAAAAAGGCGCCTGGACGAACTTTTAAATAGTGGGAAAAGTCTTCACCAATCATCATTAAATCAGCTTCATTAAAGCGTAAATTTAATTCATTAGTAGCTTGTTTCACCACTTTATAAGCTTGTTCATTATTGTGGACGGGTAAGTATCCTTTGATATAATTTAAGTCGTAATCTATATCATTGGCGATAGACAAGCCTTGTAATAGTTTATCCATTTTAAACTTAATATGGTCTTGGATAGCTGTATCAAAAGTTCTTACTGTACCTTTACAGAAAGCTTGATCTGGAATAACACTATCTGAAGTACCAGCTTGAATCATACCAAAAGTAAGGACAGCTTGTTTCACTGGATCAATAGTTCTTGAAATGATTTTTTGTGCACTTAATATAAATTCAGCCATAATAACAATAGGATCGATGGTTTCATGAGGTTTCGCACCATGTCCACCTTTACCTTTAATGGTAACGCTAAATTCATCTGGAGAAGCCATAATTGCACCAGGACGTGAATAGATTGTCCCTGTTGGATAACCGCTCCATAAATGTGTACCAAAAATTTTGTCAACATCATCTAGACAGCCGGCATCAATCATTTCTTGTGATCCACCAGGCATTATTTCTTCGCCATATTGGAAGATTAATACAACATTACCTTGTAAAAGGTGTTTATGTTCTTCAATAATTTCTGCAACAGTAAGTAAAATAGCGGTATGTCCATCATGACCACAAGCGTGCATACAACCTGTATTTTTAGATTTATAAGGGACATCATTTAACTCGTCAATAGGTAGCGCATCAAAATCAGCTCTTAATGCAATTGTTGGACCACTACCATTACCTTTGAAAGTAGCTTTAATACCATTGCGACCAACTGGTGTTTCAATGTCACAAGAATATTGACTCAATTGACTTATAATATAGTCATGTGTTTGAAATTCTTCAAAAGATAACTCTGGATATTGATGTAAGTAACGACGATATTGAATTGTCTTATGTTCTTTACTACTTGCTAATTGAAACCAATCTAACACATTAATCACTACTTCCTAACAATTATTAATATTTATTCATTTTATCATAAATAAATTGAGTTATTACAATTTATTGCATGAAATGATAAGGCTTTCATGTTCTATAGTTTTAAGGTATGATATAGATATTAATAAACACTCAAGGAGGATATTTATAGTGGTTCAATCATTACATGATTTTTTAGATGAAAATATAAATTATTTAAAAGATAATGGACTATACAACGAAATCGATACAATTGAAGGAGCAAATGGTCCGGAAATTAACATTAATGGGAAATCGTATGTAAACTTATCTTCAAATAACTATTTAGGACTAGCAACAGATGAAGATTTGAAGCAGGCAGCTAAAGGAGCAATTGATACGCATGGTGTGGGTGCTGGTGCTGTTAGATCAATTAATGGGACGTTAGATTTACATGATGAATTAGAAGAGACATTAGCGAAATTTAAAGGAACTGAAGCAGCTATTGCTTATCAATCAGGATTTAATTGTAATATGGCTGCAATTTCAGCAGTAATGAATAAAAATGACGCTATTTTATCGGATGAATTAAATCATGCCTCTATTATTGATGGTTGCCGTTTATCAAAAGCTAAAATCATTCGAGTTAATCATTCTGATATGGAAGATTTACGTGCTAAAGCGAAAGAAGCAGTAGAGTCTGGTCAATATAATAAGGTGATGTATATTACCGATGGCGTCTTTAGTATGGATGGCGATGTAGCTAAATTACCAGAAATTGTAGAAATTGCTGAAGAATTTGGGTTGTTGACTTATGTTGATGATGCCCACGGTTCAGGTGTTATGGGTAAAGGTACAGGTACAGTTAAACATTTTGGCCTACAAGATAAGATTGATTTCCAAATTGGTACATTATCTAAAGCTATCGGAGTAGTGGGTGGTTATGTAGCTGGAACTAAAGAACTTATTGATTGGTTAAAAGCACAATCACGTCCATTCTTGTTCTCAACTTCATTAGCGCCAGGTGATACAAAGGCTATCACAGAAGCAGTTAAAAAATTAATGGCTTCTACAGAGTTACATGATAAGTTATGGGATAACGCTCAATATTTAAAAGATGGCTTATCAAAATTAGGATTCAATACAGGAGAATCTGAAACACCAATTACACCAGTCATCATTGGTGATGAAAAGACAACACAACAATTTAGTAAGCTTCTAAAAGATGAAGGTATTTACGTTAAATCAATTGTCTTCCCAACAGTACCAAGAGGCACAGGTCGTGTAAGAAATATGCCTACAGCCGCACATAGTAAAGCAATGTTAGATAAAGCTATTGCAGCTTATGAAAAAGTTGGTAAAGAAATGAATTTAATTTAATAATGTGACATGAATTGCCTAGGACTATTGTTAATCATCATTATATTTGAATAACTATAAATTCAACTATATAGATGATTAGCATATAAGTTTTAGGCTTTTTTGATTATTGCTGAACTAAGAACAAATATTGCTAAGGAGGATAGTGTATATTGTATTTGCGAGAATTAAAACAGGAAGATGACAAAAGCTACAAAGATTATATAACTAAGTAGCAACAAAGCAAGGAACATATTGTCCCCCCAAGCATTACCAATATCGCTAAGTATGATTCTTTTGCATCTTTAGTTAAACGTTTAAATGAGGCGCAGACATCGAATCATACATGAGTACTTCAACCACATTATTTTGTTTTGATGAATATATAGATAACATTTTAGGAGCTATCAATATTAGGCATCATTTAAATGAACAATTACAACAAATTGGTGGCCATATTGGTTATGGTGTAAGTCCAGGATATAGAGCATTAGGCATAGCGAAATTTATGGTTACAGTAGCATTAGAAATTTTAACAGAAATGAATATAACGCAAGTACTTATCACATATGACGATAATAATATTGCGTCACAAAAAGTCATCAATCATTTCAAAGCCAAAGAAATCATGTCTTATCTTAAACAAGAAGGTAAGAAAGTTAGACGCTATATTATTGATTTATCATAGAGGTGTGTTACATGAAAGAATTAAAAGTAGTATATGCATTAATTACCAATAGTCATGATGAAGTATTACTAGTGTTGAATCGTGATAATAATGAATGGTCATTACCTGGAGGCAAAGTTGAACGACAAGAAACACTAGAATGTGCGTTGAAACGAGAAGTATATGAAGAAACTGGATTATCATGTGAAGTTGGAGATGTAGTCAGTATTAATGAAGCACAGTCTTCGCACTATCAATTGCATACATTGTTTATTATGTTTAAAGCAACAATCAATAATACTGAAATCAAGACACAAATGATGGAAGAAATAAAGGATGTACAATGGTTTACTATTAAGCAAGCAGATCAATTATTAACATATTATGAGCATAGTTTATATCAATTTTTAACTAACCATGCAACATACTATGATGAAGGTATTTTAGAATAATTAATAATAACGTTAAAACATATCATTGGCATTAAATGTTTTAGCAGAGTAATATTTGTCTATAGTATTACAAATAGAGAGAAAGAAGGAATTTAATAATGACTCAAGATGTAAATCAATTAAGTAAGCAACCTACACCAGACCAAGCAGAAGATAATGCGTATTTTCCATCACCATACTCATTAAGTCAATATACGGCACCTAAAACAGACTTTGATGGTGTTGAACATAAAGGTGCCTATCAAGGCGGCAAATGGAAAGTATTGATGATTGCTGCAGAAGAACGTTATGTATTATTACAAAATGGTAAAATGTTCTCAACTGGTAACCACCCAGTAGAAATGTTATTACCGTTACATCATCTTATGGAAGCAGGATTCGATGTTGATATTGCAACTTTAACAGGTTATCCAGTTAAATTAGAACTATGGGCAATGCCAACTGAAGATGAAGCGGTATTAGGCACATATGAAAAATTAAAAGCTAAATTGAAACAACCTAAAAAATTATCAGATGTCATCAAAAATGACTTAGGTCCAGATTCAGAATATCTTTCTGTATTTATTCCAGGTGGACATGCTGCAGTTGTAGGTATTTCAGAAAGTGAAGATGTACAAACAACTTTAGACTGGGCTTTAGAAAATGATAAATTTATTATCACTTTATGTCATGGACCAGCTGCATTATTATCAGCAGGTTTAAATAGAGACAAATCTCCATTTGAAGGCTATAAAGTATGTGTCTTCCCAGATGCATTAGATGAAGGTGCAAACCTAGATATAGGTTATTTACCAGGACGCTTAAAATGGTTAGTAGCAGATTTATTAACGAAACAAGGTTTAGAAGTTGTTAATGAAGATATGACTGGTCGTACATTAAAAGATCGTAAATTATTAACTGGTGATAGCCCATTAGCATCAAATGACTTAGGTAAATTAGCAGTCAATGAAATGTTAAAAGAAATAGAAGCATAATAAATAAGTGTGTCCGTTTTTATATAATTGGGCACACTTTTTTAGCATGGACAGTTTTTTATCTAAAAATTAATCGTCAATTAAACTAGATTCTTAAATAATTGACGATAATAAATGAATATATCCAAATATGTAAAAACTTATAAAGAATTCCAAAATACGCATCAAAAATAAAAGACGTATAACAGCAATATAGACAAGGTATATCAATTCATAAAAATAACAGTAAATCAAAATAACGGGGTGTCGTAAATGACTAATAAAAATATTTTAATTATTGGAGCAAGTGGTCAAATATCACAACAACTTGTCCAACAGTTGTTAGAACAAACAACGGATAACTTAACTTTGTTTTTAAGAAATGCTAATAAACTATCATCAACTCAAATTAATCATCCTCGAGTTAATGTTATTGAAGGTGATGCTACCAACCAAAATCATATAGAAGATGCCTTATCTAATATTGATATCGTATTCGCAAGTTTAGCTGGTGACATAGATCAACAAGCACAGGTAATTGTAACAAGTATGCAACATCAACAAGTAGAAAGACTTATCTTTGTAACAGCATTAGGTATTTATGATGAAGTTCCTGGAGAGTTTGGCTTTTGGAATGATAAAAATATTGGAGCATACTTACCACCATATAGAAAAGCAGCAGATATTATTGAAGCATCATCATTAAACTATACTATCTTAAGACCTGCGTGGTTAACAAACAATGATGAAATTGATTATGAACCTACTCCAAAAGGTGAGCCGTTCAAAGGTACAGAGGTATCAAGAAAAAGTGTGGCAGCATTAGGAGCAACGATTATAGAAAATCCAGAATTATATAAATACGCCAATATAGGTGTTAATAAGCCTAATACTGATGGTGTAAAACCTTCTTGGTTATAAATAAAAAAGGTGGTAGAATTTATGAAACATGTAACATTTAAAAATAATCAATTAACTATAGTAGGAAATATGTATTTTCCACAAGATTTTAATGAATCTTTAACTTACCCAGCAATTGTAGTTGGACATCCTGCTGGTGGCGTCAAAGAACAAACAGCAGGTCTATATGCAGAGCGTTTAGCTCAATTAGGTTATGTCACATTAGCATACGATGCTAGTTATCAAGGAGAAAGTGAAGGACAACCTAGACAACTCGAAGATCCACATGCACGCGTTGAAGATATAAGAGCAGCAGTGGATTATTTTACTACACTATCTTATATAGATAACGATAGAATTGGTTTACTAGGAATTTGTGCTAGTGGTGCTTATGTTATTAAAGCGGCACAAACTGATAAACGTGTAAAAGCAGTTGCAGGTATAAGTGCATCAGATATTGGACAAATTTTCAGATATGGTTGGACTGGAGACCAGTCACTTCAAGATACGTTAAATACTTTAGCGCAAGTATCAAGTGAACGCACTGCAGAAGCAAACGGACAAGAAATGCAAACAATAGGTTTTGTACCAGAAGCAGACGAAATTACTGAAGAGACACCACAAGAAATGAAAGATGGTCATGAATATTATCGAACACCGCGTGCCAATCATCCGAGAGCTAATAATAAAATACCATTCATTAGTTTCGATAGAATCATTGAATTTACTGCATTTGATCTTGTTAGTGAATTATTAACTCAACCATTACTAGTTATTGCTGGTAGTGAAGCTGGTACACGTTGGCTAACAGAACAAGTTTATGACAAAGCTAATGAACCTAAAGAGGTATTGTATGTCGAAGGTGCCAATCATTTTGATATGTATGATAAAGAACCATATGTTACAGAAGCGGTCGATAAAATGGAAACATTCTTCAAACAATATTTATAAAATTAAGAGCTAAATACCTACCAATAGATTGAAAAAACCCTAAACTGTATTGCGACACAGTTTGGGGTTTTTAACGTTTCATTGACAACATGACTAATTTATATAGATGATTAAATACGCTTCATACAATAATCACGCTAAAAATGATTGTTCACAAATCATATAATATCATCAATTTAATGATAGCTTAACTTAATTAAAAGTAACCTCCTATTTTATCTAATATGTAATCATTTCTGAGATGTATCTACAGCTATGACGTTAGGAATAACATTTCTATAAGCTGATAAATCTTGATAATCATCAGTGATTAACGTATGAATTTTAGTCGGTGGACATACTTGATAAAAAGCCACTTTATCTAGTTTAGAACTATCAGTAAGTAAATATACTTCTTTCGCCTGTTCAATCATTTGTCGTTTAGCAGGAACAAAATCTTCACTAAAATGAGTGATACCATTGATTGCATCAACAGCAGGTGTAGCTATAAAGGCTTTTAAAGCATTCATTGATTTAAGCGTATCAGTAGTTAAAAAGCCATTTAAAACATAATTATTTGTATATAACACGCCACCAGTAACTATAACTTTGTGGTTTGATGAGCGTAAAATAGATGCCATATGGATATCATTAGTAATTATTGTTAAATGCTGTTTATTTAATAATTCTTTAGCAAATAATAGCGTTGTCGAGCCAGAATCAATAATAATCGTATCATAATCATTAACAAATTCTGCTGCTTTTTTACCAATTAATAATTTTTCATCTAAAAAGGTCGTTGCACGATCGTCAAAATTTAATTCATCATAGACATCATTATTATTAAGTATGACACCACCATGCGTACGTTTAATCTGGTTAAATTTTTCAAGTTTATTTAAATCACGTCTTATAGTTGCATCGTGGACATTAAATTCTTGTGCTAATGTATGTACGGTTGCTGTTTTATATTGTTGTAAATAGGATATAATTTTTTGTTCTCTTTCTGCTGGTAACATGTCACACTCTCCATTAAAAAATTAGTTAATATATCGTGTATTATTGCAATAGTATAACAAATATTGTGTTGCAGGTGAATTAAATACAATTTGTATAAACTTACAAGATAGCTAACTAAATAAAAGAGGACAATACGTGTGTTTGTACACAACATATTGTCCAACTATATTAAACGTTATTCTATTTCTCCATATTGTTGGCTTTTAGACATTTTTATAAAGAACGTTAGGATTGAACTAATAAAGTATAAACCACCTAAGATCCAAATAATACCTAATTCACCAAAAGGTTTTAAAGCAAAATGTACAATCATTGGACCAACGAATACTGGTAGTCCAGCACCTAAATTTAAAATGGCTAAAGTGGCACCTTTATCTTTTTTAACTAATGATGGTACAAGTGCAGATAGGGGAACATATGCTGCAATAAAGATACCCCATAGTAGACCAACAAATGTAAGTAAATAAATATTGCCATCTGTCCATAATGGCACATAACCCATTAGTAGACAAGATATACCACTACCAATACCACCAAAGATCATAACAGTATTACGCCAACCTATTTTATCACCAACAATGCCCCAGAATAAATTGAAGACAATGTTACCAAAGAAGATGGCAGACCAAACTGCTAGCCACTTAGATGTTGGAATACCGAAAGATTCTAAATAAAGTGGTAAAAAGACTGGAAAAGCAAATTGTGCTGTTGTATTAATAACACGGACAATACCACCTAGTAATACTTTAGGTTCTTCAATAATAATAGTAAATCCTTTTGTCATTTCTAATAATTTTGCTTTAGCATTACTCTTATCAGTAGGTAATGTGTCTTTATTAATAACAATAGCGAAGACACCACCTATAACTACCCAGATTAATGAACTCCATAATGTACCGATATGGCCAAACCATTCAATCGCTACGATAGAATACAATGCACCAAGTACATTTAGGCCACCGGTAAATACTAACCAGAACCAACCAACTGCAGCACCTAACGTACGTTGTTCAGAACGATAAGAAATCCATACTAAGAATGAATAAGCAAATAATGGATAACCTAGTCCTCTCAGTGCATATGCCGGATACATAATTGCTAAGTTTTCAGAAGGTAATGCTATACCTACGAAACATACAGTACCAATGATATATAAAATAAGACCTAACATCATTGTACGTTTACCACCAAGTGCTTCTGCAAGGACACCACTAAACCAACTTGCAATTGTTACAGTGATACCATAGCAAGAAAATAGTGTACTTACTTCCCCGCTAGCAAAACCGTTATGCTGTAAATATGGACTTAACCAACCAATTTCTAAGCCGTCGCCCATCATGAAAATCAAGATTCCTATATAACCCCAGACGATTTGACGAGGCATACCTAAAAAAGTTGAATGATTATTCATCGTATTCTCTCCTTATATATGAACAATTAAGCCCAGTGATATCTTAAATAAGTTTTTTTCCATCCTTTGTGTGCAGCAGTATCATCCATTGCTTTATTTAAATCTTCTTTACTATAAATATCATAGTATTTTTCAGGAATTAATTTTTGTAAAGCTTGACGATATTCTTCATTTTCAAATGTTTGAATTAACTGTTCGAATTCTATTTTAGTACTTCTAGAGCTGCCAGATAATGTTAATCCTTTCTCTAAAACATCACGAGTATTGATGCCAACTAAATCTTCTGTAACACCCATTAAAACTAATTGTCCTTGTCTATCAATTAAATCGATAGCTTGATTAATTGCTGATTCAGAGAATTTACCGCCACAACATTCAAATACTGTATGCACGCCTTTATGACTACTAAAATCATAGTCGAATACAAGATGAGTTGTAGCAAAGTTGTCGAATTCTTGTAATTTTTCTTCAACAGCACCAAAAACAAGTAAATTTTCTTTAGCAACGCCGTATATATAATGAAGTGCAGTAGCTGCTAAATAACCAACAGGACCATCACCAAAAACTGCAACTTGTGGTGAAGAAGCTGTTGTAAGTTCTTTAAGTTGGTTGATAGGGAATAATGATACTGAACATAGTTCTGATAATAATGCGACATCTTCATCTAAATGTTCTGGTATTTTAACGATGTTTTCTCCAGGAACAACCATTCTATCTTGGCAAATTCCATCATAGCCACTACCCATGAACACAGCATTTTCATCATAGTTATCCATTAAATCAGTTTTTTCAAAATCACCATGACGTAAGCGTGATGGAATATTTGGAACGATGACAACTTTATCTCCTTGAGTAAAATTAGGATGTTTAGAATCTTCAATAATTCCTATACCTTCATGGAATAAAGCCATTGGCAATTTTTTATCTAATGCTTCTTGACGACGATTACCAGTATAGTAACGTAGGTCAGCATGACATACACTTGCTTTTGTAGGATTTACAATTACATCACCCTCATTAAAGTCATGTTCGATCGTCGTATATTCGAATTCACCTGGTTTGATTAAACGATATACATTTGATTTTATGCTCATTTATGTTCATCTCCTATTAATTTGTGTTTATTTTGTGTACAACAACAATAGTAAACGCTTACACTTACATAAGTCAATAGTTTTATGCGTGATTTTGCTCATAATTTTATTTTTAAGTTTAAAAGCATTGATTTTTTGTTCGTTTATGCTTATTATTTAAGAAAACGCTTTCTAAAAATGAAAAGTGGTTTACTTAATGGGGGTATTATAATGACTTATAGTATAGGAATTGATTTTGGTACTGGTTCAGGTCGTGCTTTTTTAATAGATACAGATAATGGTCAAGTGGTAGCAAAATATATTAAACCTTATACACACGGCACTATAGAACGTGCTTTACATGGTAAGAAAATTCCACATTCATTTGCATTACAAAACGGAAATG
Source organism: Staphylococcus simiae (assembly GCF_002902085.1). Taxonomy (GTDB): domain Bacteria; phylum Bacillota; class Bacilli; order Staphylococcales; family Staphylococcaceae; genus Staphylococcus; species Staphylococcus simiae. The sequence continues at coordinate 47,988 of NZ_PPQR01000096.1, forward strand.
ACTATATGGAAGTGATTGAAGAAGGAATTCCTAATATCATGGAACAAGCTCAAGTTGCTCCAGATGAAGTTGTAGGTATAGGTATTGATTTTACGTCATCAACAGTTATTTTTACAGATGATCAATTGACACCAATTCATAATTTACCTGGATTTGAAGATAATCCGCATGCCTATGTTAAATTATGGAAACATCATGGGGCGCATAAAGAAGCAGACCTATTATTCCAAACTGCATTAGCAAATAAAAATCGTTGGTTAGGTTACTATGGATATAATGTAAGTAGTGAGTGGATGATTCCAAAAATTATGGAAGTCATGAACCAAGCACCAGAAGTTATGGAAGTAACTGACAATATTATGGAAGCAGGAGACTGGATAGTTAATAAGCTAACAGGTGACAATGTCCGCTCTAATTGTGGGTTAGGATTTAAATCATTTTGGGAAGAAGAATCTGGGTTCCACTATGATTTATTCGATAAAGTAGATGAAAATTTATCACAAGTGGTTAAAAACAAAGTTGATGCACCGATTGTAAAAATTGGTGAAACAGTTGGTACACTTGATCCTGCAATGGCAGAAAAATTAGGGTTATCTCCAAATACTAAAGTAAGTCCATTTATTATAGATGCACATTCAAGTTTATTGGGTATTGGTTCAGAGCAAGATAAACAAATGACCATGGTCATTGGAACAAGTACATGCCATTTGATGTTAAATGAAAAGCAACATGAAGTACCTGGGATTTCTGGTTCAGTCAAAGGTGCAATTATCCCAGAATTATATGCCTATGAAGCAGGACAATCCGCAGTTGGTGATTTATTTGAATATGTTGTCAAACAGACACCTAAAGAATATATGGATGAGGCGGAACAACAAGGAATTTCAATTTTTGAATTATTGAATAATAAAGTAAAAGATCAATTACCAGGTGAAAGTGGCTTGATTGCTTTAGATTGGCATAATGGTAACAGAAGTGTCTTAAGTGATAGTAATTTAACAGGTTGTTTATTTGGTTTAACGTTACAAACTAAACATGAAGAAATTTATCGTGCTTATTTAGAAGCAACGGCTTTTGGTACTAAGATGATTATGCAACAATATCAAAGTTGGAATATGGATGTAGAGACTGTCTTTGCTTGTGGTGGTATTCCTAAAAAGAATCCATTAATGATGGACATTTATGCTAATGTGTTAAATAAAAAAGTAACTGTCATTGATAGTGAATTTGCTCCAGCGATTGGGGCAGCAATTTTAGGTGCTGTTTGCGGTGGTGCGCATCAATCATTAAATGAAGCTATCAATGCCATGAAAGAACCTGTGTTATATGAAATTACACCAGAAGAACAAAAAGTTAAACGTTATAAAAAATTATTTAGTGCGTATAAAGAATTACATGATATTCACGGATATAAAAAAGCTAGAATTATGCGTAACGTTAATAAATTAAAAGAAAGTTAACAAGACATAATCAATTATAATGCACCTGTCAGTCATTAAAGATTGGCAGGTGTTTTATTGTGCGCTGACAATATGCAGTTATAATAATCGGTTCTCTATTTCCTACGATTAGTCAAGTGCTTATAAATAAAATAAGAATAATTTAAAACGCAAATTATTTTGAAGCCGAGACTCCTGAGGGAGCAGTGCTAGTCGAAGACTACAGGCTGAGACAGCACCCTAGGAAGGGACCCAACACAGAAAAACTGGTTATCCAGTTTTTTCATGCAATGCAGGTTGGGCATAGCGAGGCTAAAAAAATAATTATGTATCAGTCCTATTTGGGAGAGAACCTAACAATCATCTATACATCGTCAAATTCAACTCGCCATTACATATTTTTGTCTGTTCACAATAAAATTATTGGATTCATATATGTTAACTATTATTAGTTTACTTATATTATCATCATCAAAAAAATAATGCTATGAGCAAAATAAATAGCGGTTTAGTTATATACATAGAAAGACTTAAGCTACCTTATTGTGACAATGACTATAAAGTATTCGCTTTTTTGTAAACATTATCTAATATAAGGTCGTTTTTACAGTTTTAATGACTAATGGATGTATTCACGGAGTATACAAGTAAGCGCTTTTATATTATAATAAAGACGAAAATGAATATTGTGTGCACATCAAAAGGACATAAACTTTTCAAAAGAGACAAAGGAGATAATTTCTATGAAAAAAATTATGATTACAGGTGCATTAGGACAAATTGGGACGGAATTAGTAGTTAAATGCAGAGAAATTTATGGAACAGATAATGTATTAGCTACAGATATTAGAGAGCCTGAAGCAGATTCCCCAGTGCAGGATGGACCATTTGAAATTTTAGATGTTACAGATCGAGATCATATGTTTGAATTAGTTGAAAATTTTGGTGCAGATAGCTTGATGCATATGGCTGCACTGTTATCTGCAACAGCAGAAAAGAACCCACTTTTGGCATGGGACTTGAATATGGGTGGATTAATGAATGCATTAGAAGCGGCTAGAACCTATCATCTACATTTCTTCACACCAAGTTCTATTGGTGCATTTGGAGATTCTACACCAAAAGTAAATACACCACAAGTGACTATTCAACAGCCAACAACTATGTATGGCGTAAACAAAGTTGCAGGAGAATTACTATGCCAATATTACTTTATTAAATTTGGTGTAGATACTAGAAGTGTGAGATTCCCTGGTTTGATTTCACACGTTAAAGAACCTGGCGGAGGCACTACTGATTATGCTGTTGAAATTTTCTTTGATGCAGTGAGAAAAGGGCATTACACAAGCTTTATTGATAAAGGTACATATATGGATATGATGTATATGGATGATGCCATTGATGCTATTATCAAATTAATGGAAGCTGATGGAGCAAAATTAGAAACAAGAAATGGTTATAATTTAAGTGCGATGAGTTTTGATCCAGAAATGGTAACAGCTGCGATTCAAGAACATTATCCAGAATTTACAATCGATTATGACGTTGATCCAGTACGTCAAAGTATTGCCAATAGTTGGCCTGATTCAATTGATACAAGTTGTTCACGTGGTGAATGGGGATTTAATCCTAAATATGACTTAGAGGGTATGACTAAATTAATGTTAGATGCTATTGAACAAAAAGAAGCAATTACTAAATAATTAGCCATCATCTTAAAAGACAATTCATAAATGAAAGATAAGATAAACAGCCAAAGTAATGTGTACTTTGGTTGTTTCAATTTTAATGAAATGACGTTAGGAGATAACTAACATAAATGGGATGATAATACTCTAAAAAGTTGATGACAGACATTGTCAGTTATTAATACCAGAAACAGACTACTTGTCAATAAGAAAAAAGGACATATATACTTAAATATATGCTAAAGTGGTAATTAATTTTGAATTTTTAGAAAATTAATTGCTAAGTAATATCACGATTGCTATAATTTAAATTAAATTATTTGAACAATATTGTTATTAGGAGGCAATAATCATGTCACAAAATGTTAAAGTTGAACAACGTCAATCATTAAAAGAAAAACCTGATACTTCTAGTCTAGGTTTCGGTAAATATTTTACAGATTACATGTTGAGTTACGATTATGATGCAGATAAAGGATGGCATGATTTGAAGATTGTGCCTTATGGACCAATTGAAATATCTCCAGCTGCACAAGGTATCCATTATGGTCAATCAGTATTTGAAGGGTTAAAAGCCTATAAACGTAATGGAGAAGTTGTGTTATTCCGTCCTGAAGAGAACTTTAAACGTATTAATAATTCTTTAGCACGTTTAGAAATGCCACAAGTTGATGAAGCAACATTACTCGAAGGATTAAAACAATTAGTAGATTTAGAAAGAGACTGGGTACCTGAAGGTGAAGGTCAATCTTTATACATTAGACCGTTTGTGTTCGCAACAGCTGGTGAATTAGGCGTAGGTGCATCTCATCAATATAAATTATTAATTATTTTATCACCATCAGGTGCATATTATGGTGGAGACACTTTAAAACCAACTAAAATTTATGTAGAAGATGAATATGTACGTGCCGTACGAGGTGGCGTAGGATTTGCCAAAGTAGCAGGTAACTATGCAGCTAGTTTATTAGCACAAACAAATGCTAATAATTTAGGATATGACCAAGTATTATGGCTAGATGGTGTTGAACAAAAATATGTTGAAGAAGTAGGAAGCATGAATATCTTCTTTGTTGAAAATGGTAAAGTGGTAACGCCTGAATTAAATGGAAGTATTTTACCTGGTATTACACGTAAATCTATTATCGAACTAGCGAAAGATTTAGGCTATGAAGTTGAAGAACGTCGCGTTTCAATTGATGAATTGTTCGAAGCATATGATAAAGGTGAATTAACAGAGGTGTTTGGAAGTGGTACCGCTGCTGTTATCTCACCAGTAGGAACATTACGTTATGAAGATAGAGAAATTGTTATCAATAATAATGAAACTGGCGAAGTTACACAAAAACTATATGATGTTTATACTGGAATCCAAAATGGAACATTAGAAGATAAATATGGCTGGAGAGTAGTCGTACCTAATTATTAATATCTATGAAGTAACAAGCTACAAATGTTGATATTTAACATTTAGTAGCTTGTTTATTTTTATTATTCTTAGTATAGTCATTTCGCATATTTGTGTAATAAACATTATTATAATACGATTAAATAGAAAAAGAGAAATAGGAGTATTGATACTAATGGAATGGATATTATTTGATAAAGATGGTACGTTAATAGAATTTGATCATAGTTGGGAAAAAATTGGAGTAAGATTTGTTGAACAATTATTAGAAACATTTCCAGTATATGACAAAGAAGCAGCACTAAGACAGTTAGGCGTCATTAATAACAAAATAAATCCACAATCAGTGATGGGGTCAGGCTCGTTAACACAAATTATAGAAGCTTTTAATGATGTAACGCATAGTGATACTACTGATTGGGCTAAATCAACAAGTCAACAATTAGTTGATAACAGAGAACCAGAAATTAATTGGGTTCCAGGTGTTAAGGATGCTATATTAAATTTGAAACAACAGGGCTATAAAGTAGGTATTGTAACAAGTGATACTAAAAAAGGTGTAGATCAATTTTTAGAGTATACGAATAGTGAAAATTTATTTGATTTAATCATTTCCACAGAAGCTCATGCCTATGAAAAACCTGATGCACGAGTATTAGCACCTTTATTTGATCATTATCAAATTGATCCACAACAAGTTGCCATAGTTGGAGATACCAATAATGATATGCAAACAGCAGTTAATGCTAAACTTGGTCTTGCCGTAGGTGTCTTAACAGGTATAGCAACAAGAGAAGAATTAGAACAAGCAGATGTAATTATTGATAGTGCCAAAGACATTTTGGATGCTATTAAATAAAATTATAGCCATGAATTAATAAAGTATCATAGCATTATTTATTCATGCCATCTAATCAAATAAAAACTTAAGTCCCATTAATGTTAAGCTCATACTAAACACTAATGGGACTTATATTATAGGTATTAAATAAATAACAATACTGACAAAGGTATAAAATTTTATTTCCTTTGTCTAAAAATTAGCGTAATATACGCTCTTAATACGCACATCATTAATTATTTTTACGAATCATCAAGTCGTTATTGTCGCTGATCAATCGCACGGTGCGTATTAATGATATGGGCAATTTTATCAATAATAGGATCTAAAGAATTTGGATTAGAATGAATATCATAGTCATTGATATTTACTCTAACTACTGGACATGCATTGAATTGATTAATCCAATCATCATAGCGTTTAAATAATTTTTTCCAGTAATCAGGATCTGTATTAATTTCCATTTCACGTCCACGTTCTTTAATACGTTCAATGACCTCATCGTAATCGCATTCTAAATAGATAAGGACATCTGGTTTTGGAAAATAAGGTGTCATGACCATAGCATTAAATAAATCAGAATACGTTTGGAAATCTTCTTCTGTCATCGTACCTTGTTCTTCGTGCATTTTAGCAAAAATATCGACATCTTCATAAATAGAACGATCTTGTATAAATCCACCGCCATATTCAAACATACGTTTTTGTTCTTTAAAACGTTCTGCTAAGAAATAAATTTGTAAATGAAAACTCCAGCGCTGAAAATCACTATAAAACTTATCCAAATAAGGATTATGATCAACATTTTCGAAAGAAGTTTTGAAATTAAGTTTATCTGCAAGTGCCTGTGTCAAAGTAGATTTACCTACACCTACAGTTCCTGCTATCGTAATAATAGCATTTTGAGGTATATCAAAATTAGTCATGAGTTAAATCTCCTATCATCGGTTGAATTAGTTGTAAGATGTACTGATAATCTTCAGCATTCTGTATAAAATCAAGATGGCTTGTATCAATTAACACGACATGTTCACCATTATTTTTAAGTGATTCATAATATTCACGATAATCTTTTTTGAGCGCTAATAAATAATCATCTTCAATTTGATGTTCAAAAGAACGATTACGTTTAGCGATTCTAGCTTTTAAAATATCTAAATCTGCATCTAAAAAGATAATCATATTCGGCATAATCATATCTTCAGTCAAAATATCGTATATTTTACTAAATTTATGATATTCAGTGGGGTTAAGTGTATTCTTAGCGAATATTTTATTTTTATGAATATGATAATCACTCACAACACCTTGATTGAGTTCAGCAACATCCTTAAATTGCTTATATCTATTACATAAAAAGAACATCTCTGTTTGAAAACTCCATTTTGAAATATCTTCATAAAAATCTGATAAAAAAGGATTTTCGCCAATAATTTCTTTTTCTTCAAAAAAGTCGAGTGTCTGGCTTAATTTATGTGCTAGTGACGATTTGCCAACACCAATAGGTCCTTCAATTGCTATAAAAGGTTTATTCATATTCACAACTCCAAATGTTAAAATAGACAATGAGTATTGTAACATAAGTGAGGGATATGAACATAAATGACAACTGATGAATATTTTATGACATTAGCAATACAAGAAGCTCAAAAGGCAGAACGAATGGGTGAAGTACCCATAGGTGCAATTATTACTAAAAATGGTGAAGTTATTGCCAGAGCACATAATTTAAGAGAAACATTACAACAGCCAACTGCACATGCTGAACATCTTGCTATAGAACGTGCAGCAAAGGTGATTGGTAGTTGGCGATTAGAAGCGTGTACATTGTATGTCACTTTAGAACCATGTGTCATGTGTGCTGGTGCAATTGTTATGAGTCGTATCCCACGAGTTGTCTATGGTGCGGATGACCCGAAAGGTGGTTGTAGTGGCAGTTTAATGAATTTATTACAATATAATGATTTTAACCATCGTGCCATTGTTGAAAAGGGGATACTGCAAGATAACTGTAGTCAATTATTAACAAACTTTTTTAAACAATTAAGACATAATAAGAAATCCACCAAGTAGGGGATAGTACATCAATGCCATGTTTTGGTAAAATAAGCAATATAACAATAAATCATATAAATTTTGATAATGCTATTTTGTAATGAAACAATATAGATAGAAAGAGGGAACAACATGATTAAATTAATAGCAACAGATATGGATGGTACATTGCTTAATGCAGCACATGAAATATCGCAAACTAATATAGATGCCATAAAATATGCACAACAGCAAGGTATTACAGTAGTTATCGCTACTGGTAGAGCATTTTATGAAGCACAAACACCAGTGGCAGATACTGATTTAATCGTGCCATATATCTGTTTGAATGGTGCGGAAGTGCGCGATGAAACCTTTAATGTGATGAGTACATCTCATTTAAATAAGGAACTTGTACATAAAATTACTAACGTTTTAAATGATGCAGGAATATATTATCAAGTATATACAAACCGTGCTATTTATACTGAAAATCCACAACGAGATTTAGATATCTATATTGATATTGCAGAACGTGCTGGTCAACATGCTAACGTTGATAAAATTAAAAATGGCATTCAACGACGCATTGATAATGGTACTTTAAAAGTAGTAGATAATTATTCAGCCATCGAAGATATTCCAGGAGAATTAATCATGAAAATATTAGCTTTTGATGGAGATTTAGACAAAATTGACCAAGCAGGTCAAATATTAGCAGCATCTCCTAATTTAGCAATTTCTTCATCATCACGAGGTAACTTAGAAATTACTCATTCAGATGCACAAAAAGGAATAGCATTGGAAACTATTGCTGAACGATTAGGTATTAGTATGGAAGATGTTATGGCTGTAGGGGATAACTTAAACGATGTATCAATGCTAGAGCGTGTAGGTTATCCGGTAGCAATGGCCAATGCAACTGACAAAGTAAAAGAAGTCGCACAATTTGTTACAGATAGTAATGAAAATAGTGGTGTTGGTAAAGCCATAATGAAATTATTAACAGAGAATAATAACTAATTTTTAAATTGAGGGGTCAAATGATGAAAGGATTAATTATTATAGGTAGTGCACAAACAAATTCACATACAAGTGCATTAGGAAGATATCTTATTGAACATTTTAAAACTCATGATATAGATGTAGACATCTTTGATTTAGCACAAAAACCATTAAATCAATTAGATTTTTCAGGTACAACACCTTCAATAGATCAAATTAAACAACATGCAGCTGAATTAGAATCAAAAGCTATGGAAGCGGATTTTTTAGTGTTAGGGACACCAAATTATCATGGCTCATACTCAGGCATACTAAAAAATGCGTTAGACCATTTAAATATGGATTATTTTAAGATGAAACCAGTAGGCTTAATTGGTAATAGTGGTGGTATAGTTAGTGCCGAACCATTATCTCATTTAAGAGTCATTGTCCGTAGTTTATTAGGTATAGCAGTACCTACTCAAATAGCAACTCATGATTCAGATTATGCTAAAGATGATGATGGCATATATTATTTAAATGACAGTGAATTCCAATTACGTGCAAGACTTTTTGTAGATCAAATTGTCTCATTTGCACACAACAGTCCTTATGAACATTTAAAATAATAATTAACTAGAGTAAAGAAGTAGTCCAATTTTTAGGATTACTTCTTTTTATTATTGAAATTTTATTATTGAAAAAATTTGATATTGGAAAATTTGATATTGGAAATTTTATTATTGAAAAAAGTTAGTTATTGAATGATAGCAGAAGTAGTTAAATTACCTTGACTTTAAATACTTTATTAAATTTCAAAAAGATATAATTATTCAAAATTTTATCATGTGTTATACTTATAACAAAAATTCGATAAAGTGGTGTATGGTATGTATTATTTTGTAGTAAATAATTTAGGGAAAAGTATAACAGGTATTGAAAAAGCGGTCATCAATCGTTTGTCTTTATTTAAAGAAATCAATCAACCAGCGAAGTGTATTTTTTTAGCGTGGAATAGATTTCAAGCACGTCATGCAAGTAAATTTTTAAAATCAGATGAATATATTAACATGTATGACTATCTACAAGAAGCACATTATATTAGCAATGTAGTGACTACAAACTGGATAAAATATTGGCAAGAAGAATGTCATTATACGTTAAAATTTGTGGATAACAGTAATGATGTGCGTATATATGATAAAGATACATTTATTATGTATGTGCATTTTTTAGATAGCGGATTACAAGTTTTAGATTATATTAATCATTTTGATAGTCATCGTAAGAAAATTCGTAGAGATTTTTATGATGTTAGAGGCTTTTTAAGCTGCTCTAGATTTCTAGAAAATAGCCAAACTACATTATGTGAATTTTACTATTCGCCACATGGTAACATTAAATTGGAAAAGTATTTCACACAACATGAAGACAAGCAACAATTAAAGAAAATAATATATCATAATGGTAATGATGATTATTTTTTTAACAATGATACTGAACTAGGCGCCTATTTTATTGAACAACTATATCATAAAGGTGATGTCTTCTTTAGCGATAAAAATCTCTATACAGCACCAATATTTAATTTAACAGATCGTCGTATACCAGTAGTTGGTGTGTTACATAGTACTCATATTAAAAATATAGAGCAACTGGAAACGTCACGTTATAAAAATGTGTATAAAGCTTTATTCGACAATTTAGATCGTTACGCAGCAATCGTTGTATCTACAAAAGCACAAAAAGTAGATGTTACAAACCGTATCCAACATGATATTCCAGTCATTAATATACCTGTTGGCTATAGTGAAGCGGTTGACTTCGACTTTAATCAACCAAGTCTAGATCCTATCAAATTAATATCAGTCGCTCGTTATTCGCCTGAAAAGCAATTACATCAACAAATCGAATTAATCAAAAAACTTAAATCGTTTTATCCTAATATTCAATTACATATGTATGGTTTTGGTTCAGAACATGATAAATTAAAGTCTTTAATTGCCGAGTATAATTTAGAGCAAAATATTTTGTTGCGAGGTTTCTTACCTAACTTAGAGAATGAGTATCGCCAAGCTTACGCGAGTTTAATTACAAGTAATATGGAAGGTTTTTCACTAGCATTACTTGAATCATTGTCACATGGTGTTCCTACAATTAGTTATGACATTAAATATGGTCCAAGTGAACTTATTGACGACCACATTAATGGTGTATTAGTACCTAAAAATGATGAAGAACAACTTTTTAGTAGTGTGAAATATTTATTAGATAATCCAAGTTTACAAAGATATTATTCAGAAGAAAGTTTAATAAAAGCAAGTACATATTCTAAAGATTTAATATGTAATACGTGGGATAATTTCTTACGTATGCTACCGTCAAAATAGTTAAAATAAAGCATTTTTCTATGCATTAACCATTTAAAAGGTTAGTTAATTAGAAAAATGCTTTTTATATTACAATGAAAAGTTATTGTGTGATAGTTTGCCATTTCTTAATTATCACATCATCATAAAAGCTTTCAGCTGTTTGTATACTATTTAAGGAGAATTGTGTTAATTTCTGACGGTCACTTAATAATAAATCGATCTTGTCAACCAAACTATTTATATCATTTGGTTGAATAAGGAAACCGTTATAATTAGATTCTATCATCTCAGCAGGACCGTATTTATTATCGTAACTTATTACTGGCGTACCAACTGCAATAGATTCTAAAATAACTAAACCAACCCCCTCCATCATACTTGTGAAAATCATCATATCTGCAGTTGCTATTTCATGCTCAATGTTTGTTGAAAAATCATGAATTGTAATATTTGATGATAGGTTATTTTCGACGATCAGTTGTTGATATTCTTCAGCGCCGTTACCGTGACCAAAGATATCTAATTTTAGTGAAGGATATTTAGTAACTAGCCTTTTTACTGCTTCTATTTGATGTTTAATTTGCTTACCAGGCACTAACCTAGCAACTGAAATCAATCTATTGTTTACTTTTTTATCGAAGTCAATGTCATGTTTGACTGAACTAGCAGAACCAGGAGGAATAACATGAACAGGAATCTGTTGATTAATATAATCAACGACATCTAATTGCTGTTGAATCGTTGACACAACAATAGCTTGATATCTATCTATGTTATCGAATATAGGCTTGTAATAACTTTTAATCTGATTATCACCGACAATTTGAGTACTATGTAACACAGCTATGACAGGTATTGTTGGAAGTTGGTTAATGATTTGACCTAATTCATGAGGTCTATCTAGAATAAATTGGTCGCCATGTTGATAAAGACATTGATAAAAATAAATGATTAAATCACGTTCGTTATTAAAATAATGAGTAGAATTCGATTCATATAATATTATTTTAGTTAATTCATTGTTATTGTTAGTTAAATTAAAATATTTTTGAATCTTTAAGTCACCATGAGGGGAGAAATAATTTTCTAGTACGACACGTTGATGATCTCCAAGAATACGTGAACAACTTAAAAAACCTCTATAATCATACATTTCTCGCTTGATCTTTTTATTATTAATATCAAAATAATTAATGTAATTAAGCTTATTATGATGTCTATCAAAAAAATGTGCATACATTGTAAACACGCCGTTATGATAGATTCTGACATCATTTGAATTTGGCACAAATTTTAGTTCATAACGACATTCATCTTCCCAAAATTGTATCCAGTTTTTAGCAATAGACATCCTTTCGTTAATACTTTGTTGAAAATAATCGTACATAGTAAAAACATCATCTACGACATTAAATTTTTCAGCGTTAGCGTATAGATACGGATTCCAACTAGTGTAAATACAAGTTGCTGGCATATTAAATTGTTTGAATAGTTGTAATCTATTGAGTTGTGCTTTTTCTACTCCTGTAATTTTACCTTCCAGAATAGTCCCTAAAAAATAATTCATTATAACCTCCATCTATTGAGTTTAAATATCTGTAATAACAACTTAAAATTTAGACTCATTTTCTTAATATAACAATACTTCTCTTGATATAAGATGTCCAATAAATTTATTTATTTGTAATAATTATATTTTATATAACATTAAATTAATTCGATAGTGTATTAAATTAACTATTGAAAATTTTAGCCAATTGAATTGAAGGTGATTATAGAAACAATATCAAACAATTTTAAAAATTAGATAAAAAAATAATGGTAAATAAAATAATTATATGAATATAACTGTTTATTGTTTTACCAAAATGAAAATAAAAACATAAATGAAAAGTTTTAATCAATTGAACTTCATTCAAAAATGTAATATTATAT
>NZ_PPQR01000097.1 GCF_002902085.1 Staphylococcus simiae
TTCAAAATGTTGATAAATCAACGTTTTAAAAACCTAGTCAGTCTTGCCGGGGTGGGATTACGAAATAAATTTTATAGAAAATTTATTTCTGTCCCACTGCCAATTAGTTATTAAAAACTAAAAAAAGATTCTTAACGTAGGAAAATTCAAACACCAAAAATGTGTTACTACATTCTACAAGGATGTAAGACGAGCAATCATAATTAATGGCTAGATTTGTTAGGATTTATAACTTGAAAAGTAAGTATTAATTAATTTTAAAAAATGTGAATGATATATAAATAATCGATACTTTGATATAATAAACTAAGTTAATAAAAACGAGAGGTGTCACAGTGAAAACAGGTCGTATTGTAAAATTGATTAGTGGTGTATATCAAGTTGATGTTGAAAGTATTCGCTTTAATACTAAACCACGTGGTCTATTTAGAAAGAATAAATTTTCACCTATAGTAGGAGATATCGTTGATTTTGATGTCCAAAATGTTAACGAAGGTTATATACACCATGTTCATCCGCGTAATAATGAGTTGAAAAGACCGCCTGTGAGTAATATTGATACACTAGTGGTCGTTATGAGTGCGGTAGAACCGAATTTTTCAACACAATTATTAGATAGATTTCTAGTTATTGCTCACTCCTATGATTTAACTGCAAGAATATTAGTGACTAAAAAAGATCTAGCTTCGTCTAAACAAGTGGAAGAAATTAATCAGTTATTGGATATTTATAATAAAATTGGCTATCAAACTGAATTTGTAGGTGACGGTGATGATAGAAAGACATTAGTTGATCATTGGCCGCCAGGTTTGATTGTTTTAAGTGGACAATCTGGAGTTGGTAAATCAACATTGTTGAATCAATATATGCCCGAATTAAAGCTTGAAACTAACGACATTTCTAAATCTCTGAATCGTGGTAAACATACGACAAGACATGTAGAATTATTTGAACGTCATAATGGCTTTATCGCAGATACTCCAGGTTTTAGTGCCTTAGATTTTGATCATATCGATAAAGATGATGTGAAGCATTACTTTTTAGATTTAAATTATTATGGCGAACAATGTAAGTTTAGAAATTGTAATCATATTAAAGAACCACATTGTAATGTAAAAAAAGCACTTGAAGATGGGGATATTGCACAATTTAGATATGAGCATTATTTACAATTATTTAATGAAATTTCAAATAGAAAGGTAAGATATTAAATGACAAAACTATACCCTTCACTTTTATCAGCTGATTTTGCGAATTTAAAAGATGAACTTGATTACTTAGCGGAAGCTGGTGTTGATGGTCTTCATTTTGATGTTATGGATGGTCAATTTGTACCTAACATTTCAATCGGAATACCAATTTTAGATGCAGTGCGCCAACATTCATCATTACCAATTGATGTACATTTAATGATTGAAAACCCTGAGCAATATATTAAATTATTTGCGGAACATGGAGCGGATTTAATTTCTGTCCATGTTGAAGCTACACCTCATATTCATAGAGCGGTACAACTTATTAAACAGCATAATAAAAAAGCAGGTGTCGTGATTAATCCTGGTACACCTGTATCTTTAATTAAACCTATTTTAGACCTTGTAGATTACATCTTAGTTATGACTGTCAATCCAGGTTTTGGTGGACAACAATTTATAACAAGCTGTGTTGATAAAATTGCTGAGCTAAGTCAATTAAAGCAACAACACGGTTTCACATATGATATTGAAGTTGACGGTGGAGTTAATTTGGAAACAGCAAAATTATGCGTAGAGAACGGAGCGACTATGTTAGTAACAGGATCATTTTTCTTTAAGCAACAAAGTTATAAAGATATCACTCAACAATTGAAAGGTGAATAACTATGCATATCAATCTTTTATGCTCTGATCGATTTTTACCAAAAGATTTATTGTCGTCAAGACATGAAGATAAATGGGCTGGTGTAGATAGAGGTGCATTAATTTTATTAGAGCATGATATAACACCATTTTTTTCAGTTGGAGATTTCGATTCTGTAAATGAAGTAGAAAGAAAATTATTGCAAGAACAATTGAACATTAAGCCTGTTAAAGCTGAAAAAGCAGATACTGATTTGGCGCTTGCTGTTGAAAAGGCAGTAGCATTAGGATTTGATGAAATTACGGTATATGGAGCAACAGGTGGCAGATTGGATCATTTTTTCGGTGCAGTACAATTATTATTGAAACAAGCATATTATCAACATAACATTATGATTGAATTAGTTGATTGTCAAAATAAAATAAGGCTATTACCGACTGGCGAACATCATATTCAATTAATTAAGAAATATCCTTATATTTCGTTTATACCAATGTCTGATAATGTACTGTTGTCTTTAACTGGTTTTAAATATAATTTACACCGACAATTACTAAATCTAGGATCGACTTTAACCATTTCTAATGAAGTTGAACAAGATAATGCAATTATTAATGTACATCAAGGTTTGTTATTACAAATAAGAAGTACAGATTTAAATAATTAAAATATTAATTAAAAAATGTGGAACAGAGGTGTTTTAAATCAACGCACTTACTGTTCCACTTTTTAAATCTTACTAATACAAATACTTTCAATTTTTGAAATGATTAATCAAATATAGATAGAAAGTAATGAAAATTTACGCTCTCTAACAAATGGGATTGATGTATAAAATTTTTTTAGAAGTTAAACGGATATTTATTGTTTAGCTTCTTTTTTATTTTGGTTTTCCAATAAATCGGACTCATTTTTGACAGACGTGCGGTTGTTATAAAACTATAAACAAAAAAAGAACTTAAAGGATGCCTTTAAGTTCTTATAAATGATGCCTCCACATAAGGATCATTTTAATGTGCAATATATTTATTAAACTCTAGTTACTTTACCAGATTTTAAAGCACGTGCAGAAACCCAAACTTTTTTAGGTTTACCGTCAACTAGAATTCTAACTTTTTGAAGGTTAGCGTTCCATCTACGTTTAGTAGAGTTTAAAGCGTGTGAACGTCTGTTACCAGTCGAAGCTTTACGACCTGTTACGAAACATTGTTTACCCATATGAGTACCTCCTTTAATAAATATAAATACACATAACTACTTATATACTTAAATAACATAGCATAATTTACTTAAAAAAACAAATAAATTTTTCGTTAAAAGTCAACTTTGGTCTATATTATGATATAATTGTAGACTGTGAAGTGATATAGTATGATATTTAAAAGTATTAATAAAGTATTTTGTGTC